>DLRJ01000103.1 GCA_002500485.1 Dehalococcoidia bacterium UBA7891
AATGAAAAGCGCATGCTACAGGAATCAGTTGATGCCTTGATTGACAACGGTAGAAGAGGTCGAGCTGTAGCTGGTAGTCATAATCATAAACTCAAATCCCTTTCGGATCTGTTGCGAGGGAAACAAGGTCGATTCCGACAAAATCTGCTTGGAAAGCGAGTTGACTATAGTGGAAGGTCAGTGATTATCGCTGGCCCAGAATTAAAACTCCATCAATGCGGATTGCCAAGACGCATGGCCTTAGAACTATTTAAACCTTTTGTAATGCATCGACTAGTACTAAAGGGCTACGCTCACAACATAAGAAGTGCCAAGAGGTTGGCGGAACGTAACAGATCAGAGGTCTGGGAAATATTGGGGGAAGTGGTAAAAGATCGCCCAGTATTGCTAAACCGAGCCCCCACCCTTCATCGGCTTGGGATACAAGCATTTGAGCCAGTGTTGATTGAAGGTAGTGCAATAAGAGTTCACCCATTAGTATGCACAGCTTTCAATGCAGACTTTGACGGAGATCAGATGGCAGTACATGTGCCTCTATCGAGGATCGCTGTGCTGGAAGCCAGAAAATTAATGTTAAGCACGTTTAACATGCTTGCTCCAAGCTCTGGAGAACCTATTGTTACCCCATCGTTAGATATGGTTCTGGGGTGCTACTACATGACATCTATCGATGAAAATGCGCATGGGATAGGAAAGAAGTTTAGTAATTTTGAAGATGCTATTTTGGCTCACGAAGTCGGTGCTATTTCACTTAGGGCCCCAATATTTGCTAGAAATAATTCCGGAGAATTAATAGACACCACAGTTGGCAGGATAATATTCAACAGTGTGCTCCCAGATAACCTACCATTCGTCAACGAAGAAGTTGAAAGAAATAAGCTAAAAGAGATAACCGGCAACTGCTTCCGACTTCTAGGTAATGAAGAAACTGCGGTGGTACTGGACGACATTAAGAATCTGGGATTCCGAAATTCCTCAAAATCAGGGGTTTCTATAGCTATAAATGATGTCAAAGTTTCGCCAAAGAAGTCAGAAATAGTGAGTGAAGCAGAAGAAGCAGTAACTCAGCTTGAAGAGCAGTATATGGATGGGCTGATAACAGAAGATGAGCGTTACAACGCCACAGTCAGAATATGGACCGATGCTAACGATAAATTGACCCAGGTCATAGCTGAGGATTTGCCTAACTACGGTGGAATTTACATGATGGCCAACTCTGGTGCAAAGGGAAACATAGCTCAAATCCGGCAAATGGCAGGAATGAGAGGCTTGATGTCAAATCCACGAGGGAGAATCATAGATAGACCTATAAAATCTAACTTTCGAGAGGGTTTAACCGTACTTGAATATTTTATATCCACCCATGGCGCTCGAAAGGGACTTGCAGATACGGCCTTAAGGACAGCAGATAGCGGTTACCTTACTAGAAGACTCATTGACGTAGCCCAAGAAGTCATAATAACCGTGGAGGACTGCGGAGTTGGCAGAGGCATTACGGTAGAGGATTATCATGATGATACTCTCAAGGATCTATTTTATGACAGAATAAAATACAGATACACCGCATCTCCAGTGGCCAATCCTAAAACCGGTGAAATAATAATAGAAGCCGACCAAGCGTTACAGGAAGAAGACATAGAGATACTAAAAGAGCTAGAGGTAACGGTGGTAGAAGTACGATCTCCTCTATCTTGCCAAGCTGAAAAAGGCCTTTGCAAAATGTGCTATGGCCTGTCTTTGGCAAATTTGCGACCAATAATGATTGGAGATGCTGTTGGGATAATAGCTGCACAAAGTATTGGAGAACCAGGTACCCAGTTGACAATGAGAACTTTTCACACTGGGGGAGTGGCTGGAGCAGATATAACTAGCGGATTACCTAGAGTAGAAGAATTGTTTGAGGCGAGGTCACCGCGTGGAGCAGCTGTTTTATCAGAGATTTCAGGGAAAGCGGAGATACTCGAAACGCCAGAAGGTCGAACTGCACGAATAATCAATGCAGAAGAATTGGTGGATGAGTACGCTCTAGAGGGATATAAACCTCTAGTCAAAAAGGGCAGTACGGTAATAATCGGAACCCCAATAGCAGCTTCAAAAGATTCAGAAGATGATTCAGTAATACATGCCCGTAATTCAGGAACTGTTGGAATAGAAGGTGCGACGATAACAATTACATGGACAGACGAGGAACAGAGGGAATATGCCATACCTGCTGCTTCTCACCTAGAGATAACTAACGGTGACGAAGTGGAAGCGGGAGAAGCTATTACCTCGGGACCAAAAAACCCGCAACAAATTTTAGAAATACAAGGTAGAGAATCGGTCCAATCCTACTTGATCGAAGAAGTACAAAAAGTCTACCGATCTCAAGGCGTTCCCATACATGATAAGCACATAGAAACTATAATTCGACAAATGCTAAGACGCGTCCAGATCAACGAGGCAGGAGACACGGAATTCCTGCCTGGTGATCCGATGGACAGAAAAGGATTCGAAGGTAAGAATGGTGAAATAATCGCTGAAGGAGGAGATCCTGCCACCGCTGTACCTATACTTTTGGGGATAACTCGAGCTTCGCTTCATATGGACAGCTTCCTAGCTGCCGCATCATTTCAAGAAACAACGAGAGTTTTAACGGAATCAGCTGTGACTGGCAAAAGAGATGTTCTGTCAGGCTTAAAAGAAAATGTCATCATAGGAAGATTAATACCGGCTCGGTATGATATAACCGAAGAAGGTCGCGAAAAACTAGGGGTCGCAGAACTGGAAAAAATGTTTGATATGAATCAACTTCCGGAATCACCACCCCCACCTGCCTTAGAAGACGGATCAGAAATGTCCATACTAACCGCTGAGATTAATACCTTAGAGGAGCCCCAGTAAACCACAGAAGACTAATATGTTCATACTCAATTATTGACAAATTAATTGCGGTCATGGTTTGATGGAGCTGTTAAAAACAGAATATGAAAATGGTGCAAGTGCCCTACAGGGTTTAAAAGAGGAAGTCGGTCGAAATCCGACACTGTCCCGCAACGGTAGGCTTTAAGAAGCAAGTCCGGTCAACCACTAAGTGCCACTATCTAGGTCTTCGCGGAAAGGCCAGGCTGAGATGACAACCGGCCCACACAGAAAAGAGTGGGTTTTTTATTTTCCCGCTGAAGGCCAAAACTAGACAGGTCTTTGAATAAAAAGGGAAATAATTTGTTTCGGCGAGTTTTGCTTAGTACTTTGATTGCTTTTGTATTAACAATAGGGATGGCTTCATGTTCTGCGGGGGGGTCACCAAAAAAACCCGATCCGGCGGCCCCAGCCTCCATTCCAGTGCCAATAAAAACCCAACCTAAGAAACAAATATTGCCATCTACGCCGGTAACACCCCCTACACCTCTACCAACCACTAAAGAAATAAAAATTCAAAGCCCCCCCAAAGGTAGGGTCGTCCAATATTTCCCGCCTCCATCACCCCCCACCGATAAAAAATTAACCGCCAAATTCCCATTAACTGTAATATCTAGAGATGGGATTGAGATGATTTTCAATAAGCCTCCGGACCGTATCATCGCTTACGATGCGGCAGCAGTTGAAACTATTTTCGCGATAGGTCAGGGCCACAGAATTATAGGAACCCACAGCTGGGTTTCCCATCCTGTGGAAGTAGGGAATATTGAAAAAGTCG
The DNA here is from genome assembly GCA_002500485.1 of Dehalococcoidia bacterium UBA7891. GTDB lineage: Bacteria > Chloroflexota > Dehalococcoidia > Lucifugimonadales > UBA826 > UBA11996. Next base: position 3,680 of record DLRJ01000103.1, read on the forward strand.
GCGATGCATTCAATATGAATATCGAACGTATTCTTGATCTAAACCCAGATTTAGTTTTCCTATTTTATCCAACTTTCAAAGAAGAATTGGAAGAAGCTGGCCTAAAAGTACTTTTATTAGAATCGGTTGACACCGACTTGATGAAAATGGCTGACACCTTCCGGACATGGGGTCAGATCACTGGAGCCGTGAATGAAGCAGAAATATTAGCCCAGAACTACGAGTCAAGAATCACCGAAATCAAATTAGTTTTGGACCCGTACCATTCTGGACCCTCCATCTTTCAAGATGTAGGAGATCTCTGGACTCCCGGCAACAACACACTTATGGGAAGTGTATTTCAATTGTTAAAACTCAAAAATGTTGCTCATGACGTAGATAACTATGGGCAATTAAGTCCTGAGGTAATCATAGAACGAAATCCTCAAATCATAATAAGCTCTACTCCTGATTTAATGTATCGAAATCCCGCCTTTAATGAATTGTTACCCATCAAAAACAAATCTATTTTTAAATCAAACGACGATTATCTTGGTATTTCTGGACCAAGATTCATATTAGGTTTAGAAGAGCTAGCAAATGAATTTTATCCTGGGCTTTTCAAATGAAATCACCAGCTAATACCAGTAATCAAGACCTTGTATTAGCGTATAAATATCCTTGGAATAAAATAACTCTCGGGATAGTTGTAATACTCATTTGTGCTGTTAGTGGTGTGGCTGTTGGGTCAGTGCATATACCCATAACTTCTGTATTTTTAATATTATTTTCTAAATTAGATTTGTTTAACGAGTCAGGGGAACTGACATCTGCTTGGCACACAATAATATGGAACATTAGATTCCCCAGAGTTGTCCTTGCATTACTCGTGGGAGCATCCCTTGGCATTTCAGGGGCCACATACCAGGGTTTATTTAAAAACCCCTTGGCGGATCCATATTTAATCGGGGTTGCCTCAGGAGCATCACTTGGCGCTACCATTGTTTTCCTCTCAGGAATACCCTTCACGTATGGATACTTCAGTCTCCTGCCAGTAGCTTCGTTTTGTGGAGGAATTACAGCCGTTTTTATCGCATACCTAATCTCCATAAAGTCTGGCAACACCCACTTGTCGACATTACTTTTAGCAGGATTGGCCATTGGAGCATTTGCGACAGCTATCACTGGGATTCTGATGTTAAGAAGTGATCCTGATTTGAGGCCATTACTCAGCTGGCTCATGGGGGGATTCATAAGGGCCCAATGGTCTCACTCAATATTAATAATGCCCTACATGATAGTAGGCGTGAGTTTCATTTTGAGCCACAGCCGCATATTAAACACCATGCAACTTGAGGGATATTACGCTGAATCGTTAGGTGTCAACATAGAGAAGAGCAAACGTATATTGATAGTATCAGCAACCTTGGTCACAGCCGCCGCAGTCTCATTTAGTGGACTGATAGGATTTGTAGGGTTAATAGCCCCTCACATCATACGGCTTTTATGGGGCACTGATTACCGAACATTACTACCTCTTTCTGGCCTAACAGGTGCTGCTTTTCTAATTCTCGCCGATTTGACAGCTAGAACAATCGTGAGTCCCATTGAATTGCCAGTTGGAATAATAACTGCGTTAGTAGGGTCTCCTTTTTTTGTTTATGTGCTTTTAAGAACTAAAGGGAGCACTATTGATGGTTATTAATCTTCATAATGTTTCATTCAAATATGGAAATATGAATGTGATTCAAGAAATCACAACAGGTTTCAAGCCAGGAGAATTAGTTTCTCTAGTAGGGCCGAATGGAGCTGGAAAGACTACCCTATTGAAACTACTATCCGGCACATTAAAACCCTCATCTGGCGAAATATATATATATGATCAGCTAAGTTACGATCTCACACCTAAGAACCGAGCTATTTGGGTATCAATGGTCCCGCAAAATCCCAAACTTCCAGACGAAATTAGCATTTCAGATTTCGTGATGTTGGGACGTAATCCTCACCTTGGATTACTTCAATGGGAATCAAAAGAAGATTTTAATATAGCACGCGAATCCATATTTTTGACGGAAATAGATTATCTCTCCAAAAGAAAATTAGGGGAGATTTCAGGGGGGGAAAAACAACGTGCTATGTTAGCTCTGGCGATTACCCAACAATCACCAATAATGCTACTAGATGAACCGACTTCCAATTTAGATATTTCTCATCAAATGAAAGTTATGAAAATCATAAAAAAGATACACGAGCAAAAATCTGAGTTTGGGGTCACTGTTCTGGCTATACACGATCTAAATATTGCGGCTCAATTCAGTGATAGAATCCTTCTATTTTCGAAGGGATCTATCGCTGCAGACGGAACACCTAAAGAAGTGTTAACAAAAAATAACATTAAATCCATTTATGGATCAGAAGTGACAATAATCACTCACCCGGAACATGGAACTCCCGTAATTCTTCCCTGAAACAGTCCTTTTATTCAAGAGCGCCTTCGTTTTTGTATCGCTTGGCTAAATCGGAATAAATATCGGCAAGTTCCACCTGCAAATCTAAATGCTTTTTGTTAATCTCACCTCTAACTCTCCCGGGCATACCCACAACAATGGACCTCTTTGGGATATCCATGTTCTCTAGCAGCATAGCCCCCGACCCAACCACACTATTTTCCCCGATTATCACCCCGTCGTTTAATATAGCCCCATTGCCGATCAGTGACTGATTCCCTATGTATTGAGAATGACACACTACCCTATGGCCTACAGTTACGTAGTCACCGATTTCGACGTCAGCGTCTCCATGCACCACAGAATTATCTTGAATATTTGTATATTTGCCGATTTTTACCTTACCTCTATCGCCTCTTATAACGGTTCCGGGCCAAATACTTGATCCTTCACCTATTTCAACATCACCTACTATATAAGCCGCTTCACTGACAAAAGCAGTTGGGTGAATTAGTGGGGTTTTATCTTCAAGGGTTTTTATCAACATATCCTCCAATTTCATTGAGATGATAGAATAAGAATCAACTAACTTCCTCCTATTCTAATTTTTTTTATTTCCTATGCAATACAACGTAAACTTGATTTCATATTTCAGGCACCTGCCATTGATCGCTGTGACAATTATAGTTTGCTCATTACTATCTTGTGATAATAACTCCAATGGGGCTACTTTACTCGTCCCTACCCAAGAACCGGTGCCCACAGCAAATAAAATTTCCAGAGAAACCGAAATCACCCCTACTATCACACCAACAAACCCTATATCGGCATCACCAACCCCTGAAATAGAAGCACTGTTTCTCTATAATCGCGGCCTTAATTTATTGAGATCGGAGCAGTTCATCGAATCTGTTAACAGCTTTTCCACCCTAATTAAAAGAATGCCTGACCTAGCCATTGCGTACAAATCTAGAGGTGCAGCTTATTACCATTTGGAGAGATACGAACTTGCTAAAACAGACCTAGAAAAAGCGTTGACTTTGGATGAAGACCTTGGAGGGACTCATCTGTACCTAGGTTTAATACATAAAAAGAATGGAAACTTAGTGGAGGCAAAAAAGGAGTTGCAAATGGCTATTCATTTAATTCATCCCATCAGAGAAACAGAAGAATTGCTTATTGCAGAATCATCCTTAGCAAATCTAGAGCACTAATTGGGATCGACTAATGGCATTTACCTAATAAGGAAAATTACGTCTCCGTCCAATATTTGATCACCTTGAGACACACTTGTCCCCATAATAGTGCCCGCCATATCTGATTTAAGAGTTTGTTGCATCTTCATCGATTCCAAAACACATATATCCTGACCTTGAGACACATCATCCCCAGTCTGTACCAAAATAGATATTATGGTCCCTGGCATCGGGCTTTTGAATTCCTTGTAATTGTCCGTTCTCATTCCAACAGAGTTGGAAACAGGACCGGAAATTTCCTCGGTTAGTTCAGCTGTTTTCTCCACATCCTCTAATTTCACCTCAAATCGTTCACCATCAACTAAAACAACTGCGGAGTCAGAGGAGATGCTGTCTACCTCGATGTTATACCATTTTTCTTCGACTCGAATTTTCATAAGACTAGGCCACCAATGATATAAAAACACCTGCTATAACAGCAGATCCTATCACCCCTGCCACGTTAGGGCCCATCGCATGGGGCAACAAAAAATTATTCGGATTCGCCTGTTGTCCCAGGTGATGTGAAATACGTGCAGCCATTGGTACAGCTGAAACACCAGCCGAACCAATGAGAGGATTTATCTTTTCATTGAGAAATAAGTTCATGATTTTTGCAAAAAGTATCCCTCCGATAGTCCCACAAGAAAAAGCTACCAACCCAAGAATCAATATCACCATAGTCTGCCAATCGAAAACTCTGTCAGCGGTGAGTTGGGTACCCACCGTAATCATTAGGAAAATCGTGGCAATATTCAAAATCTCATTTGATGCAGATTTTGTCAATCGAGGGACAGCTCCACTCTCTCGAAACAAATTACCTATCATGAACATGGCAATCAATGGGGCAGATTTAGGAACCACCAATATTATCGCTATTAGAGCCACATTAGGAAATATTAATTTCTCAAGCTTTGAAACCTCTCTGAGAGGTCGCATAACTATTTGCCGCTCTTTTTTGGTAGTGAACAGTTTCATTAATGGGGGTTGTATAAATGCAACCGCTGCCATATAAGAATAGGCTATAACAGCCGTTATACCTAATATTTCCGGTGCCAACCGTGCTGAAAGAAATATCGTTGTAGGGCCGTCTGCTCCACCGATGATACCAATTGAGGCAGCCTCCTCAATTCCAAAATTCATTCCTAAAGAACCTGAAATTAAAGCTCCCCAGAATGCGACAAATATTCCTATTTGAGCGGCAGCGCCCAAAAGTAAGGTTTTAGGATTTGCTATCACCGGGCCAAAATCTGTCAAAGCCCCTATTCCTAGAAAAATAATAGGAGGCAATATATTCCAAAAAGATAAACCGTAGTGAAAAAAGATACCGAATATTCCCGCCTCTTGATTCAAAGAATCTGAAGTTGGTGGTGTGATTAAACCAGTCAGAGGTAGATTTGCTGCTATTATCCCCAATCCTATCGGTAAAAGTTCATATGGTTCCCAGTCTTTTTTTATGGCGAGATATATAAAAATAAGACCAACAAAAATCATCACCGCATCACGCCACCCCATATTGAAGAGGCCTGTTGTTCTTATAAAATCAAGAAGTTGTTCTATCATTCATATACACCATCGATGGGACTGGTTTCATTATTTCACTTCCGAATCTATTTTAGGATCACGTCCTTTAGCGGACAGAAAGGCAAAGGCGGCGGCGGCGGCCTTTGCCTTTCTCGCCAACTCTTGTTTCTGTTCTTCAGTAGGAGGCACGTAAGGAGGATCTATTTTATTGGAAACGTATTTAGTCACTAATATTGATGTAATCAATATTAAAAGTAGTAGAAATGATGTGCCCATACCAATAACTGTTAAATAGGCACCTTGTGTTAGGATCGATGAGTCGATGAGGATTACACCAGTTATGCTAGGATTTAGAACTTAAGAATTTTACACTATTATTACTATTTTGTCGGAACCTGAGACGGCAGTACTATAACAAATACCATTTATGATAGATAACCTCGTTAAAGCCGCCATCTTAAATAAAAATATTTACCCTGAATTTAAAAGCAGGCCAGAGCTCGTCATACAATCTTTGGGAACGGTGGCGATCGCGGCCTTTTCAAGCGCAATATACCTGCATTACAAAGGTACCGTGATTAATCCAGAGAGTGATTTTGCTCGTCTTCAGATGATGGCTGTGGCATTTTCCACAATTTTTGTTGGGATGATGATGTGGTCATTCATCAACAACACATTATGCGGTCTTATGGGGGGAGATGCAGAGTTTAGAGACACTATCCGTAGTACTGGCATAGCATATGGCCCTGGAGTTGGATTAATTCTAGCAACGATCCCTATAGTGGGCGATTACATACTATTGATAACTTTAGTGTGGCTGTTAGTCGCGGTGACCATCGGAGTAAAAACGACTCATAACATTACCCTCCTTAAAGCATTTTTCCCTTCGGCAATAGGCTGGTTCATGGCATGGATATTACTTCCTTGGTTGATGATTATCGGCCCATATTTCACGAATCCTATGCTGGATTAGGAATTAGGCACGGATTGGGTGACGATTTCCCACTGGCTTGATAGCAATTTTTTGGTATTTTGAAACAGTGATGCTTCCACTATGTCTATATCCATATCTTTGAGCTCAGCAATTTTTTCCGTGATAGGCCTTAGATAACGAGGTTCTGTCCAATTATCCCGATTCTTTTTAAACGGCTGAGGCGCCGAATCCGTCTCAATAACTATGTTCTCTATAGGGATTTTAGCCACTACTTCTTGAAGATGCGGCAACCGAAATATTGGCCTAGCAATCGATATATAAAAGCCCAGATCTATTACCTGATGAGCCTCCTCTAGTGAGCCTTGAAAATAATGCATTATTCCACCCACTTCATAGCCTTTTTCTTCTTTCAAAACTCTAAGACAGTCCTGATGAGCCTCTCGGCTATGAAAAACGATAGGTAAATTCTGTGCCCTGGCTATACTGATTTGCTCTCTGAAAGCTGTAAATTGCCACGCCCTGTCGGGCATACCTTCCATATAATCTAATCCGATTTCGCTCATCACTATAACCTTTGGTTCATTTGAAGCTAATTCAGCTAATGTTTGATAGTCTCCTGTAGTCAACGGCTTGGATATGTCCATTGGATGTACTCCCACCCCAGAAAAAAACCGGTGGAACCTTCGTGAGAGATCAACGGATCGGATAGAGGAATCCACCGTCGTACCTGCGCATATGACAAATCCGACTCCCACATCATGGCCTCGGTCTAAGATAGCTTCAATATCACAATCTGGAAAAGCATCTAAATGAACATGGGTGTCAATCAACATATGGGACCATCAAAAAGTAATGTCATTGGTTACTGGGGTTGATTATACTTAAATCATCAATCAGCATAAAGTTTAATCATTGAATATGAAACATTTGGTACACCTGGCAGTAACGTTTGGCTTCATAGCAGGCTTTGTTTCTTTTGCATGTGCCGATCAATCCAAATTGGAACAGGAATTTTTCGAGAATCAACCTTCTGTCGATGCAGTTATTACTCCCCTACCTACAATAGGGATAGACCTAAGTCCTAAGCCAACACCCTCTCCTATCCAAAACATGGTGACCCCTACCCCTTTATCCGTAGAAAATGGCTCTCCAGATAATTCATTGGAACCGGCCATTCCTATAAATAAAATCCCGCCGATATTTGAAGGCAAACGAGGCGGAACTTTAAGATTAATTTCGAAACATTATTTTGACTCATTAGACCCTCATGAAAATTATTCTGGAGCACACTCCACTTGGGGAATAGGAATAATTTATCAAAGACTCTTGAAATTTAGTAATGGACCCGATATCACATTACCTTCTAAATCCACTGAATGCGATGCTTGCAGTTCATGGCAGATGGTAGACAACAAAACTTTTATTTTTGATGTCGATACAAATATCAAGTGGGTGTCTGAAGAGGCGGACGATATGAATCAATTGTTGCCAGAAGACATAAAATTTAGCTTAGATCGCCAAATGGCTAAGAATCAGGAACATTCGAACAGATTTCATATGGTCCGCAGCGTAGACGTAAAGTCTGAAAATCAGATTCAGATAAATTTAAATGTCCCGGATGCAGATTTTTTTATATCTTTGGCAGACGGAAGATCTAAATTATTATCAAAATCAGACATCAACGACCCAGGAAAAGTGGAATCAGCCCCTCCTATTGGTTCCGGTCCTTGGAGATTGTCGAAGCTTGTAGATGATTCTTATTCCTCAGTAGAAAATGTTTTTTCAGCACCTAACCCTCCATATTTGGATTCTATAGAGTTTCATATCATCACAGATCCTCAAGCACGATTAAGCGCATATAGTGTGGGATTGATTGACGTTTATAACATCGAGAATTATTCAACAGAGCTAGACATAGCACTTGAAAATCCAGAACCAGGACTCGGTTTTGAAATAGCCTTTAACACGGCTAAACCACCATTTAAGGATGCTCACACAAGGGTTTTAGCCAGATCATCGATAAACCCTAACGAGATTATCCAAAAAGCCTGGCATAACTATGCTTTCTTCTCTTTAGGGTTTGTCACCAATCACTCTTCGTGGATTCCCGTAAGGTCTGATTGGGAATCATATTTTTACCCTTCGCAACACCCAGAAACATTAAAAGAAATTATCCCGATATCGATAGCCACAAGCGATTTCGGATCAAAGTATAAGGAGAGCGCGGAAATTGCCTCCAAACAGCTTGAAGCTGTGGGGTTTGAACCAATAATTAATTTTGTGAACCGCAGGCAATATGCTGAAAAAATCTGGGGGGAGGGTGATTTCGATGTATTAATGGGACCAACATTTCCTCAATCATCGACCAACAGCTTTGTTATCCCTGTACTTCATAGTGAAGGAAAATGGAATACCTCAAATCACCGGGATATGAGGCTAGATGAACTTATAGAAGAGCAATCCCAAGAATACAACCTTGAAAAACGCTCTGAGATCATCAATGAAATGAACAGACATCTACTGGAGAAATCATATCGCTTCATGCCTGCAACCCAAAAAAGCCTATGGGCATGGACTGAGGATTTAAAAAACATGCATCCAAACTTTTCTGGCTTGGAGTATTCACATTGGGAAAGAGTGTGGCTTGATCGTTGATTTATTTTCTTTCTGAAATAGCATCCTCAAGAGCAGACCATGCCAATAAGGCGCATTTCACCCTTACAGGGAAATTCCTAACACTGGTCAAAGCTGAGAGTTCTCCGATAAATGACCCTTCAACCTTTTCACCAATAGGTTTCCTCATTGACTCTACGAACCGGATAGCTAACTGTCCTGCCTCTTTAAGTGTTAGACCAGTAACCGCCTCTGACAACAATGACCCAGAAGCCATATTTATAGCGCATCCCTCACCAGAGAATTGAATCCGTTCAATTGAATTTTCACCCTTTAAAACAATTTGAAAATGGATTTCGTCACCGCAAAAGGGATTTACAGCATCTCCTTTAAGGTCAAAATACTCAATTGGTGAAGTGTTTCGGGGGTTTCTGCAATGATCCAGGATAATTCTATCCCTGTAAATATCATCGATATTATTCTGATCCATCCCTGAAATACCTCAGCGCTTCTGTTACCCCGTCTACCAAAATATCCACTTCCCTCTCTGTGTTATACAAGTAAAAGCTTGCCCTTACAGTGGCTGCCACCCCTAAACTCCGTATCAAAGGCATAGCACAGTGATGCCCTGTTCTTACAGCGATCCCCATCCTATCAAGAAATGTTCCCATATCATGGGGATGAACATCTACCGTATTAAAGGAAAAAACTCCACCCCTTATCTCAGGATCGTCCGGCCCAAACAGGTCCATGCCTTCTAAACCTGCCTCCTGAAACCTATTTAATGCGTAACTGATTAAATCCTTCTCGTGCTTCCTAACATTCTCCATTCCTAGGTTATTTAGATAATCGACAGCAGAACCAAGCCCAATAGAATCAGCTATGTTAGGAGTTCCGGCCTCAAATCTCATTGGTAGATCTGCCCAAGATGCCTCTTGATAAGATACCTCTAGTACCATCTCACCTCCTGTGAGGAAAGGTTCCATAGTATTTAATATATCCTGCTTCACATACAAAGCTCCTATTCCTGTGGGTCCCAACATTTTATGCCCTGAAAATACCAGAAAATCACAATCCAATTCCTGAACATTAGTCGGCATATGAGGCACACTTTGGGCTCCATCAACCAGAATTTTTGCCCCCTGTCTATGGGCTTTTTCACCCAATTCTCTCACTGGATTAATAGTGCCTAAAGCGTTTGACATATGAACCGCCGAGACGAGAACCGTCCTCTCTGTGATTAGGTCATCAACTTCACCCATATTTAAGGTTCCGTTTTCTAGCATGGGTATAAACTTAATGACTGCATTTTTCCTCCGAGCGAGTTCTTGCCATGGAACCAAATTACTGTGATGTTCCATTGGGGTCAACAAGATTTCATCCCCTTCATGTACATTATCTTCGCCCCATGAATAGGCGATGAGGTTTAAACTCTCGGAGGCATTCCTAGTCCACATAACTAGGTCAGAGGACTCAGCATTAATAAATCTAGCCACCTTTTCCCTTGCTTCTTCAAATCTATCTGTGGCCTCCATGCTTAATGTATGGACACCTCTGTGCACGTTAGCATTATAATTTTCGTAGTAATCAACTAGAGAATCGATTACCTGGCGAGGTTTTTGACTAGTCGCAGCATTATCTAGATAAACTAAGGGGTTACCGTAGACCTTTTTAGATAGAATCGGAAAATCGCCCCTTATTTTTTCAACATCGAACATTAAATAAATTTACTCCCAAGCAGAAATGACATTTTGGTATCGTTTTAAATTTGCAACTTAATGACTTGGGTTCTTCTAGCTAAATCGGCTACGGTTATTGAGAATAAAACCCCGTGTATTGCTTCTTCAACCGTCCTCCATATTTCTTTCTGTGCACATGCCGGAGAATGAACGCAGAAATTATCGTCATCCATGCAATTGACTAAATTGTCCGTACTATCCAATACTTCCATTATAGAATTCAAGTGTATTGTGTCTGGATCAACCGCCAATTCATGGCCTCCGTTCGGGCCTCTAATACTTTTGACAAACCCTGCTCTTTTTAAAGAGTTAAGCACTTGAGCCAGATATGCATTTGGTATCGCAGTCCTCTCAGAAATGTCTGAGGATCTCAATGAATTCCCGTCAGATCCATATATTGCTAAATCCACCAGTGCTCTCACACCATAATCGACTTTAATCGGTACATGCATAGTTCACCTCACTCTACAATAAGAACTACTTTGTAGATACGACCTCATTTTCATCATGAATTGCTGAATGCAAAGTGTGCCAAGCAAGGGTTGCGCATTTTATTCTCGCCGGATATCGGGAAATTCCCTGCAAAATTTCTAAGTCACCCAATAAATCCGCATCATATGAGTCTCCAGGTTTCCTGGTAATCATTTTTCTGAATGCTCCAAACAAGTTTTCAACGTGATCTAATGTCTTCCCTTTCAATTCCTCAGTCATCATCGACGCGGAAGATTTGGATATTGCACAGCCAACCCCACTGAACGCTACATCAGCTACTAAACCATCTTTTAGGTGTAGCTGAAGTTTTATTTGATCCCCACATAAAGGATTGAATCCATCCGCAGAATTAGTCGGGTTTTTAATCTCTCCAAAATTACGAGGTCTCCTATTGTGGTCCATCACGATTTCTTGGTATAAATCTTCAAGGTCATACATCGTTAAAACTCAAACCTATGACTAGGTAAAGAACTAAGAAAAGATTCCACAAGATATGACCTCAGCTCAGGTATTTCCACCTTATCAATTATCTCCCCAGCGAATCCATAAATTATCAATCGGCTAGCAGCTTCTAGATCAATTCCTCTACTTCTCATATAAAAAACGGTATCGGCATCAATATTTCCGGCCGTAGCCCCGTGGGCACATTTGACGTCATCGGCGTATATAAACAATGCCGGCTTACTATCAACCTCGGCATATGGTGACAGTATTAGATTTTTATCTGATTGTACGGACTCCGTCTTCTGTGCTTCTTTCCTAACCAAGACCGTGCCTCCAAACACCGCCCTTGATTTGCCTGCCAGTATTCCTTTGTAAAATAGGTTGCTCTGGCAGTTCGGACGTACATGGTCAATATTAATGAAATTGTCCATATGCTGGGCATCATTTGTGAAATACAAACCTTGCAAATCACAGGAGGCATTTTCACCTTCAATAGACACATTTAAGTCATAACGTCCGATGCCACAGCCACGGAAAAACGATCTAGAATTAAAGGTTCCATCAGTATCTATTCTTACCCTGCCGTAGCCAACATCGTAGGTGTCATCAGTCTCCTTCATTAAACGATAATGGTTAACCGTTGCGTTCTCACCTACATATATTTCAGAAACGGAATTAGTAAATGTCCGATCCCTACTACCTCCAACGTAATTCTCAATGACACTTACCGTGGAGTTTGCACCCGAAGTTATCAAAACTCGAGGATGATTCACTGTGTCAGACAAACCTTGATTGAAAAAAATGAGGTTAATCGCAATTCCGGAGTTCTCTCCCTCCGGAACGGTTATTATTGCTCCATCTGACATGAATGCCGTGTTTAATGCGGCAAACCCATCGTCTGAATAATCCATAATACCGCCAACAGTACGGAAAATATTTGTATCCAGGTCACTTGAGGCCATATTGGAAATTTGTATATTTGTGGGCAAATTATCTGAAAAAGTCTCTTGATAATATCCATTAACAAGCAGAATATTAATCCAAGATTCGTGCCATGGAGCTATCGATTTAATATAATCTAAATCTATTTTTTCAAACTTTGCCGAAGAATATTCGACATCTACTATCGGTCTGGCGTTAGTGTATTTCCACTTTTCATTGCCTTTTCTTTGTATCGGAAAACCTATTTCCCGAAACGTATCCATTGCCTTATTCCTCAAATCGGATGACCATTCAGGGCCGATGGAGGAAAGATTATCAAAATCCTCTTCATATTTATTCGCAATTAAGCTAGCTTCTTGCATTAAGGGTTCACCTCTTCACCAGCACCATCCTTTACCCAATCGTATCCCTTTTCTTCTAATTCCATAGCAAGTCTACTGTCACCAGAGCGGACTATCTTACCGTCTACCAATACGTGCACATAATCAGGAGTAATGTAATCCAAAATTCGCTGGTAGTGGGTGACGATTAAAACTGACTTTTCAGGACTTTTAAAAATATTTACTCCATGGGAAACAATTCTCAAAGCGTCGATATCCAACCCAGAGTCTGTTTCATCCAATAAAGCTAAGGAGGGGTCTAATAGTGCTAGTTGTAATATTTCGTTCCGTTTTTTTTCCCCCCCAGAAAATCCCTCGTTCACAGAACGGCGCACAAGGTCTGGGTCCATT
>DLRJ01000073.1 GCA_002500485.1 Dehalococcoidia bacterium UBA7891
AGCAGGACCCAATGGTAAATAAAGATACCCCGCCATGGCGTAATAATAAATTATGGTCACTTGCTGTAGCCGAGACTCTTTCTTGGGCCTGTCTCTTCTATGTCTTTCCAGCTTTGTTGTTACGGTGGAAAGAATCATTTGGATGGAGTATCTCTCAATTATCCATTGGCTTTACATTGGCTCTTATAGCATCTGCTATAACTGGAATCATTGCCGGGCGGATTATAGATAGTGGGCATTCTCGAAAACTTATGACCTCTAGTGTCGTAATAGGTGCTATTTTACTTTCACTCTTGCCCACTGTGACTGCGATCTGGCAATTTTATTTAATTTGGCTTTTAATTGGATGCACCTTGGCTGGATGTCTCTATGACCCATGTTTTTCGTATCTAACTCGTACCTTTCAAGGAAATGCAAAAAACGGCATTATCATGATTACTTTGATCGCAGGGTTTGCCAGCACAATCTCATATCCTATGTGTACCTTAGTTTCTGAACTTTACAGCTGGGAAATTACGATTTACCTTTTATCTGGAATACTTTGCCTGATCTCAGCTCCTTTATTTTGGTACGGAACATCTATCAGAGTTGGTACTGTATCCAATTCCGGGGAAAAATCAACATCTTCAGTGATAGAGATCATCAAACCTACCTTGTCTAGCCCTGTATTTTGGGGCCTGCTGGTGACTTTTGCCGCAATGTCTTCAAATCAAGGAATGATAGTCAGCCAGATCTTCCCTCTCCTGGAGAGTCGAAATATTTCAGCCACCTCCACTGTATTTTTTGCTTCATGTATTGGTCCAATGCAAGTAATTGCTAGACTAATTCTTTTTGCAGCAGAATCGTTTATCAAAAAAAACATATCTATGATGGTAGTGTGCCTCACAAGTTTGATTTTCCTATGCCTATCTAGTCTTGCTCTAGTTTTAGGTGGGGCTTCCTTAATAATTATTGTGGTTTTTGTAATGTTCCAAGGAGGACCCTACGGTTTATTCAGCATTGTGAGACCAATTATTACGGCCGACCTACTTGGCAGGGTAAACTTCGGTTTATTATCTTCAATGGTCGGTATAGGAAGTGTATGGGGGTCAGCCTTCGCCCCTGGTGTGGCAGGCAGCATAGCTGATCGGTGGAGCTACGATACAGTATTACTTACCACATCCTCTATTGCTGCCACTGGTCTGGTAAGTTTGATAGTAACTTGGAGGCTTCAAAGAAAAAATCCATTCCCCTCTTTATAAACTCTCGTCAACGCTATATATATCTATTGCGTTATCCCGGAACATTAAAGCGCGTTCGGTAGGAGAATAATCCTTGGAAAAATTTTTAAATGCGTTATATAAGATATTGTATGAATAAGATACCTTGTCTACAGGAAAATTGCTTTCAAACATACCTCTTTCAGGCCCAAATTGTTCAATACAATAACTTAGAAGAGGTCCCATTTGGACCGCTAATTCCTCTGAACCGATAGGTCTCTGTCTCAGATGCCAGTCGAATCCTGTCCGGGGCATCCCAATACCGCCAAGTTTAACAACCACGTTAGGGCATTCTGACAGTTCTTTTATTCGGTCCCTCCAATTTGTTAAAACTTCTTCCCTGATAGATTCATATGGGCCATCTAGGACTAAACCGCCGACATGGTTAAGTATTATTTTGAGATCAGGAACCGTTTTGGCCAAATTAACTAACTCCCCAAGTTGGTGAGAGTACATCCAAGCCTCAAAAGTAAGGCCCATATCAGCCAAAACTTTGGCACCATCCTGAAAAGTTTTGGTGAGCATCTGCCCTTCACTTCTATGGAGAGCTGTATTTTCTATTTCAGGATGAGGGTCCCAGGTAACGGAATGTCTTATACCTCTGAACCTTTTCGGACTGGCCTCTTTTAAGGCCTCCAACACTTCCCGCACTTCGCTACCGAGGTTAAGATTTGCATGCCCCACGATAGCAGCGGCTGCTCTGTTATCACCGTATATACCACTGGCACTTGCCGCAGCCAAACCTTGAACAAATTCCACTTCACCTATAGGTTTCATATGGTCCGGTGCGTTCTGGCGATACATAGAGCGAGCTTCAATAAATACCGTAGAAGTTACGTTATGTCCGCTCGTTATATCCTCAACCAGTTGAGGTAACAAATACTCTTGATAAGGGATTCTTTCTAACCTGTGATCCCAAAAATGGTGATGAGGATCACATATTGGCAAATCCGGCTCCAGGGTCTCCTCGATAGTCAAATCCAACCAATCATTTCCACCAAATGGCATAGTTAGTACTCCATGCTTTAATCATTTTTCACGATTTCATGCAAATATACATGATTTCAATGACAATGTGGGTTAGGACATTTTCGGTATCCTAAAAGTTGTTATCTGCAAAACATATAATTGGTATCTCTGAAAATTAAAAACACATACTTACTAAGAAGGATTTTGAATGGCTACTAAAGAGTGGTTTAAAGGTAATCTTCACACGCACACTACTAAGTCAGATGGAGATGAAACTCCTGAAAAGGTATGCGAGTGGTTCGAAAAACACAAATACGATTTCTTGGTCCTAAGTGATCACAATCATTTAACATTACTAGATTACGAATCCACTGGAAAATCGACCTTGAAAATGATTCCAGGGGAAGAAGTCACAGCTTTCGCCTCTTCTAACATGGCTCCTGTGCATATCGGTGCGATAGGAATAAGTAAACTAGTAAAACCTGTTGTATGTGAGGATGTGATTCCTACATTACAAATGAATATAGATCAC
>DLRJ01000123.1:0-873 GCA_002500485.1 Dehalococcoidia bacterium UBA7891
TCTCTTGACCGGGATCACAGATTCAATGTTTTTTCGGGTCGCAACCTCTGTAGTTGAGAAATCTTCCGTCATATCAGCTCTCTGACTGCTTGCTTGCTGTTCGCTTTTTTTCTCTTTTTCAGAAGCTTTTTTCTTAGAACCAAACAATTGCAGTCCTTCTCCCCTCAAAGGCATGAGGATTGCAAACGCTAAACTGTATAGTATTATCTTTTTCATAATTTTTTCTTTTAATAGGGCGACGTTACCTCGGAATTTTTGGTACAATCAACCATTAGAATTTACGGAACTTAATACATTGTTCTATAAAAAAAAAGGCCCTCTAAAAAGAAGGCCTTTTCAGAATAAATAGGTAATGGATCTATTTGCGTCCCCTAGCCATAGGTGAACGGGCAACATTTCCATTCTTATCTACGTAGTAAAGATATCCTGATTCTCGTGTTACGCCAGCATCTGCAACTTTTTCTGCATTGCCGCCGCCTTTCCCTGCACGAGCCATTTGTGAACGCCATACATTACCATCTTTACCGAGATAGTATAAATAACCTTTATCTTTTGATACGCCAGTGTTGGCAACTACTTCAGCCATTTAAGACCTCCATTTTAGTGTTTGATTTGTTCTTTGGTAGTGGATAGAGAGTAAACTCTATCTCTCTCGTCGGTGATTGTACAACTTCTCGTCGGTACCTGTCAAGACTTTTCTCGTCGAGCGCTCGACGAGAAAATTTCAGTGATTTTTTCAATGACTGTGTTTTTGTTCTCAGTAACTTAAATTATCTCATTTAAAGAGAATTTATGGTATATGCCCCGGTAGCTCAGCTGGATAGAGCAACAGCCTTCTAAGCTGTAGGTCACAGGTTCGAATCCTGTCCGGGG
>DLRJ01000123.1:1184-2711 GCA_002500485.1 Dehalococcoidia bacterium UBA7891
ACAGGTTCGAATCCTGTCCGGGGTACTCTCCTACTTTTATTGATATTTTTATACTACAATTACTGTTCTTTACCCTTTTCAACTATTCCCAGGAGTTCAACTTCAAAAATCAACAAACTATTAGCTGGGATCTTAGGCCTGGGCCGTGAGCCATAGGCAATATTCGGGTGAATAAAAAATTCATATTTTGAGCCTACTTTCATTAGTTGCAGACCTTCAGTCCAACCTTTGATGACCTGATTAAGTCCGAACTCGGCAGGTTCTCCCCGTTCTATTGAACTGTCAAACTCAGATCCGTCCATAAGTCTGCCTGCATAATGAACCTTCACCTTGTCTGTCTTATTTGGAGTATCACCGTTTCCTTCTCTGATTACCCTGTATTGCAGTCCTGTTGGAGTTTCCTTTATACTCGGGTTTTCTTTTTTATTCTTGTCTAAAAATTCATCTGCAACTTTAATGTTAACATCCCCTTCTGCTTTTGATTTTTCCCTAATACTTTTCTGAAGGGATGACATAACAGCACGTCTCTGTTTCTGGTCCAGTTTGACAAGTTCTGGTATTTCTATACCATCTGTTAAGCCAGCCATAAACACATCATAATCTATGTCTACATTTTGGCGCCTCAAGTTTTCTCCAAGGTCTGCACCCAAGGCATAACTAGTGGAATCTTTGAATGTAGATAAGGTTGAAACAGACTTTTTCTTTGATTCGGATCCGCACCCGAACATTGATAATAGAATAAATGAAATCATTACATTTTTCATTTTTAGTTCCCTTTTATTTGGTTGAAAAATTATGTTTAAGGATAGGTTTACTATTCGGTGTCGAACGTAAGCAAAAATACACCGCCTGCAATAGCAATGCACGCCAGCCCCAGCAATGGATGATTGCCAATGAACGATAAGATTGTGGTGACAAATTCCAGTAAAAAGATTGCCAGACCACCAAAAATAAGATACCATGCCAATTGTTTCTTTTGCATGTTGAATGCCTATTAATATTTGATCAATTGATTAATGTTTCAATAGTGGTATGTTCACTATCCATAAATTACAGAATTTTAATATAACCCCGGGAATAATTCATGAACCCAGTAACCGATTTTTCAATCCGTTCCCTTTTAGGTGGTTATGATAACAATTTTACCTACATCATTACCTGCAGCAGAACCGGGGCCCAGGTTCTGGTAGATGCAGCTATAGAGTTCAACCGAGTAGCACCTTTTATCCATGATCATCCTGTGGCAATATTGATCACCCACAGCCATGGTGATCATATTGCACATCTCGACCACTATTTACAATCTTACCCCAAGACGACTGTACTGGGCCATCCAGACACAGATGAAATTTCTGGTAGCGATCCTTTCAAGTCCATCAAGCACAATCAGACATTCAAGATTGGACAACTTTCTTTTATGGCGTACCATACACCGGGCCATTACCATGATTCCATCTGCTACCAGCTTGATCCCGTACTCTTTACGGGTGATACTATGTTTGTTGGTCGAACAGGACGGGTGATAAG
>DLRJ01000035.1 GCA_002500485.1 Dehalococcoidia bacterium UBA7891
CGCAGGGCTGCGCTCTATCCAACTGAGCTACAAGCGCATTTGAAAGTATTACGCTCCAGATTAGGAGTATTAAAAAAGAAACTCTTTTAATCTGTAGAATAAATGTTAATTCCACAAATAGCACTAGTCAATCTCGATTGGGATTATATTGAAATTTGATTACTGGTATTACTCTATCAGTTTTGTTCTGATATTTTTGAAAATTGGGATAAATATCTATCAGTGATTCCCATGCTATAGCTTTGAGATCGTCCTCGAGTATGACAGCAGTAGCATTCAAGAATTTGCCTTCTGCCAGAATTTCAACATCTGGGTTAGAGAAAATATTTCGGTACCACTGAGGAGCTTTAGGACTCCCCCCAAAGGAGCCGGCACAGTAATAATGACCGTCAATTTTTTTGAACAGTAACGTTGTGTAGCGTTTCTTCCCTGTCTTTCTTCCCACTGTCGTAAGCAGGAGCATATCTAACCCTGCCAACCTCCCCATAAATTTTCCTCTAGTCAAACGAAGAATTAAGGAATGGAATTTGCTGAATGCGACGATAAGTGTTGATTGAAGATTCATCTAATATAAGTTCAATCGAAATTCTTCAAATTCTTTATTTTTTCAAGATTTAGTTGCAGGATGCATTGCCCAACAAGGCCTATGGCTTTCTCCACATCTTTTATACTTATTATAGAATTGTGACTATGTAGATATCTTGTGGGGACAGTGATATTTATTGCAGGAGCGCCCTCAAAAGATTTTTGCATCTCCGCTCCATCTTGCCCATAGCCACTCAAAACGTTAAATTGTAAATTTATGTCGGAATCTTTGGCAGTATCTATCACGAAATCACGGAGTTTGAGGTTCGGAAGCATAGATGAATCGTGTAAAAAGATTGCTGGCCCATTCCCAAGTTTCTCCTGAGCCTCGTACTGTGAAATACTTGGATAGTCGCCGGCCACTCCGGATTCCAAATTTAAGCCTATATCAGGGTTTACAGCATAGCTGCTTGTATGTGCCCCACGTAACCCTATTTCTTCTTGCACAGTTGCCACCGCACATATATTGAAAGGCAAATCGCTGTCTTTGACTGACTCCATTACTCCTACTAAAACAGCAAGGCCGGCCCTGTCGTCCCATGCTTTACCTAATATGAATTCACTATCGTTTAGTCTTGTAGCATCACTAACAGGTGCTATAGGATCTCCAGGTTTTATCCCTAATCTGTTCTCGGCATCTGCTTTATTTTGAGCACCAACATCCAAGAATAGGTTTTCTCCTTTAAAAACTTTTCCCCTTTCATCTGTCGACATCACATGTGGGGTTTTGATTCCTGTTATACCTAAAACAGTCCGTTTTGATGTCAGTATTTGCCATCTCTGACCAATTATTGCTTGATCTAACCAGCCTCCCAAGTTCTGAAATTTGATAAACCCTTCATCAGTTATAAACCTCACAAGCAATCCGACTTCGTCCATGTGAGCAGAGAGCATTATATTGAGAGAGCTAGATGACCCATTTTTTATACCAATAAGTGAACCCATTCCATCCGTATTCAAAGAATCTACGAATGGATATAATTCTCTTTTCATTATCTCTCGCACTGGATTTTCGAACCCCGAAGGTCCCGGAGCATTTGAGAGTTCTAGCAGTAATGATTCTAGATTAATCATGGATTCCCCTATGTAAAGTCAGAATGTTCGACCAGCATCTGTTTTAAGTCATAAGTATAGTTAAATATTCTTCTAAGGTACTACAATTATATTTTGTAGTGGTATCTTCTCTGCCAAATTGGGTATTATTGCTTGGGATTAAATTAATAATGACTCCACTATCGTTTGTGTTTTAAAGGTTTTATGGTTGAGATAAAGACTGATTCAATGCCAAACAGGAAGTTTTCCTTCCTCGATGTTGCCAAAGAGTTTGTCCCTAAAATTCTTGATGCTTCCCGGGTAATTTCTGAAGGTAGAGAAATACCTCCCCAGCTGGCATCAGAAATGGCGGAAGAGGGACTTTTTAGGCTTTATATTCCCAAATCTGTTGGGGGCTATGAAATAGATTACCTAGAGTTTTTAGAGTTGGTTTCAGTCATTGCAGAGGCCGATGGAAGCGTCGGCTGGTGTTTTAATCAAAATAACGTACTGTCAACCTTATCCGCTTTTATGCCGAAGGAGTTAGCTCAGGAAATTTGGTCTGACCCGACTGTTGTTTTGTCTAATGGACCACCGATTTCCCCTGTCGCCGTTCCAGTGGAAGGCGGATACCAATTGAATGGTAGATGGAATTTCAGTTCCGGTTCGCGTCACGCAAAATGGGTGGTGGCTTTAGCTCCTGTTAAAGGTAGGGTGCTGGAGGATGGTGAATCTCCTGAGATGCGAAATATGATGATTCCAAAGGAAGAGGTGGAATTTATCGATACTTGGGAAGTTAATGGATTGAGAGGAACTGGGAGTTTTAGTTTCACTGCTAAAGATTTATTTGTGCCGGAATCCCATTCATTTGTGGAAGGTGGACCCCCTAGGGAAGAAGGGCCAATATATTTGATTCCTAAGAGTCTTTTGTTTTGCTCGGGTTTTGCGACCACCGCATTGGGTGTTGCTAGAGGGGCTTTAAATGCTGTAATTGAATTATCATCTGCCAAGACTCCTCAAGAACAAGATTTACTAATGAAGCAGCCTTTTACACAAAGAGAAATTGGACAAGCAGAGGCTATATGGAGATCTGCTAACGCGTATCTTCGGGATAGTTCTGAAGCTGTTTGGGAAAGTGCGGTTAATGATAGGGTGATTCCTGTGGAGACGAGAATAAATTTGAGACTTTCCAGTACCCATGCGATTAGAGAGGCGGTAAAAGTGGCAGACATGGCATATTCCCTTAGTGGGGCAACCGCTATTTTTGAAACCAGTCCAATACAAAGGCGTATGCAGGACGTTAGGGTAATATCTCAACAGATTCAAGGCAGAATGTCCCACTATGACACAGCAGGACAATATTTTCTTGGGATGGACCCGAAAAGTAGGTTGTTTTAGGTTTTGTCCGAGAGTAATTTCTTTGGTTTTATTATTCCGAATGAACTTGTGTATCCGTGGACGTAGGTAGATTCCCCCACCGGACCGACTTCTCCATTGCAGAAAAAACCGGTTAAGGGTATTTCACCAACAACCTCCTTAAACATGTTGGTGTCGTGATTAGCTTCACCATATAGGTATGCACCTCTTCCGAGGCATGAAAACAGCAGGGCTCCGAATTGACTTTGTTCAGACTGGTCACTGTTGTAGTTCTCTAACATTATCTTTAGATTTTCTGAGGAAGTATTTGAGTCGCGTAGATGAAATTGTACTAATTGGCCTTCTCTTAGCATTTCTCCTATTGCTAATTTTCCTTCATCGGGGTTGGCACCGACTATATTACGGATCAAAAAGTCTTTCGTGGTAGGGGGGTCAATAAAAGGATCGGTAACGGTGCCTAAAAACAATGAATTCTGGAATAATTGTTGATCCGGTTCAGAAAGTTGATTGTATATTTCTGACAAAACTGTAAAAGGGTTATTGTCATCTAATCCGGTCAGTATATTTCGTTCGCATCCGGTTATCCTCATAAGGCTTCCTATTGGTTTGCAACCCTGGGCAACAATAGTGTCTATTTCTACGTCGCCAGCTAGAGCTATACCAGCCACACCTTGGTCAGTGGTTCCGTTTAAATATATGGCGTTACTTCTCGGTTGGGACCCTCCACTAGCTATACCACCGATGATTGTGGAGTCTGGAAAGGCATAGTCCATTCCCTTGATAAGACTTTGTATTTCTACTGTAAAAGGATCAGCAAGAATAATAAATTTCGGTTCTGAATCTCTTTTAACCTTTAGTAGAGATTCCCATTTTTCAGGTGGTTGATCACCATCCGGCAATTCAGTGCCAGTAATATGAAATGGGGTAATCGAAACATCAGGCATCATGGCAGCCGTCAGCGCTATTTCTGGCCTATTCTCAACTTCAATGGCTTCTCCTATCACGCCATTACCAGAGCAGCCTATGAGCGTAGTTTCAGGAAAATATTCAGAAACTAAACCGGGTAAATCTTGGTACAAGGCTTGAAAATCTGGAGATATAAATGCTATGAGTAGGTGAGGTTGAGCCTCTAAATCCGCTTCAATTGCAGACAGACATTCACGTACGCCAGTTTCAAAATTTTCGGACTCTGATATTTTTGAAGACCAATCCATATTTAGTACCCTCTGATTCCACTCCCACCTGCCAGCATTTCTCTAACAGAGTCACGAACGGCAATGGTGGCATCTACTGATACCATTATGTCTTCATTTCGAAACTTGCCTGCAGCATGTATTTTTTCAGTTCCTTCATCGGTGACCTTAATGCAGTCAGGGTGGTCAGGTTGACCTGGGAATCCCATGGATTGGGCAAGATCGTTTGGTCCACCGGCAAATACATTTATTTCATTCACCTTCAATATTTCATCCAAATTGTTGTAGGCCTTAATATCTTCTATTTGCGGCATGAGTAAAAGATCGTCATTTGTATCTTGCATCATTTGCTTCAGGTCATCTACCAGTCCAAATCTCTGAACCCTTTTGCTGGTGTAACTTCGATGGCCCGTCGGGGCAAAATAGCAGCAATCCACCATCGCTTCCGCTTCCTTACGGGTGTTTACAAAGGGAATAGTTATGGCTTTTATCCCGCGGTCAATGTAATTCAATATGTTGCTAGGTATTTGGTCTGGAACACGCATAGTGGGAGTTACTCCCCATCCGTCACACATTCTACAGAACCTGTCTATCGTTTCTGGTGTGACCGGAGCATGTTGCCCGTCATAGTTCACAAAATCCAGACCCATAGCCCCGGCAAGTTCCACCATTTCATCAGCATAAAAACTTAAAGATATGCCATAGGATTTCTTACCTTCTTTCATGTTCGAAATAATTTTGTTACTCATTGTTATTTACTCCTTTGCTCATTTATCAAGCTGATTAATTTGCAGGTTGGACCAGTTCAATTAATACTTTGTCGGGCCCTTCAATGTAGGCTAGCTTTGTGCCGCCCTGTATCACAGTTATATTTAAAACGATTGGGATTCCTGACGCCTCAAAATTTTCTATGTCGGATTGGATGTCATCAGTCTGGAACCCAAAATGTTCAAGTCCAAGTACATTTAATTCTGCAGGGGTGGTTTTTCGGGATGAACCATCAGGTTGAGAGGATATATTTAATCTGGTTGAACCTCCGGCATCCAGGCTTACAGTAACGGTTCCAGGCATCACCTCTTTTTCTGAAAGAATTTTGGCGCCAAAGAATTTTTCATACCACTCGGCTGAAGTCCTGGGATTTTCAGATCTGATATGAACGTGATTTATAAAATAAGACATGTATATTCGATCCTCTATATTGTTGGCATATTTGATCCCAAAAATCTGACTTAGTAAACATGTGACGAGTAATCCAATTAGGCTTTTTTGTTGCCATGACGATAAGGCCTTGATTGGTTATAGGATAACTTTGTAGTCAAGGCGCTCTCTAGATCTAAACCAAGCTCCCCACATAAATCTGCTATTCTGATAACTACATCAGCTAATTCCACAGTAAATCCCTCTGGTTTACCTTTTTCGTTGAACCAATTTTCCTTTAAGGAATCTTTTCCTTTTAATCTATATACTTCAAGAGCTTCGCTAACTTCACTGTGGATAAGAGCAAGTATCTCCCCTATATTTCTATCAGGATCATCCCACCATCCCTTAGATTTAGCCGTCTGATTAGACTCTACTATGAGGGTTTCAATCGTCATGGACATTTTTTGGTCCTCCCATGCAACTAGTTGATGTATGGGGCCAGGTGCTGGATAGTTTCTTCATAACCTTTCTTGGTATCTTCATTGAGTACCAATCTTATTTCATCGACACCAGCATCAAAAAATTTTCCCATTTGAGCTGCGCATTCTTCCGGAGTACCGATTATAGTGGTTGCATCAACCATTTCATCCGTGACAAGACTGGCAGCTTTGCCACGTTCCTTATCCATGTAGGCTTTTCTTACCATATCTGCCTCTTCCCCGAACCCAATTCTGTGCATATATTGGTGGTAAAAAACTCCCATACCCCCGATGTAAAAAGAGATGTGTGGGCGCTCTTGATCCCTCGCCATCTTTGGATCATCGGTCACATAAATAGATACTTGGGGTGAAATAGTAATGTCATTTAGAGTCCTATTTGCAGACTCGGCCCCTTGCTTCAATTGAGCAACTGCAGCGTCCATTCGTGATGGGGCGAGGAATATAGGAAGCCATCCATCAGCTATTTCACCTGTCATTCTCAAGCTAGGAGGGCTTAGCGAAGCAATGTAAATCGGCAGGTCAGGCCTGTGAGGAGTGAATCTCAATCTGAATCTACTTATCTCAAAAAATTCACCAGTGTGATCTAACCTCTCGCCTTTCATTGCTTTTCGAAGTATGTCTACATATTCTCGGATTCTTGTTATCGGTTTTGAAAATTTTTCGCCGTGCAAGTCTTCAATAACCAATTTACCACTCGCACCTAGCCCAAGAAAAAATCTGCCTTGTGACATAACGTCCATGTTTAGGGCCGTCATTGCAAGATTCGCGGGTGACCTTGCGAAGACTGGGACGATGCTTGTACCTATTTTGATCTGAGTTGTAACAGCGGCTATTTGGGCTAGTGAGGTAAATGCATCTTCACCCCATGATTCCCCCATCGTTATACAGCTATATCCTAGATCGTCAGCCATAATAGCCAATTCTTTGGTCTCTTCCCAAGAACCCCCAGGAGCTTTGAGGCCCATTATTCCGACCTTACCCATAACTTTCTCCTTTCTGTTGATGTGAATTTATTCTATCCGTTATTTTCATTCTATGAATTCATCACCTACTACTTTCATTGTGCTAACAGCTTCCTCATGGTTTAGGTCCCCCCATTGAAAGGAAAGAAGCAAAAAATTGCATCCACTGTTACTTTTGTACCTTTCTAAATAATGAATAACCGATTCAGCCGATCCGGCGATTATTTGTTCTTTTTCAATAGCAGTTTCAAAATCGACTCTCCAAGGTAGTATTCTTTTTCCCATTTCACTTTCTATCATTATCCTAGGCCTCCGACTAGTCCCGTCAGGGAGCGGTTTACGGAAGTTGGAGCGGTATGTTTCAAACGATTCTTTAGCTCTTAATAAAGCAGATTCGTCCGTTTCTCCTATTAATACACGTTTGGAAACTCCCAAGAGGGGGTTTTCATCAAAATGGAACACCGTTTCAATAGATTCATGTTCAGAGCGGGTTTTCGAATAAAGGTCATTGATTTTTGGGAGATTATCAATTGTGCCTTCCGTTATTAAATTTGCACCTATCTGTCCAGCCTTGATAGGATTTCCAGCAACCCAAATAGGAGGATGTGGCCGCTGGTAGGGAGTTATTTCCATCCAAAGATCTTGCAGATCATAATGTTTTCCAGTGAAATTGACGAATTCTCTAGTTAGACCCTGCATTATGATCTGCAAGGATTCTTGATACATACTGTCTGATTCAAGCGGGTTTTGTCCCCACATTGCCAGTTCGTCTCCAACCGGAGCGCCTCTACCAAAACCGATGTCTAATCTTCCCTCTGTGAGGTTGTCTAAGGTACATATTTCTTCAATGACTCTGATAGGGTGATGCAGGGGAAGTACGTACACTAATGGGCATAGCCGAATTCTTGATGTGCTTGAGGCCAAGGCGCCAAGATATGCTCCTTGAACTGGGGCTGCGGTTAATGGTGAATGATGATGTTCGGCTACATGGTACGAATAAAACCCCAAGGTTTCGGCAGTTTTGACCATAGATATTCGTTGATTATATTGCTCATGCAGGGTTAGGGATTTGAGGCGTTCGACGTGGTCAAAAATACCGATTTTCAAGGACTCTACTCTTTAATAGCCTAGGAAACAGGCTCAGCCAAAAAAACAGGTATTACACGTTCGGTTTTTTCTTGGTATTCCTGATATGGGGGAAATGCATCCACGGCTATGTCCCAAAGCCGAATTCTCTCTGTAGAATCAGTTACCTCTCTTACCTTCATGTCATAAATATTTGGGCCATCTTGAACTTTAACTGAGGTGTTGGCCTTCAAATTAAAGTACCAAACAGGATGTTTAGGAGCTCCTCCTGTTGATGCAACCAATATGTAATTAGGCCCATCTACTGCTTTCATAAGAGGAGTTTTTCTTATAGAACCTGTTTTATTACCAATATTCGTTACTACAATGACCGGCAGACCAGTTTCCCGAAGGGTAGTACCTTCCGTTCCACTGCTCGATTCATATAACTCCACCTGCTCTCTCACCCAATCTCTCGGGCTCGGTATGTATTCACTCATTTTATTAGTTCCTTTCAAATAAGCTTATAGTTGGCATATTTACCCAGCTGCCAATGCTGAGACCACGTTTGCTTTATGATATTTTCTCACTTTATCTCTGAGCAATGGTATTAACTCGTTGCCCCAGTATATCGCGTCTTCAACTGGATTAAATCCCCTAATCAATATAGTAGTACAACCTATCCTGTAATATTTCAACAAATGTTTTCATGGGCTTTCGCGAAATGGATTATATGTTCGCTGCTTACTCCGTTACCAATAACACTGACTTGGCTTTTACTGGAATTACCTTTTTCCGTGCCTATCATTCCCATGATCTCTAAACTCATCGTCTTTTCCTTATATTACTCTTCCCAATCATTTCCTTGAGATATCTTATTTACGATTTTTTCTGAGCAGTCCCATAATTTTTCTGCCATTGCTTGATCTTTTCCGTGTTTGGAAGTTTCCTTTAGATTGCAGTTTGAAAAATATTTTCCGCTTACTTCTTTGAGATCCGGATGGGTGCTGACATATAGTTGAGTAGCGGCTCCCTGCTGAACATTTTTGAAAAGAAGTTTTTCTAATACGATTGACCCGTATTTGATGACAGGGTTGTAATGTCTTAGCAGATTAGTCCTGATAACGCCTGGATGGACCGCGTTGGCTGTCTGTCCGGATGCCTGAAATCGCCTGGCCAGCTCATTTGCGAACAAGATATTTGCTAGTTTGGAGTGACCGTAAGCTTTTTGAGGGCTGTAATGCCTATTGCCAGAGAAGTTATCAAACTGAATCCCATCGTGATAGGAAAACACCTGGTGTGCAGAGCTTGATACAACAGTTATGCGTGCTCTGCTGGTTAGAATCGGTCTTAATAGGTTGACTAGCATAAAATGACCAATATGATTTGTTAAAAATTGTAGTTCTATGCCATGTTTTTTTTGCAACTTGGGCAGTGCCATAATTCCAGCATTGCAAATTATAGAATCTATTTGGATGCCTGACCTAATCAAATTTTCAGCAGATTTGGTGATTGAACTAGGTTCTGATAGATCGCATTCCAGAGGTGTGAATTGCTTGTTCATGACTGATTTTATTGACTTAGCTTTGTCAATTGTTCTAGCCATTCCAATGACCGTGGCCCCTCTGAGGGATAAGACTCTTACTGTTTCTAGCCCTAGGCCAGAATTGGCTCCAGTAACCACGATTGTTTTATTTTGGAGGTCCAGGGACTTTGTTGCCTCTTCTGCAGTTGTATGAAATCCCAAACCGTTTGTCCCAACCTTTCTGAAGCGATCCATAAACGGAATCCGTGAACTAGCCAATGTTTCTAACAATTATTGCTCTTTGCTGGTTGCGCTAATTGATCTTTAGTATTCATACATCGCACATCTCTTGCATATTTGTTCTGGCACAAGGCCTACTGAAATTAGAAATTTAAAGACCTTACACCCGAAACAGTAACCGATTACGGCCTCCAGGAATGCAAATACACTCAGAATTGATAGTAAAACTATGCTCATAGCATTTAGATCGATCAGCCACAATGTCAAAACGGACACGGAAAACACCAACCCAATACTTTGAGCGAAACGCTTGGGTGGCCCAGGAACTAATTTTTCTTCAAGATTCAATTTGGGAACCAAAATCTTGGTGACGATTAAAGCAAGTGGGCTTACTTTTGGGCCAAATAAAACTCTGGCTAAAAATCCATAAGCCATTACCAAGAGGATTATCAAAACAAAATTTTCTTCCAACTTAATCAGACCAATAGATATAAGGGACATCACCATTACAGCAGAAGCGACCAGTCGTGCCGCTGGCTCATTGATCAGTTCTGGGAACGAAAAAAACTCCTTCATATGTACATAAACCCTATAAATTAGGCTGAGGGGTAGTTCGAAGATATTCTTTTACTATTGTGTGTCCCTTGGGAAACTTATTGGGAATGTCTTCAGTGGCAACTGCTGGTACGACTATGCAATCTTGCCCATCTTCCCAGTCAGCCGGTGTAGCGACTTGGTAGTTGGCAGTAAGTTGCAGAGAATCTAGAACTCTCAGGATTTCGCTGAAATTTCTTCCTGTAGATGCAGGATATGAGATTATCAATTTCACTAATTTATCGGGCCCAACAATGAAAACGGACCTAACTGTCAAAGTATCGTTTGCATTCGGATGGATCATACCGTAGGCGTCCGCTATTTCTTTGTTGGGATCTTCTACGAGAGGGAAGTCGACGTTAGCATTCTGAGTTTCATTTACGTCTTTTATCCATTCATTATGTGATTCGAGAGGAGTTAAATCGGCCTTTGTACCAACACTCACTACCAGCACTTTTGTGTTCCTCTTAGTGAATTCTGATTTTAGGTTCGCCACTCTCCCTATTTCGGTAGTGCACACAGGAGTAAAGTCGGCTGGGTGAGACATGAATACACCCCATTGGTTACCAAGCCAGTTATGGAAATTTATTTGGCCCTGGGTTGTATTTGCCGTGAAATTAGGGGCTTTGTCTCCAATCCTTAAACTCATTTTATTCTCCTAATAAAAAAACCCCGCTTTTGCGGGGTCTTTTACTTGATTAACTAGTCTTATTCAATCAACGATCAATACCCCGATCCACGTCGGTCGGTACAACAAGAACAGCTGCATGTGCATATTGAATCATTCATTTCGGTACTAATCCTAACCACTTGTTAATAAGTTTTCAAGGGTTTCAAGTCAGAGGTTATTAGCACCATTTATCTCTTTTTATACTGGCGCAGTGATTTAAGGTTATTGGGTTTTAGGGCCATATTTTGATATAAGGTTAATGTCAGAGGTTTTCGATAATGACCATTTCGGCTTTAATAGTATTGGTTTTGAGGATAATTCTCCCATTATCCATTTTTAAAAATAGAATTACTGGTGCGATATTATCGATGACGTTAGATATGTTGGACGTTGTGATAGTGGATGCTTTGCAAGTTGCGTTAGGGGAACCGAAAGTCGGGTTCGGCGATAATTATCAACTGTTCGACAAATGGCTTGATATGTATTATTTGTCGATCGAGGCCCTGGTTTGCCTGAGTTGGCCCAACCGGCTTGCAAAAGTGACGGGAATTTCACTCTTTTTATTTAGGCTGGCAGGGATTTCTGCTTTTGAGATAACAGGGGAAGAATTTCGAAAACTTATTTTCTTCTTCCCAAATCTTTTTGAAAATTTTTTCCTGTATTACATAATTTGCGAAAGGTTTGCTCCTCGCCTTATACCGACAAGAATCAAATCTATGATGATAGTTTTGTTAATTCTCTATCTACCAAAGTTCGGCCAAGAGTATGTTTTGCATTTTGCGGAAGTGAAACCTTGGCAATGGGTAAAAACAAACATCTTTTAAAGGATAATGAGATTAGCTAAGATCCAGATTTTTCTCCTTCTAACCCTTCAGTTTCCATTATTTTAGAGGCGCTTTTATGATCAGCCACATTACTAAGCCTAGCATCAGTGGCTCGTGCCCAAGTTTCTCTATTATTGACTACGAATTCTATAGAATCCCGGTAATCGAGCAGCATAGAGTTGACTTCAGGGACAACATATCTTGCGACTAAATCCCAGCTATTTTTTGTATTTTCCCTGTTAGCCCAATCATGTGCGAATCCAATAACCGCTCCAAACCCACCCGTAAGGTCGACCATTTCTTTTATTTTATTAATTAAATCGTCAGGAGTGCCAATAACTGCATTACCTACACCCGAAAATGCAGTAGCATCTACTGCTTCATCTGGGGTTTTGTAGATTGGGCCATCATCAGGTCTTAAGGCCCGAGTACTGTATTCGTTATTATGCCTGAATAATCCCTCTTTTGCTTGTTCCCTGGCTTGTTCGCGCGTTTCTGCTATGTGCCAACTCATCAGAACGCGCCAATTCCTCCTAGCTATTTGTGTTCCGTGTTTCAATGCAGATTCTTCGGCAAACCCCCATTGCGTTGCAAGTGATTTTAGCCCTTGTGAGGCCATTCCCCCAATCGAAATTACACCAGTTTCATATTTACCAGACAATGTCATCCCTGAAGGTGTAAAAGTGGAGGCAACAACAAATTCCATGTTTTTTTGTAACGGACGTAATTGAAGTTTAGCATCCCGTAAGGTAAACCATTCCGACTCATGCGAAAATCTTTCTCCCGAAAAAAGCCTTTTGATTATTCCAATAGATTCGTCTTGTCTTGAACGTAAAAGCATTGGATCTAATCCCAGGGTGTGAGCATCAGATGGCAAGGCGCCTGGGCCAGATCCAAAAATAACTCTACCTCTAGATTGGTAATCTAATTACACAAGCCTTTGAGCAACCATAAAAGGATGATGATAGGGGAGTGAAATGACGCCGGTGCCCAATTTGATTCTTTGAGTACGTTCCGCAGCAGCCGCTAAAAATAATTCTGGGGATGCTATTATTTCCCATCCAGTCGAATGGTGTTCACCGCACCAAAATTCCTCAAATCCCAAATCATCTAAGTGCTGTACAAACCCTAAATCACTTTGGATCTGTAACATTGGGTTTTCACCGATCGGGTGGTGCGGAGCCAAAAAGGCACCGAAACGCATGTCTGTCAAATTAAACTCTAAATTAAGTTGCCACCGCCTAGGATTCTGCGGCTGTGGCTGTATTCTTTAGGTTTGTTAAACCTGTTTGTATATACCCTTGAAAACTGCATAAAAACATACGACCCCCAGCAGAAACCCAGCGTTCAATATTTTTATCTCCTGCAGTTGACCCAGTGGCGTATTTAGCGGCAGCTATTTTTGTCATAGAACTTTCAATAATTGCCTCAACGTTTGGATGGCTAGGTTTTCCGAGATATTCGGGCCCCATGCTTTGAGAGAGATCTCCTGGTACAACCATGAAACAATCCACCCCATCTACAGTCAGTATTTCATCAAGATTTTCGATTGCTACAACATCTTCTATTAGGGCTATTAACATTACCTCATCGTTGGCCTTGGTTACATAGTCTGTAACTCCCAAGCCTTGCCGCGAAGTAAACATACCCCTATTTCCTTCGGGAGTGTATTTTCCTCCTTGAACTAGCCTTTTCGCTTCTTCTTTTGTGTTTACGTGCGGTACAACCACGGCTTGTGCTCCCCTATCTAAAGCCCTGCCCACAAGCCAAGGATCATTGTTATTTACTCTTACAAGCGATGTCATACCCCATAGGTCACACGCTCTAGATATATCACTTATTTGTGACCAAGTCGCTTCCCCGTGTTCCATTTCTATCCAGATGACATCGACAGCTCCAGATGACCCTAGAAAATCGACCATATCGGTGTCCGTACATGCAACTGCGATGACAGTTTCTCCATTTTTTAATTTTTGTTTGGCTCTGTTTTTTCGTATATCAGCCATGTTTTATTATGTGCTCCTCAAAAATTAATCCCTTATATAACTTCAATATCAATCAACTCTTTTATTTGGGATTCACTGTAGCCCAAAGAAGATAGAATCTCATCATTATGTTGCCCTAATTCCGGGGCAAATCCTGGATTACTAGGAGTTTCAGAAAAATTCCAAGGTGACCCATGGATTTTGATATTTTCTCCGACTTTTGGGTGAAAAATTTCTTTAACATAGCCGTTGGCGACAACATTAGGATCGTTAGATGCTTCCAGCATTGTGTTTACTGGGGCTGCAACCATATCCGCCTCTCGCAAAATGGTTACCCAATGTTCGCGGGTATTTGTTGCAAACAGCGATGAGAGGGTATCAAGGATTTCATTTTTCTTGTTCTCAGAATCGAAGGCCAGTCCCAAATCAAGCAAACCTTTTTCCTCCATTAAGTTGTGAAATCCCAAAATTTGAAGAGCTGAGATCCAGTGCCGGGCGTCTAATTGAATTGCTAGAGGCTTACCGTTGATGTCGTTAAAACAGGCAGCGATTCCTGCCCTGTTACGGCTACCGTTTATTCGAGCCCCAGTAATCGGAGCTTGGTTTTTCCACATTGTTGTCGCCATAGTCCAACCCATTAGCCGAAAAGCACTACCTACTAAGGAAGTGTCTACCTTCTGTCCTTTCCCGGTCTCCCTTGCACGAATCAAGGCAGCTAAAACGCCTCCAAAAGTAAGAATTGCTGTAGTTTCATCCGCGACTGAGGCTACTCCAGTTCGCATAGATTGCCCTGGGATAGAGAAGGCTTCAGTGATCCCGGATAGAGCTTGTCCAACGGCGTCTGTTCCTGGCAGATTTGCGTCGGGACCTTCTAATCCATAAGCTGACACGGAGGCGTAAACTAGTCGAGGATTAATCTTTCTTAATTCTTCATATCCAAACCCGTTTCTTTCTGCAGCACCGGGTCTAAAATTCTGTCCAAATACATCTGCTCTCTTTACCAGTTCATGTAGAATTTTTTTCCCTTCTTCTGCTTTCAGATTCAAAGTGAGGCTTTTCACTCCCCTATTGTTGGTTTCAAAAAAGGAACTTACCCCATTTTTGATTTCGCCTGCACGTCTTGAACCGTCACCTGTTCCTGGAACTTCAATCTTTATGACCTCGGCTCCTAGATCTGCCATCAGCATATATGGCACTGTCCCTGCCTGCGCTGTAGAACAAGTTACTACCCGTACTCCTGCTAACGCTCCTTCTGTGGTGCTCATTTTGATTTCCCCATCCTAAGTCGGAATGTTGTATTTTATTATTCAGCGATAATTTCTTCCCCGGTTTTATGGAAGTTAATCCAGTCCCAATCCAGGTTTACTCCAATACCAGGTCCTTGTGGTGCATAAACATTTCCCTCTTGATCTATAGCATCAAGATCATCACTATAATCCAAATATACAGGAGCTTTTGTTGTTGGTAAATTTGGATGTACCAGCCCAAGTTCATAAAAATTGGTGTTTCTTATAGAAGACATGATATGCCTATGGACTGGGCCTGGACCGTGGAGCTCTACGTCGAGCCCGAATCCTTCCGATGCATGAGCTATTTTCATCGCCCCCGTTATTCCTCCATCTTCGTGTGCTCCGGCTCGTACATAATCGGTAGCATCAGCTACGATGAAATCAACGTGCTGTTCAAGTAGGCGAATGTGCTCAGTTTGAAGCAAGGGCGTTTTCACCAATTGTCTCAATTTCCTATGCGCAAATTGAGAAACACCATTGTCTTGGAACGGGTCTTCCCACCAAAAGAAATTGGCCTCGTCACAAGCCTTTCCAAGTTTTAAAGCGTCACCAAAATTTTTTATTTCACAGGCAGGGTCTATAAGCAGATCAAGTTTTCCTTCGAATTTATTCCCTAGGTTTAAAACATTTTCAATCTCACGATTAATATTGTCCCGTGCTAAACCCCATCCATGCACTTTGAATGCCTGGTATCCCATTTGAAGGCATTTATGTGCGAAATCTTCGAAATCTCCAGCTGTTGATAGACCACCATTCTCATCGCCATGCAAGGTGGATGCATAAGCTTTTAATGGTTGCAGGTCGCCTCCCAGTAAGCGGAATAAGGGTTCTCCATAAAACTTGCCTGCTATGTCCCAGAGGCAAATATCTACAATTCCCATTCCCAGCATTGCCCAATGCCTGGAGCCTCTTTTCAAGTCGTTATATATTAGTTCACGTGTTAGGGCATTTTTCCCAATAAGGTATGAACTCAACATTTTTATTTCAGCTAGAGTTGGGCCGGTAACATCAGGATACTCTCCGGTTAGACCTTGATCGGTATGTATTCTCACCAAAGTTCCCGATTGTTTGGATTTCCCCCCTGGTTTATACACCATGTTAAAAGTGTTGTAATCCCGACTCACTTCTTCCAATGTGTGAGAATAATGAATAGCTTCTATTTTTGTTATAACAGGTGATTCTCGCATTATTCCCCCTTCTGCTATTTTTGTTTTTTTGCCTTGTGAGTAATTCTTTTTTGGTGAACCCAACAGAGTTTAGATGTTCGGATTCTTCCATCCCCCTGAAATTTTTTCAAGTTCCAGTGCTATTGCGAGTGAAACGTCCTCTCTCCATGGTCGTGAGACGATCTGCACTCCGATTGGCAAATTCTCTTCGCAGGTTCCGTATCTGACGACCGTACCAGGCCACCCCGTCATGTTGTAGGCGCTTGTATAAGCAAAGGCGTTTTTGTTTTTGTTGCTGAATGTTTCCCCGTGATCGGTGGCAGTGAAAGGAGCCGTGGGGCTGATTATAACGTCGTAGTGTTTCATAAAGGACAACATGTGACTGCGATATTGATCTAACCTCTCAAGGTTGGCTGTGTATTCAGCTGTGGATATAGGTTCGGCATTGTTTATTCGCTTCTGCAGAAATGGAGATATTTCTTTAGTATTGGCAGATTCCATTAATCTTTTTACCCATTCTCTTCCATCACCTCCGTTCAATGCATTATTGATTTCAGGAATCATTCCCAATGCATTGGGACGATCTTCTTCAACCGTAGCACCTAAATCGCCTAGGTCCATAGCTGCACTTTTTACAGCGTCTTGGATTGCTTGAGACGGTTCGTGGATGCCGTTATCGGTGTAAAAGGCTACCCTTAAATTTTCGATCTTAACTTTATAGGGGTCTCCTAAGGGCATTTCAATTATTGCTGGATCTATCCAATCTCGGCCACACAGGATAGGTAGAGTTAGTATCAAATCCTCTACGTATCGGGCCATAGGCCCATTTTGAGTTAGAGAATCGACAGCTCCCATAGCGTGGTTCACAATGTGCCCAGTTCGTGGTATCCGTCCACTATTGGGTTTGATACCGGTTATTCCGCAAAAATGTGAAGGCATTCTTATACTTCCACCTGTGTCGCTTCCTATGTCCAGCGGTGAACCACCGGAGGCTATGATGGCTGCGGCACCACCGCTTGATCCTCCAGGAATTCTAGTCAAGTTATACGGGTTGTTAGTCCGTCCATAGACCAGATTGTCCGTTTCCCCAGCCAAAGTGAACTCAGGAGTATTTGTTTTCCCTAAAAGTATGGCTCCAGCATTTCTTAATCTGGACGTGACAGTTGAATCATTATCTGGAATAAAGTTCTGTCGTCCTTTTGTCCCGCCGGTCGATACGACTTCTGCAGTGTCCAGCGAATCTTTTAGAGTCATAGGGACTCCATGCAATGGGCCGATATTTTCTTTTTTTGATATTTTCACATCTGCCGCTTTTGCTTCAGCAAGTGCTCTTTCAGAACACAATTGAACCACTGCATTGAGTGCAGGATTCACAACCTCGATGCGCTTTAAATGCATCTCAATTACTTCTAGGCACGAAACATTTTTTTGTCTGATTTCACTTGCTATTTTCGTTGCTGATCCATAAATTAGATCGTTCATCGCATTGCTCCTTACTTCGATATTGGTCATAGTATCACTAGCTTCTCTTCTACAAAGCATTTCTTGATTCTTCAGAAACACAGGAGTTTCACCAGTGATATATTTGACGTATTTCTAAACAGGCGTCTTCTTATGCGGCATTATGAAGTTAAATCAACCGTATGGTCGAATCCTCGACTTTGGGCTGTTTCACTAGGTGAAACTCTCGCATGGGCAGGTCTTTTCTATTTGTTTCCCGCCTCTCTGATTCGGTGGAAATTACATTTTGATTGGAGCATATCCGAACTGTCTGGAGCACTCATGATTGCCTTGATTGTGTCTGGGATTACTGGGATAGGGTCTGGGAAATTAATTGATAAAGGACTTGGCCGGGCATTGATGTCGGGAGGGGTAGTGTTAGGAGGAGTTTGCCTTTTGTTTATTCCTATGGTTAGTTCCCTGGAGGAATTTTATATTTTGTGGGCTGTAGTGGGCATTGCTATGGGGGCCTGCCTTTATGATCCCTGTTTTGCTATTCTTACTAGACATTACTCTTCCGAGGCCAAAGAACCTATTGTAATGGTCACCCTTTTTGCAGGCTTTTCTATAACTTTCAGTTTCATTTTGTCTGCTTTAATTTCTAGTGTTTTTAATTGGGAAACTAGTTTTTATGTGTTTGGTGTTCTACTGTGTTTTTTGGCAGCACCACTCTTCTGGATTGGGATCTCAGTGGATACAAAGGTAAAGCCTTTAGCAGCAGGTATTTTTTCTGAATCGAAGAGTCTTGTCAGCTTCTTTCGAGGCTTGATCGTAAGGCCAATTTTCTGGGGATTAAGTATTCTCTTCACAACCTTTGCACTAAATCACATAATGTTAATCAGTCAGATACTGCCATTATTTGAAAGCAAGGGCGCTTCTTCCACTTCCTCTGTTTTGATTGCTTCAGCTATGGGACCGATGCAAGTTGGTGGTCGTGTCGGGTTACTGGTAGTTGAGAAGCGCCTAAAGAGAGAGTTTAATATCGTTTGGGTGGCTATATTTAGCTGTTTGGTTTTAGTTTGTGCAAGTGGAATGCTTTATTACTCTGAAACCAGTCTTCTTATTCTTGGTGTTTTTGTTTTATTTCAGGGACTATCGTTTGGAATAATAAACCTTGTCAAGCCGGTCATTGTTGCTACACTCTTGGGTGAGTCTAATTTCGGATTTATATCTGCGATCGTAGGGATCGGTTATATTTTGGGATTTGCGATCGCACCAGGGGTGTCCGGATTAATTTCGGATTTATGGGGTCTTGACGCTCTGATTGCTACCTCGTTCTTAACGGCACTGTTAGGGCTTGCTACATTTTCAGGAGTAATACTAAAAAGTCGTAATGTAATTAATTTCTGAGACTTTTAATAAAGTTTGCTAGGTGACTACCTATCTCGTTTGGCGATATTTCCTGAATGAAATGCCCCCCCTGAACTGTTACTTCTTGTTGATTATTCCACAGTCTGGCCTTTTCCCTTTGCCTACCGACCAATATCGACCCTGGATCCGCATTTATAAAGAGTTTTGGTATATCACTCACCCTTAAAAAGTCTGAATATTCTTGTACTAATTGGACGATTTTTTCAGGTTCTCCTGCAATCGGTATTTCTCGAGGCCAACTCAAGGTAGGCCTCCTGTCCTCTCCTGCTAACTTAAATGGCTCCAAATAAATTTTGAGATCTTTCTCCGAAAGCCTCCCATCCCCGGCCAGTATTCTTTCCACAAAGATGTTTTTTTCTAATATCAACTCTTCGCCAGCATCAGACCTGAAAGCTTGAAAAATATTTCTTGCCACTTCTGGCCAGTCATCCCAACTTTCTATTGGGCTGGTTATGGCTTCCATGTAGGAAATACTTTTGACTTTTTCCGGATTCAAAAATGTCCAGTAAAAGCCAAGTACAGAACCCCAGTCATGAATCACAAAATGTATGTTCTTGAGGTCTAAATTCCGGAAGAGTTTATATAGGTATTCGGTGTGCTCTTGAAATTTGTAACTATGAGGCCCGGGATTGTCCAATTTGGCTGATTCTCCCATACCGATTAGGTCTGGTGCTACGACTCTTCCAAGCTGGGCAACATGGGGTATTATATTTCTCCAAAGATATGAGGACGTTGGATTCCCATGGATCAAGACTATGGGATCGCCTTCTCCATGGTCAATATAAGCCATAGATTTACCGTTTATAGTCATATGATGTTTAGGATATTGTTCTGTGAACGATTTATCGTTAGACATTATTTTCCTTGGTACTTTTCTCTAATTTTCTTTCAGTAAATTTAATTTCACTTGCTCGATATTATCAAAATAACCTTAAATATTCCTTTACGCCACCTTTTTTTCACTTAGGTATAATCGCGATTAAATTTAGTTTTAGGAGGATACTTTGGACACTAGTAAACTTGAAGTTGGTCAGTCAGCTCGTATAGATGTAAAGGTTACTACTGAAATGACGACTAATAGGACCGGAAACACGGGCGATGATGTATTGTCTACTCCGGCAATGCTGGGCCTAATGGAAGGTGCTTGTATAAGTCAATCGGACCATTTACTGGACAAAAATGCATCGACGGTCGGTTATGCGGTTGATGGGCTCAGGCATGTTGCGAGGACCGATGTGGGAGAAACAGTACAAATCAGCACCTCTCTAACTGAATTAGACGGAGCAAAAGGTCGTCTCACCTATGAAATCGAGGTCACTCATAATGGTAATACTGTGGGTAAAGCGATTCACAAAAGGGCGATAATTTCTAGATGATAAAAGTTATTTCACACTACCCCGAATAGAGATATATGCCATTGAGTTTCGGGAAAGGAGCACCAGTTATGGAAGGATTGTTTTTTACTGGAGATTCTGTTGTGGAGGCTATAAGTATCGACAAAATGGCTCCAGCCTCTGGGGAAGTGTTACTTCAAATGAAAGCTTCGGGAGTGTGTGGTAGCGATTTAAAGAATTTTGGAGCCTCAAAATCTGAGAAACCGAAACTGTCTGAGCTAAAGGTGCCCGGTCATGAGCCCGTTGGAGTGGTGGTTGAACTTGGTACAAATGTGGGGGGCCTCTCCATTGGAGATAGGGTAATGATGCATCACTATACGGGATGCTTGAAATGTTCTATGTGTCTTATCGGATACACTCAAATGTGTTTGGTTGCTCATGAGGTTTATGGGTCGACGGCACATGGTGGGCATCAGGAATACATGTGCGTTCCAGCTTATACATGTATTCCCATACCAGAGGGCCTAGATTTTGTTTCTGCAGCTGCATGTTCGTGTGGTACGGGCACGGCTTTTCATGCAGTAAAAAGGTTGAATCCTACGGGATTGGATACAGTAGCTATATTTGGTCAAGGGCCTGTGGGCCTGTCGGCGACTATGTTTGCTGCACAGCTGGGCGCCAGGGTTATAGCGGTCGATATATCTTCATACAGATTGAATTTAGCTAAAGAATTAGGTGCTAGCGAAGTAATAGATTCTTCTTCACACAATGCAGAACAAGTTATTAGAGAACTCACTTCAGGAGAAGGTGCTGAATGCACCTTAGACGCCACCGGAATACCAGAGGTAAGAATTCAGGCTGTTGATAGTGCTAAATATTGGGGGAAAGTATGTTTTGTAGGAGAAGGGAATACCACTACTTTTGACGTTAGTGCTCAAATAATTCATAAGCAATTAACTATATTGGGATCTTGGACATTTAGCCAGGCTGGTCTGAGCGAAGTCGCAAACTTTGTCATCGAAAGGAGATCTCCTATGGATAAATTAATCACCCATACATTTGGGCTCAAAGAGGCTCAAAAGGCGTATGATATTTTTATTTCAGGTGAAACAGGGAAAGTTATTCTTACAATGGATTGACGCTGTGATAGACGAATCTGAAAGGTTCGTAATCTAAAACGTAGCGATCGGATTTACGGGTGACCCGGTGCCTCCTTCCACTACCAGAGGAGCTATAGTTAGATGGAAGGTATATTCGCCTAACTCTTCACAGGTGTTTGCTAATCGATCAAAATCTGCATTGTCCAGAATTGGCATTCCCATGTGAGGTATTATTACCTCGTGCACAGCTATTCTCGCAGGATAGTCGTGCTCTCTATGTCCTGCTTCTTGAAGGTCCCAGCCCAATAATGAAGCATCTGTAGTATAAAGAAATTCAATTATCGAAGGTGCATTGCCAGGAGTATTGGGAGGGAATGTCATTTCTAAATCTGGATGTGCCTCCCAAAATGATCTATAACCAGACCGTATAAAAACTGCATCACCTCTTTGAGGGGTTATTCCTTGGCTTTTTGCCCAATCTTCTAGTTCCCAACCTTCCACTGGTTTATCGAATTCAACAAAGTCAGTGCCTCTAAATTTTGGTATGTCATATAAAACCCCTCTCGTCACTATGCCGTCTCTCCAGTTTTCTATTGAATGGCTTGTGGCTCCTGATTCAGTTACAAGAGCTGGGTCTTTATCGTTATAGAGACGTCCTCCTTCTTCTACACTTTTAGTAAAGAAATGGCATAGCGCGTCGATGTGTGTGTTTACAAACCCGTGGTAGGAGACGCCAATGTAATCTCCGGAACCTCTCTCATGGACCGACATGTTGTGATCGGCTGGTTTGGGGTTTCTATGTGGATCGGGGATCACAGACTGGGTTGCCAACGGATTCGCACATGAAACTGTCTCCCCTGTTTTAATAAGGCCAGCAGCTTCTTTTACCAAACTGGGGTTTATGTGGTTAAGTGTTCCAAACTGATCATCATCTCCCCATCTGCCCCAATTGCTGAATTTAGTTTTGTAATCCAGATATTCTTGTACTGTGGTTGGTGTTCGTTCTTTAAGGCCCATGTCATCTCACTTTATTTATATTTTTCCTAATCAAATTTAATTTGTTGATTCGAATTGTGTCGAACTCATAGGGTTTCTATATTTTCTCTTGAATTTGAAATATCAACCACCCGATATTGCAGAGTGGTTCCAAGGGATTATCCATTCGTCCTTTATTTCCATACCGAAACCAGGTGCATCTGAGGGTTTGATATAGCCATCTTTAGGCATGGGCATTCCTGGTATTGGGCAAACCTCTTCAAGGGGTATACCAGGATCTGATCCCATCCAAAATTCTGCCATAGGTGATTCTGGCATAGAGATAGCAAAATGTTGTCCCCATGGGGATGCCGCAGCGGCATGTGGAATAGTAATCAGACCCGCAGCTTCTCCAATGGCATATATTTTTAGGGCTTCTGTCAAACCACCGCACCATTTTAGATCTGGTTGAAGTACATCAACTGCTCTATTTTCTACTAACTGCCTGAATGTCCACCTTCCATGGTGGTCTTCTCCTGTCGCGAGAGGGACCCAGTTGATCGCCTTTCGAAGTTCAATATGTCCTTCTAAATCTGTCGGAATTAAAGGTTCTTCTAGCCATCTCAACCCGTATGGTCTAAGGCGTTCGGCCATTCTCACGGCAAATTCGACGTTAAAAGACATGACAGGGTTATACATTAATTCAGCATTATTACCTATGGTTTCTCTAGCAGCGGAGATTTTTTCTTCCACTAAATTAAGGCCTTCTATTCCCATGTCATAATGGGCTGGATTTGAGACCTTAAAATGTTTGAATCCCAGCTCTATTGACCAATCTAAATCGTCGGATGTCACATAGCAGAGTGATTTTTCTCTACAAGGCCCTCCTAGTAGACTGTAAACTGGCTGCTGCATTAATTTGCCTTTTAGATCCCATAGAGCAAGATCGATTCCTGACTGGGCTACCGTAGCTATTCCTCCAGCTCCAAATCTTTGAGTAGATCGCCACATAAGGTCGTTTAGAAACTCTAAAGCAAAACACTCCCTTCCTTCCAGTAAAGGTGCAAAATGATAATCAACGATTGATGCCGTTATTTCCCCAAAGCTTGTTTGACCCAGGCCCCAAGTGCCATCTTCTGCAATAACCTGCACCCATATGCTTTCGTTGGTGTTCGCACCGGGCATTTGACCGTGAGCTGTTGTGAATTCCGGGTATTTATTTATCGGTAGAGCTCTCGCAGAGGTATTGTTCCAGTTTGGTCTTCTTGGTTTGGAAGTAGGAGGTGATTTTGGTATATTTACCTGTACAGCTCTAATGTTCTTTATTTTCATTCAGTTCTCCGCGGTATGTGTATGCATTCGAAATTGCTAAGTTCGAGCTGATTGTCTTTGCTGCATAATACATGTCTTTTCTATAGGGTTATACTTCCCTGAGTTTTCGAAATGTTAGCATCGTTACTATGGACAATAGAATTAAAGCGCTTCCATGTAGGGACAGCGCTGCAGTAACGCCCAATATTGATGCCAAGGCACCGATTTCTAAGTTTCCTAACGGGGAAGTACCCACGGCTGTTGTCCACGCTCCCATTACTCTACCCCTTAAATCATTAGGAACGAGTCTTTGGAGCAACGTCTGAGAAAATAAGTCAGATAAAGCCATCATTCCGCTCATCACAAATATAGCTATGATGGCTATATAAACTGTTGGGGCCAGTCCAAGAAGGAGAAGAGCAATCCCAAATACATGTAGAACGATGATAAATTTGATTCCCTGGCGGCCCTTTTGTCCTAATATTGAAACTATAGCTATAGCTGCAATACCTCCAGCAGAGCTAAATGCGTTAAGGAGACCTAGTCCTTCAGGGCCCATATCCCAGATGTCTCTGGCTATACTGGGCATTAAAGCTTGAGAGGTGAAACCTAGAAGTTCAACAGACATTACAATAAAAACCAATGCAGACAGGGTGCGATTCCGTTTTAGCTCTTGCCAGAATTCATAGAAACCATTTGAAAGACTACCTTTCCTTGAAGGCGCCGATTGCCCAGGTGATTTGATCAAGGCCAATATCAAAAGAGCGCATCCACATCCAATAGATATGGCAAAATATCCGGTTCCGGCTCCCCATTTGCCCAGTACGAAACCGACCACTAATGCACCGACTAGTCCACCACTACGCATGGCCAGGACAAGGTAGGACATGCCTAATAATCCATTTTCGGCCCCCACCAAATCAAAAACAAAACTACGATTGATAGTATTGATCATCATGTGACAAGTACCTCCGATCGCTGGAATTATCAGTAAATGCCATAATTCTGATTTTCCAGATGCCAAAAGTAACCCCATCAAGAATGCGACCAAAGTAGCTGTTGCCATCAATGCCCGGATGAGGGTTCTTCTGTCAACAAGATCTGAAATAGTACCGGCTGTAAGACCTAGAAAAAATGCTGGGGCATGACGTATGCCCATGGCCAGACCTACCATGAACGGTGAGTCAGTTAATTCTAGGATCACCCAACCTAGAACGACATTTTCACCGCGAGTAACACTCTCAAAGAAAGATGCAGAAGCTAGTAGTCTGAAGTCCCGCAACCTTAGGACGGGCGAATTCTTAATTTTATTTAACAAGTTAGTTATTAAATGGGAACAAATTATCTTCCAAAGGAGTTTTGACCTGCCGATGTGCCCCCATCAACCATGTAGACGCCACCATTACAGAAGCTGCTTTCATCGCTGGCTAGAAACATCATTAGTTTACCGACTTCCTCTGGTTCTCCATATCGTCTTAGGGGATTTCCTGCGGCCACGGCTTTCTGTGCTTCTTCAACTGTATTGAAGCCTTGTTTCCCTTCTGCCACTCTTTGTTCTTCAATCGATCGCATCATTCGGGTTTGTATAGGAGCTGGATTAACTGTGTTTACACGAATACCCATGGATGAGCCTTCCATGGCAGCAGTACGCATCAGTCCTATGACTGCGTGTTTTGATGTGGAATACGGGGCCATGCCTGCTGATCCCCTAACACCGGCTGTAGAGGAAGTGATTACAATACTCCCTCCAGCTCTTTCTTTCATCACCGGCATTACATACTTTAAACCTAGCCACACCCCTTTGACGTTCACTTCAATGACCTTGTCAAACATTTCTACCGGGGT
Source organism: Dehalococcoidia bacterium UBA7891 (assembly GCA_002500485.1). Taxonomy (GTDB): domain Bacteria; phylum Chloroflexota; class Dehalococcoidia; order Lucifugimonadales; family UBA826; genus UBA11996. The sequence continues at coordinate 25,584 of DLRJ01000035.1, forward strand.
ATCTATTATTGAATTAACTTCGCCTTCAATTCCCGCATTAGCGATAAATATATCAATTCCACCATGGCGTTCTACAGTGGAATTAACAAATCGTTGTACCTGACCAGGGTCTGTGGTGTCAGCCGCGACATAGCTCACATTTTCGTCTCCAATGGATTGAACAACATCTTTCAGGGCCGATTCATTCAGATCAACTAGAACTACATGGGCGCCTTCCTCAGCGAAAAGTTTCCCTGCAGCTTTTCCAATACCTCCAGCACCACCTGTTATCACTGCAACTTTATCGGAAAGTCTTGCCATAAAGCACCTCTGGTTTGTGTTGTACTTCTTTTTTTTGCTACAGAATAATTAAACTCTGTGGATGATTCGGTTGTTAGTTTGAAATCCGCTTGCGGTAAGTTCACTTACAGCATCTCTGTTTTTCTTATGATCAGGATCAGTGTTTATGGTTGATATATTACCTGCAAGTTCTTCCAATGTTTCTATTGGAGAAGTAATTCGTACAATGTCTAAATCACTTGCCAGTGGTCGTGTTACCATCGGTTTCCTGTTGAACTTATCTCTCCATTCCAGAAGGGCTTCTATCAAAAGTTGTGACTGACCTCTTTTCGCTTTCAAATACCTGCGGTTGATGTATTGAGCTTTTGCTACATCTGTATTTTCTGGAGGTGCCAGAATTACCAGAGTCTGGTAGGTTACTTTTACCGAAAGTTCCTCAAGGGCCGTCAATCTTGATTGAGCTTCCGGGGAATTGAGTATAGAGGATTCCAACTCTGTTATTTCATCTAAAGTTAGCCCGGTAATAGCAGTGGTGACATCTCTGCTTTCTCGATGAGATGAAGCACTTGTCACCGTAATGATTCCTGATTTCCCGGTGACCTCTAGCGATTTTTTTACCCCTTCAGACAGGATGAATTCCTTTCCTGGTAATGGCACTCTTCGGATTTCAATTAAGGCTGAAGTCATTTAGACCTCCTTAGTTTATTAAATTTGATGAATTTGAGAGTGATTGTAATGAATTCGTTTACTTCTTACCAAATAAGAGATAAATACTAGATTAGAATCTCGCTTGAGTTGCCGGATTTGATTCATTAATCTATAAATTGCAACGGATTATCACTTTAGGGTGTAAAGGTATATTGAAGATATGAAGATGGAGTTCGGGGTACAAGTTAATTGTTACGAAACAGACTGGTCAGAAATTTCTAAAACAATTTTGGCGATGGAGAAAGGCAACTGGAATAGTCTGTGGTTTGCTGATCATTTTTTACCGCCGCATGCTTTAAGTTCAAAAGATGATCCAGTAGCTGCAGAAAAAGGAAATGCCTTTGAAGGATTTACTATCTTGGCTGCAGCGGCAGGTATGACTAGAAGGCTTAGACTTGGCCATTTAGTTTTAGGCAATACATATAGAAATCCTGGTTTGGTCGCGAAAATGTCTACTACTTTGGATCAGGTCTCAGAAGGCAGATTTACGTTATCTTTGGGGGCAGCTTGGTATGAAAGGGAACATCTGGCTTATGGGTGGCCTTTTCCTTCCATGAAGGAGCGTTCTGACAGATTTGAAGAAGCCTGTGAGTTGATCAGGCTATTATTGACATCGAAAATCCCTGTTGATTACAGGGGTAAATATTATCAATTGGAACAGGCTCCGATGTCGCCTGGATGTTATCAAGAACCACATTTACCGATACTGGTGGGTGGTACTGGGGAAAAAAGAACATTACTGACTTTAGCTAAATATGGGGATGTCTTTAACTTGGACGGTTGGTCGGGTAGGGGAATGTCTATGGATCTGTATAGGCATAAGGTCTCTGTTTTGGAAAGCCATTGTGAAAAAGTAGGTCGAGACCCAGACGAAATAAAGAAAACTTTGCTCATGCCTATCAAAATCACAAATGATTCCAAAGAAGCGAGGAATTTTGTTCGGAAATTAGGTTACCGCTCATCTGACCCTGCACATGGCAATTACGGAGGTAAATTGGTTGAAGCGGAAGAAAGTGGCTCTGTAGCAGGAAGTCTGGATTATGTCATTGAGAGAATTGAAGAATTTGCTAACGAAGGAGTGACGGAAATCATGTTTGGAGGTATGGAAACAGGGGATGTTGATACCCTGGAAATGTTGGACGATGAGATTGTTAGCCACTTTTTATAGAGAAAAGGTTCTATTGAGGTAACTATGGAGATTGGATATGCAGGTTAATAGAATTCTTATAAAAGATGCGGCCTATGTTATTACCATGGACGAGAAAAGACGGATTATTAGTGGTGGCAGTATATTGATCGAAAATGATCGAATCGCAGCTGTAGATAAAACAATTGATGTTTCTCAAGTCGATGTTGATTCAGTAATTGAAGCCAAAGACATGGTAATAACACCTGGATTCATAAATGGCCATTGCCATATAAGTTACGCACATGCGACTCGAGGGATATTTCCAGACGACCTTGGAGATGATTATCTTGTTAATGTATTTCGTCTACAAGATTCAATGACAGCAGATGAAGAGTTGTGGACTTCACTCTTAGCCATCACTGAATTATTGAGTTACGGCACCACCACTATTATGGACCCAGGGAGTACCAAAAGTGTTGATGTATGTCTGGATGCCTATGAAAGATCCGGAATACGAATGATTACTGGTGTTCAGTTAACCGACACAGGAAACCCCTATCGGATGACAGTATATTCCCACGATCAAGCCTTGCGAGTCACAGAATCATTTATATCTCAATACAATGGTGCACTTGATGGAAGACTCTATGCTTGGGCCATGCCCTTTTCTCCAGAATATGTTGCAGGGGAACTGTTGGGTGAGTTAAAGGTCTTGTCGGACCAATTTAACGTCGGTTGTACTCTACACGTAAATAAGGCCGGCAGCTCTATGCCTGATGGTATTGATGAACCTCCTATTATTGCCTTGGAAAGATATGGGTTTGTAGGAAGTAATGTGACTCTTGCTCATTGTGTTGGATTGTCTGATGAGGAAATTAATTGTCTTGCATCTACCAATACGGCTTTAATTACATGTCCAACGAATGTGGTAAAAAATGGCGGTGGTTATGGTCAGAACTTTCCCTTGGCTGAATTAATAAAAGCTAAAGTGCGAGTTGGCATAGGAACTGATGCTGGGAATAATTCCAATTTATTAGAAACTAACCGGGCAATGTATTTAGCAGCTGTCCTTATAAAAGACGCAACTGGTGATCCTGCTCAAATTCCAGCCGAAAAGGCTCTGGAATTAGCCACTATCGATGGGGCAAAGGCCTTGGGGTTGGAATCTCAAATCGGGTCCCTTGAGGTTGGTAAGAAGGCGGATATAGTGATGTACGATACATTGAGACCTGAGTGGCAATCACTTTTCAATCCTGTGAATAGTCTTGTGTACAATGCTGACGGTAGAAGCGTGAAAACGGTATTAGTGGATGGGCGGGTTCTAATAGAGGATTACGTACCTAGATTCGTTGACACTGAAAAGTTAATACGAAGAGTGCAGGCATTCGGGTCAGATATGATGAAACGGAATAATGTGTCCTTTCCTCCAAAGTGGCCGATGATTTAGAAGCTTTCAGTAGCTCCCATATTTGTAAGGGATATCTTCTGGGGTTTGTGCTTTAATCCACGCCGGCCGTAGATTTCCGATAATAGACTCTATCTCAGAGAGGTCTGTGGAAGTAAGTTTCCATGTTGCCGCCTTGGCAGCATTTTCAACTTGGGCTACTGATTTCATTCCTACTATGGCTGATGTTATGGCTGAATTAGCCAAGGTCCATGCGATTGCTAATTGTATTAAGTCTCTTCCATTATTTTTGGACCATTCTTCTAAATTTTGTGTCACTTTATATATCGTTTCAAAAAGATCACCTTGGAAAAAATTGAACAATCTTCTTTCGTCATCCGTAGCGAAAATGTGACCCGGTTTGTAACTGCCACCTAATAGACCTTTGGCTAAAACCGAATGGGGAATGACGCCTATTTCGTTTTTCTCACAAAAAGCCAATGTAGGGTCTTCCTGTCGAAAGAGCAGATTATATCGAGGTTGTGAGCTGACAATCGGACCATATCCCATCGCTTCATCTGTTTGTCCTGATGTGAAATTAGATAGACCAATATGGCGGATTTTCCCTTCTTCCTTCAAATCATTCAAGATTTCCATAGTGTTTTCAATAGGCCATTTGGGTTGTGGAGTGTGCAGTTGGTAAAGATCGATGTATTCGGTGTTTAATGCAGAAAGACTGTTTTCTAGTGCGTTACGAATATGTGATTCAGAATGGTCCGGACCAGAGAGTTTGGTCGCCAATATTACCGAATCTCGCCGGCTTTTTAAAGCTTGTCCGAGAACCGACTCGCTAGTCTGATATCCCTCAGCAGTATCGATAAAGGCAATGCCGGCATTTATTGCAGCGTGGATAGTCTTAACAGCTTCTTGGGGGTCGACTCTTCCCATGCCACCGCCAATTGGCCAGGCACCAAAACATACCGTGGAGACTTTTAAATCAGATTTTCCTAATACTCTTGTTTCCATTTTTTCTATAACGGTAGGGTTTTTGGCAACCCTAGTCCAAATTCATTCGTTTCTTCCACAATTGTCATAAACTTGTGGATGGTTCTAGCAAGATCGATAAGAAAACCTTCCTGGGCTATTGAATCGACCATGGAAAACTTGCTCATTATGGAGACTGCATACGGGTTATTTGGTAAATAGACGATGCCTGTGTCGCCGCGAACCTTGTCCATGCCTCCTGGTTTATTCGCCACCACCACCTTAGACCCAATGGCTTTATTCAGATAAGCGGATTTTGGTTTGCTCATGATTCTTAAGACTTGGGCAGATACTTTTGGAGTAGGCTTTCTGTTATGCAAGTGATCCATTAGCATGATTAATTCGTTCGGAGTAGAAACATTTTCATCACCCCTGTTTATTGCCTCAGGATCCATCATTTTGCGTCTGAGCTTGGTTTTAGATAATCCCATGTCTCGAATTAGATCATTAATTTCTTCAATTCCTGCAATGTCTATGCAGGTGTTGGTAGCAGTGTTATCTGATGCAAGCATCATGAGTATAGCGACGTCCAAAACAGTAAATTCGGGATCATTCTCCAGAAAATGAATGACCCCACTTCCAGCTCCGTACATGTCCTGAGTAAACCGAATTCTTTTGGATAAGTCTATTTCGCCTTCTTCTTGCAAGGAAAACAGCTTTGCTAACACAGGTATCTTTATTGTTGATGCTGTAGGAAATATCTCATCTCCATTAATGGAAATGCTCTTTTCGCCTGTGAGACTTTTTACCGCTAACCCTGCTACCCCGTCAAAACTGGTAATTTTATCTTTTAAAATGGTTTCTAATTGTTTCCACAGAGAATCCCTGCTCATTTAATTCCTCTTTTAAATTTCAATGATATATAAAATTTTAAAGGATATGGGCTAATACGTATAATCGGACACGATATGCAATATGAATCTATTCTTGGAGTTTGAATTGAGAGGTACAAAATGTTTAGGAACGAAATGAAAAGAGATCTGGAAAAGGGTAAAAAGGTATATGGCACTATGCTTCAAGAGATGGTGAACCCTACAGCGGCTCAAATTTTTAAACGAGCCGGATTTGATTTTTTTATGGTTGATTGTGAACATAGTCCATACGATCAAGGAAGTGTTAGGGAAATTTTAAGGGTTGCTCGGCTGGAAGAAATTTGTCCTTTAGTCCGGATTAGAAACCTTGATTATAGTCTTGCGGCTGGCTATCTAGATGCAGGAGCTATGGGGTTGATGCTGCCACGGGTAGAGAATGTCACCGACACAGAAACATTAGTTAGTTTTATGAAGTATCCACCCGAAGGGATTAGAGGTCTATCCGGGGATGCTCCGCACTCTGACTACAGGTTTGGAGATCTTGTTGAATTTATCGAAATTCAGAATCAAGATACAGTGGCTATTGCTCAAATAGAAAGAAAGGCCGCAATCGAAAATTTGGAAGAAATACTTTCGGTGACTGGGATAGATGTGGCTCTTGTTGGACCTGAGGATTTATCTCTATCGTATGGAGTACCCGGCCAGACCTCTCACCCCACTGTGGTTAATGCCATTCAAAAAGTTATAGATATTTCAGTAAAACTCGGAGTCGCACCGGGTATACATATGGGGAATATAGAAAAACTTACTGAGTGGAAAGAAAAAGGAATGCAGGTAATTATGTACAACTCGGACCTTGGATTCCTGATTGAAGGTGCAGAAGAAGGGATAAAGGCTTTGAAAAATTAATATAGCTGATCATGGATTTGATATAAGTAGACCAGTGGAAACTTCCACTTCCATAGCCTGATCGATTATTTTTGTCCTGTGTCATGAGGTTGTGAAAGCAATGTAGGTCCCGGATGGAAGCTAATCAATCCCACCTAAAAAATCTAAGAGGAGTTTGAGTACACTTTCGGGTTGTTCTTGTTGTACCCAATGTCCAGCATTATCCACTAATTGAATTTCACCCATATGGGTGCAGACCTCATTTTTCATTTTATTGATTGCACCGGGCCTCTGGAATATTCCCCAATCTTGCTTACCGGCGATAAACATGGCAGGTTTTGATATTTTCATCCCTGAAAAAAGTTCTAAGTTTCCCCGGTTCCCGCTACTTCCCCCGGATCGGTACCAGTTTAGACCTCCCTGAAATCCTGTTCGTTTGTACTCTGAGACATAGACTTTCAGCTCTTCTTCAGTTAACCATTCGCAGGTATTTATTTCCTCAGAAGTTGGCATATGTTTTCCTACGGCCTCTGGCATTGTGTCATCCAAATCCATAATGTAATAAGTTGGCATCTTGGCCAACTGTTCCGCTGTCCAAGAACACAGCGGGAAAGGCTTATTTTCCTTCCAATCAGCACTTTTATGATGGTAATAGGCCCTTATAAAGGTCGGTAATCCTTTTTCCGAATCCATAATGTCAGAATTGGCCTCGCGGGTCCGATAGTAATCCTGGTAGTGTTTTCTAGGCCTTTTAAGATTAGCTAATTCTGCAGCGATGTCGGCTACCGGGTCCTTGGTTGTAGTCAGGTTTTTCAAAGTGTTCAAAGGTATGTTAGGTGCGCCTGTGAAAGGAGCACTCATCATAACAACAGATTCGTATATATCAGGCCTTATCAGAGCTGACCAACCCGCAACACCGGCACCAGAATCGTGACCTATAACACTTTTGACTTTTTCATAACCTAGTGCAGAAACCAAACCCAACATGTCTCGTACAAGATTGTTTTGGTAATAGGAAGAAAGATCCGAAACGTATGAATTGTTCCATCCAGTAGTTGCGCCAAATCCCCTTTGATCTGGTGCTACTACGTGGTAGCCAGATTTTGATAGAGGTAGAATCATTTTTCTCCAGCTATAAGATAATTCCGGAAATCCATGGAGCAATAGTAGGAGGGGATTGTTTTTGTTTTCAAAACCTGCCTCGAGATAATGAATATCAAGACCATTGACGCCTCGGCAGACCCGTGATCTTATCTGATCAGACAGGGTACCGGCCCCATAATCTTTTGTATTATGTGTCATATCTATTCCTGTTTTGGTTGAAGTTATGACTACTAATAAACCATAAACATTTCTTGCAAAATATCGGGATCCTTGGTTATTGTTAAACCTAACATCAATAATATTCTGGCTTTTTGTGGATGAAGGTTATCGGCGACCAGAAACCCTAATTTGGTGATGCGTGGTGTAATGACGACTCT
>DLRJ01000045.1:0-15952 GCA_002500485.1 Dehalococcoidia bacterium UBA7891
CATGAACCGGTTTTTTACACTAGTTTAGAAAACGATTTTTGTTCTACTGTTGAGTTGTCATGCCGCTCTGAGGATTTTGGGGAAAACCGGCATGGTGACCCATGTCTTTGTTTCCATATGAATCTCGCATTGTGTTTGAGGCTTGGCCCATACAGTTATCGGCAGCGTCACCGTGTGATGGTGAACTGGCGAAGGTTCCGTCCGAGTTATATTGAGGCCCCGTACTAGTATTGTCAGTCATGCACTGGTTGAAATCTTGGGCTCCCCTCTTACCGACTCCGTCACCACGACCTCCGAATTGGTTCGTATGCATAGTGTGGCCATCACCACCCTGTGGGTTTCCCGTATTTTGGCGTACAGCATTCGTATTTAGATTATCCAATTCCTTTCTGTCCGAATACTTATTGTGGTCGAAGTTTTCGTGACTCTTAAACTCTTCCCTCATATCATTCTTCACATCACGCAGACACTCATTCATTGGATTTCCGTCACTAACGCATTGGTCGACCCGTTCTTTAACAACCATTCGAGGTTGACCACCACCAAAGACATCATTAAATTGCGCCATTGTAATTCCAGGTGGAAGTCCTTGGTTCTGACCATCTCCCCCTTGGTACTGATCATCCCTGTCATTAATTCGGTTCTCGTACTGGTGAGCTACTGGAATGTTTCTGCCTAGGGTGTCATTAAGTGTGGTTACTACATCAGGTCCGAGGGCCTCAATTACAGAAATGTCGTCACATCGCTTTGCCCTCAGCCCTTGTGGGTCACAATGTAAATCCTCTTTTGCCTCATTAAGGAGACTTTTAAAACTATCCCTAACCTCGTCTTTAGAACGACCAGGCTGGTACATTACCTTATTTACTTTATCTTGAAAATCTGGGTCACCAATCGCCTCTGCCTTCACATCGATGAATTTGCGAGTTCTTCTTGCATCGGCATTATCACCGGCAATCTTATTTGCAAAATGATCCGTAAACGAAGAGCCGTTACCGGCTGCGTCATGGTGCATTTCTTTGGCTTCCATTTTACAGCCTTCCACAGCTGGGCCTATGATTCTTACGGCATCGGCCGACTGGGCACAATGCATAAATGTGTCTACAACTTCTTTGACGTCATCAAGGTCTAGCAAAGCCACGTAGTTTGGCTCTGAAATTACCTTACCGTTCTCAATTTTGACTGTCTTTGTACCTAGTGAATCCAGTTCGTCTATCACACCCTGTCGACAGTGTTTCATTTCCTCTCTAGTGGTTTCTTTAACCTCAACCCCCCCATCTACTAGGCAGTTATGAAATATGCCTGCCGCTTGGTATCGACCGGCTTCTTCTGCGCTTTTCTCAAAAGCTGAAGGGGCATCAGCTACATCGTCGTCGTCGTCACCAAGAACTTGATCTATCATTGCAGTGACAACTTCAAATTTTCCGGCAGCCCTTTCCATTCTGACTTCGAGAATTTGTTTTTCTTGCTCTTTGTCAAGGTTAGATTTTATCCACTTGTCTTCGTCTTTGTCTGCCTTGTCTAAATTAACGTGAGCTTTATCAAGGTCTTTCTTTATTCCAGCTTTTTCTGCGTTTGCTTTATCTAATTGTTCGTTTAGGAACTTGATACGGTCCCAGGTAGCACGTTCTTCATTTTGAAGCAGCTTATTAATCTCATCTTCTTTGGCTGAGTTTTGGTAGGCTTGTTCTCTGACCCCTTGGAAGAAAGCATCCACATCCTGTCCGCTAGCAACGACGGAACCTATTTTTATTAAAGTTTCTTCATCCAGTTCGTTCCCAAGTGAGTCTATAACTCCTACCAGGTTATTGATAATATTACCTGAATCATCAAGTGCGCCAAGGAGGTCTTCGCGCTCCTCTTTGTGAAGGCGATCTATTTCCTTCATCATGGCATAAAGCTCTTTCTCAGCTTCTGTGGTGGGTTCTCCCATCTCGGCCAGGGTTGCGTCAACATCAACTTGTGCGTCACCCACAGCTCGTCCCACAGCAGGACCGCAAGCCAGAGCGGCGACAGAAAGGATGGAAATAGCAATTACAAGCATCAACTGCTTCATGTTCTCTACCTCATTAAGATTCCATATTGGACTAGGATTCACATGTCCTTTAAATAATAAAGGCTATAGGTAGCCATTACAACGGCAATTCCACCTAAGTAATTACACCTATATGGATTTCGATCTTTCGGTTTCTGCAATTATACGATCATATTTAGTTTTATACGACCATATTTAGTTGTAAAAATCCTACTTAATGGCTATTTTGGCATAGTGAACAGACTTTCTGGGTTCACGTAATTTGGGATTATTTTTTGATCCACGTTAAATTTTATAAATGTGTTTATCCCTTGATACGCCCCGTTTAAATCGTAAGGAAGAGGGTCTCCATTCACGATAGCGGCCATTTTTTTGTTTTGTTTGTCGTTCGCATCTATCTTTGACAAACTCGGTAGTGATTTAACATAAGAATCTTTGGCTTCTTTGAAAAGCGCATATATTTCGGCTTCTAGCCAAGGTTCAGCTAGTAGCAAATCGTCTCTTACAACAAGCAAATGGCTGATGGGGTAAATTTTTGTCTTGTTATCCCAGCCGGTATCAAGTTCGTCTGGGTCTTCGAACAAAGGAACAGCATCTGGAGAATCGATGGTTCCAGCCCCAATTACCGCATCAACCTCCCCTGAGAGTAGCATTTTGCTAAGATCGTTGTGTTCAGAGGAAATCACACCAGACGGAGTCTGGTATTCCGCTACATGTTCATCACCAGAAAGAACCCATGTGACCGAATCCAAATCAACATTATGTTCAGTTTGCAAAATTGCCTTTGTCCATATTCCAGGAGTTAAAGTGTAGCTTCTTGTACCTATCTTTTTACCATTTAGATCGCTAGGTTTTTTGATGCCCGAGTTGGCATTACACATTATTCCCCCGTGGTAGAAAGCTCTTGTTAGAAATATCGGAAGAGCCGTGAATCCCTTTTTATAATGCTTCGAACAGATGTAGGTAGCCAGAGCCATTTCGGCTATATCAAATTCTAAATTTCGCACCATCCTTCGGAAAATCATTGGTACAGGAGAAATTTCAGTGTGAGTAAGTTCGAATTCATCAGAGGTGAATGTACCATCCTTTAGGGTGGTGGTATGTCCGTAGTTAGCTATAGCTGCGTGTAAATTAAGAGGCCCCAATTTTCGTTCCTTATCTTGAGATTTAATGGATATTCATTTTGATTATCGATCATACCAAGATTTATAAAATATACCTAGATTGAGGAATTTATTGTTGAATGAGCGAACTAAGCCTTCGTTGAAGTGGATGATGAAATGGACTGAGTCTGTGAGCTTGGAAAATGCCAAATCGTCCTATACGAAAGGGGTATTGGAAGTCGTTTTCGCCAAAACTCAAAAAACTCCGTTCAAAATTATTCCAATAACCTGAATCGTCTAAATCTGCAGAAAGCCAATTCGGTCCCTGGTTTCCTGCCACCTATACGTCTGGAAGAGCAGCATGATCTCCAGTCTCGTATTGCCACATACGGATCTTTGCCGCCATGATCCTAATTCGATCTTTGTGTTCATGGTTGTTAAAAAGGTTATTTTCTTCAAAGCGATCTTCATTAAGATTAAACAGCTCGCATTGGTCTGTAGCGCAAAGGTTTAATTTCCACCTATCGCCTGTAACAATTGATCGCCACTGCATGTTGTTAAGCATATTTATTGCAGGGGTGCCCAGATTTCTATCACCGATGCCATTGTGTTCCATGAACACCTCATTACCTTTTAGATCTGCTTTCCCTTTTATTACGTCTGATTTGCTGGTTCCTTGTAAATGTTCTGGAATGTCTTGACCCAATAGGTCCAATAATGTCGGCACTAAATCGATTTGTCCAAAATTGCCATCAATCAATTTTGCTTCTTTAGTGTGCATTGGAGCCCGGATGATAAGCGGGACCTTGGCGGCTTCCTCATAGAAGGTTCGCATCTCCATCATTCCATGAGTTCCTACTAAATCGCCATGCTCACTGGTAAAAATAAATATTGTATTCTCTGCTATCTCTGCTTCTTCTAGAGCATTAAGAATTTTCCCTACGGCATCATCCACTAAAGTAATATTCCCGTAATAATTAGCCCTAATTTGTTTCCATGAATCTGGGTTCTTGAGATCAAATTGTCGACCGATCGCCTTATCTAGCGCGTTATATTCTTCCCTGCCCTTTTCCCATTCTGAATCATCAACATCATCGGGAGTATGAAGGTCCGATTGCATAAAAAAATCTGCTCGCACCCTGCTGAACAATGAATGGCCGTCAGGTCTCTTCAGGAAAGTTGGTTCGATGGGTACCTGTTGAGGATCGTGCACCCCATCGTATGGGCCTGTCCATGGCGGATGAGGTTCTAAGAAACTAACGTACATTACAAAAGGATTATCTTTGTTCTCTTTAATGAATGTTTCAGCTCTATTTGCAAAAAATGAAGCCATTTGAAATTCTGCCGGCAAAGCTGCCCTCATCTCATCCGAGAATATTTTACTCCCAAGGAGAAGCTCATCAGGTTCAAACCCGTTTTCCACAAGAAATTCGTGGTAACTCGTGTCCATATCCAAATATTCTTCTTCAGTATATTCATCACGTAATGTCTCCATGCCGCTAGCCCATTCGTCAAATCCTCTCTGGTTGATTACCTCATTACCCAGGTGCCATTTTCCGAAATATGCTTTCTTGTAGTCGGCAGAGACCATGTTGGCAATGGTTTCCACTTCTTCAGGCATAACCAGTTTGTTTCTAGGCATGCCCGCCGCATGAGGGTATAGACCAGTCATAATTGACGCTCTAGCTGGGGCACAGACCGCCTGTGTTACATAGGTGTTTTTGAAAACGATGCTTTCTTTGGAAAGTGCATTTAAGTTGGGTGCTTTTACGTAATCGTTCCCATAGGCTTCTAATGTGTCAAACCTTTGACGGTCGCTGAATACGAAAACAAGATTTGGTTGCTTTGCCATAATGTCCCTCTCTAAAGAAATTTAAGGTAATAAGTAAGAATACTGGGGTGCCCAAACAGGATGAGTAAAAGCCATAAAATGCTCCTTACTCGTCCTGTTTATCCGTTGTGGAACTAAATTGTGGAAGGAATAGGTGCTGTATCCCCGGTTTGGACTTGCCATACTCTAATTCTGGCGGCCATATCCCTCACTCGGTCCTGTTGATCGGGATCATTAAACAAATTATTTTGTTCATAAGGATCATCATTTAGGTCGTAAAGTTCACATTGATCCCCAGCACATAGAGCTAATTTCCATCTATCTGGCGTTACCACGGTCCTCCATGGCAACCTGAGCATCCTATTAATTTTTATGTCACCGAGGAACCTATCTGGTATGTTGTTGTCATAGCCGTTCCAAGATATGAATACGTCATTCTCAGAAAGATCAGATTCCCCTTCAAGAACAGGTTTTAAGCTTTTCCCTTGTAAATGATTAGGCACTTCTTGCCCAATTAGGTCCAGCAGAGTTGGCACAAGGTCTATATGGCCTACACTTCCTTCGATGACCTGGGCTCCTTTGGAAAGCCACGGTACTTTCATGAGTAGTGGAACACGAGCCGATTCTTCAAACATTGAACGTTTTTCAAGCATCCCATGATCACCCATCATATCGCCGTGTTCACTGGTGAATACGACTATTGTATTATCTTCTATGCCAGCATCCTTAATAGCTTGGTTGATGGTTCCAACCATGTTGTCTACAAGGGTAATGTTGGCCATGTAATGGGCCCTCAATTGTCGCCAACCCGCTTCAGTTGTAACGTCTTCCCGCGCCGCAGCATAGTTCATCATGTACGCGTCCTGGGTTTGGTCCTCGCCGTCAAGCATAAATTTCATGAAGTAGTCGGCTCTGACTCTGTTAACCAATGAGGCACTTTCAGGTTTTTCTAGAAAAGCAGGTCCTACCGGGAGGGTTGTTGGGTCGTATTGATCCATAAATGGCCCATGGTATGGAGAGTGGGGTTCGAATGTGCTCACGTAGAGGACAAAAGGTTTGTCTTTGTTGTCTTCTATAAATTTCGTGGCCTCTTGAGCTAAGTAAGATGCCATTTGATCTTCTTCAGGCATGTCATAATGAGCATTCGAGGTAAATGTAGGTGCTCTTTGACCGGATTTTCTACCCAATAAATTGAATTTTCTGCCGGCTGCGACATTTTCTCCATGAATTGCTGGGACGTTGTCTGGTTCATGTCCTTTTTCAATTAAATATTCTGTATATGAGGACGTCTCATTGTTTAATTGAGTGTGAGTGTAACCCGTGCCATGAGAGTCTTCACTTGATTTCCAAACATTGAAGCCGTGCTGTCTTTCGATATCATTTCCAAGGTGCCATTTGCCCATATAACCCTTGTAATATTCGTCCGATATCATTTCTGATATCACCTTTACCTCTGCAGGCAGGTTGATCATATTAACTATCGGGCCAGCGGTGTGTGGATACAATCCTGACATGATTGTCGCTCTTGCTGGGGTACATACTGGTTGAGCTACATAGGCGTTTTGAAATATGAAACTTTCCTCCGAAAGTTGGTTCAAATGAGGTACCTGCATATAATCGGCCCCGTAGGCAGCCATCGTGTCATAGCGTTGCTGGTCGCTAAACATGAACACTATATTTGGTTTTCGATCTGACATTTCAATCTCCTAAACAGTTTTCAATTTTCTTATAAATGATTTGCCTTATTGTCTGCCTCGTAGTCTTGGGTCCATTATGTCTCTTACAGCATCCCCTACTAGGTTGAGTCCTAATACTGTTACTGATATAAAAATTCCAGGCCATATTGCCAGATGGGGTCCCAGGTCAAACCGGGCTTGTGCACCATTTAGCATATTCCCCCAAGTTGGTACTGGAGGAGCTATACCAAGTCCTAAAAAGCTTAATTGAGCCTCGGCAACTATCGCTCCGGCTATTCCAACCGCTATTAAAACCACGGCTACTGGTAATGTGTTCGGCAGCAAATGTATAAAGATTACTCGTAGATCCGATGATCCAATCGCTCTTTGCGCGTCTATATATTGAGCGCCCCTTAATCCCAATACATGTGACCTAACAACTCTTATGCTGCCGATCATGCTGAATAAAGCTAAAGCGAGTAGCACCACAGTTATTGTGAAACCAAAAGAAGCAGTGACAGTCATTAAGATAACGAGGCCAGGTATTATCAGAAGAGTGTCAGTAATCCTCTGAAGTAATAAGTCCGTCCATTTGCCGTAGTAAGCACTGATTATCCCTAGTAGTGACCCAATCGCTACTCCCACGATTGGCGATACGAATCCCACCAAAAGAGAGATTCTCCCACCGTAAAGTAGGCGGGTGAATTGATCCCTGCCAAGATTGTCAGATCCAAGTAACATCAAACCACCATTCGTTGCGTTACCCATTGGCTTGGTGTACCGGCTACTAGCAAATGACTCGTAGTCGTAGGGCGTTATGAATGGAGCGAATACTGCACCTACTAAGACGACGAAAACGACAAAGGCACCGATAGCTCCAGCTGGGTTTTGTCGTATCAACCGCCATGAGTATCTGGCGATCTCGGATCTTTTACTAGTCTCTGTATCTAAATTCATTTTGCTTTTTTTAATGTCTCAATTCTCTAGTCATACTCAACTCTGGGATCTAATACTTTGTAGGAAAGATCAATTAAAAGTATCCATATCATCATGAAAATTCCAATGGATAGGACTAATCCTAGGACCATTCCAGGATCGCGAGCAATGACCGAATCCACCATCAGAAGGCCAATACCGGGTAAGTTAAATACCGTTTCAAGAACTACCGCCCCATCAATCAACGTGGCAAATAACATCCCTAACATAGTGACCACAGGAAGCAGGGCATTTCTAAGAGCGTGCCCAAGGATTACTGATCTCGGTTGCAAACCTTTCGCCCATGCAGTTCTCACATAATCTTCTGACAGTACTTCTAGCATCATAGACCTGACCATACGACTTATCACTGCTGCAGATCGAAAGCCAAGTATCAACGATGGGAAAAGATATCTCTGGAATGCATCTATGGGGTTATCAAAGATACTCGAATGAATTACAGGGGGCATCCAGCCCACTATTCTTGATAATACTAAGAGAATTATTATCCCTAGCCAGAAAGCCGGCACGGCCATTCCTGCAGCGCTGATAGTTCGGACTGACTGGTCAAACCAACTCCCCCTGAAAAGAGCAGAGAATATTCCAGCGGGCAATGCAAGTACAATAGCAATTACTACTCCAAATATGGCCAAAGTAACCGTAGTTTCAATTTTCGGCTTTATGACTTCCCACACCGGCTTACTGAAGTAATAGGAATATCCCAAATCTCCTGTAGCAGTCTGGACTAACCATTTTCCATATTGAACAATAAGTGGTTCGTTCAGTCCCAAATCTTCCCTGAATTTCTCCAATGTTTTCGGGTCAACTGCGTTTTCTTCTCCGGCAAGTAGAGCCGATGCGACATCCCCGGGTATCGATTGCACCATGAAAAACAAAATGGTGCCGAGCAAAATTAAGGTAGGAGGTAATAGGAGCAGCCTTCTGAGTATGTATTGACGCATATCCTCTACCTAAAGACGGAACGTTAGTGCTTGTTACATTACCAAGGATTGTCTAGACCTCAGTATCTACTTAGTTAAATGAAACCTCAATCCTTTGTCTGATTCCTCCACTTAAGGAGTACCAGTCTCGGAATTGAGGTCCTTATTTATTTCGGATAGATTATCTATCTAGCCAAGCATCCACAAATCTAGATTGAATGAATTTAGCAGTTGCGATGGCATCGATGTTTCTTACGTAGTCCTGCTTGACCTGGAATTCATCAGGCCTTCTAACAGGAACTTTAGGCATCCACTCTTCCCACATTATTGTGTCCATTTGGGCTGTAAGTGCCTTTTCTTCCTCAGAACCCAGCGTAGCCATATCTAGTTGATCTAGAAGTTCTGACCATTTGGCTGGTGGCGTTGCTTGGTAGAGTTCAAAACCAGCACCTGGTCGGTATACCTGGTTGATTATTTCAACAGGGCTCTTGCTAGCCACGGCTTGTCCAAAGAAGAACAGGGTTGTGTCACCAGCATATGCTTTCTCTCGTGCAGAGGTAACTTCACTAGTGACTATTTTCACATCAACGCCTAGTTCTTTCATCTGCTGTTGCACAATCGTGGCAATAGGATCATCAGGATTGTCTGAGTCGAACTCAACCTCTGTCAAACCCTTTGCTTTGAAAATAGCCATAGATTCGGCCTCATTGGCTTCTCTTTGAGCTGGGTCAACGCATTTTAGACCCGCAACATTTTCGAAGTTAGGGTCTGCTGTTCCAAAGAAGCTGATTTGCCGAAATTCCATCGGTACGACACCAGGCGTGCTGGATAATTCCGCGATCGCGTGTGTGTTAAGTCCACATGCGAACGCCTTTCTCAATTCCAAGTCATCAAACGGTGCCTTCGTGGTATTCATGGAAATTCCCTGGAAACCTGGGCTATCCCACCTAGTTATGATTATGGATGGCCTCTTATTCTTAATCGGGAAGGATTTGGAAGGCGTCAACGATGTGTAGTAGTCAATTTGACCTGTTGCAAGCGCCGCTGCTGAAAGATCATTATTGGCGAAAGCTATTCCAGTGATTCCATCCAAGTATGGGAACGGGCTACCGTCCGGTGCGTCTTGGAAGTAGTCAGGATTTGCCACTGACACTATGTTGTTTCCTTCAGAAAAACTGTCTACTTTGAACGGTCCTGTCCCGATAACTTGCTCTCCAGAACTTAAAACCCCTCCGGTTTCCGAAAGTACATGTTCTGGATGGATTATGTGCCATGCGTCAGCCATAGCGGGAAGTATCCGACTTGTTGGCTTTGTGTGAGTTATTTTGAGTGTATTGTCACCAACTTTTTCCATACTATCTACAAGAAGTAGGCCTGCTACTCTAGGTTGTGCTACACCTTCAGGTGGGTTTTGCCATCTATTAATGGTGTATATGACATCGTCCACGCTGAAGTCTTCACCATCGTGCCATTTGACACCTTCATTAAAAACAAACGTCGATCCCATAAGATCATCAGTCAAAGTCCACTCTTTAGCCAAGTCAGGAGTTACAGTTAGTCCATCTCGAGGAGAAAACTGAAGTACACCGCTGTAGTGGCGGTTGAGTCCCTGGGTCGATGACCAGTGAGATCGGGTTGTCATATCCCATCTCTGGAACCATTTCTGAGTGTTAATCTTCATCACACCACCACGCTTACCACCTTCGAACTCGGTGACAGTTTTAGCGACGGTTTGTTTGGGTTTAGCAGAGACCTTTTTGGCGGTTTCTACTTCAGCAGAGGGAGCTGCTGCCGCTGCCGCTGCCGCGGCTGCCGCTGGCTGGGCGGGAGCTGCTGGGACATATCCTGAACTGCTACCTGCTTGTGCAGGAGCTGCTGCTGCTGGTGCTGCAGGTGCTGCACCCGAATCAGAGGAACTACATCCTACTAGTGCCATGACCATTACGGCTACGACACCAAAGCTTACTAGTGTGCCAACTCTTAATTTCATTGAATCCTCCCTTTGAAAGGTCCTTTAGGTGTTAATATCATTTCCTTGAAGCTAGAGCGGAGCTTTATCATTAGTTTTGTATTGCCACGCTCTTATTTTTGTGCTTAGCAGTCTCACTACATCTTGCTTGTCAGGACTATCAATTAAATTATTCAGTTCATTAGGGTCTTCTCTCAAGTTGTAGAGCTCACATTTGTCAGTCGCGCATAGATTCAGTTTCCAGTCCCTGTAAACTATCGTCCTCCACGGTGCCTGATGCATAGAATTAATGTCAGGAGTGCCAAGTAGACGATCTTCTATCGATCCTATCCCATTCCATTCTACGAACACTTCATTGTTTCGGAGATTTGACCCATCTTCTAAGACTTCTGCAACTGATTTACCGTCTAGTCCATCAGGGACATCTACACCTAATAGATCCAAAAGCGTGGGGACCAGGTCAACATGACTAAAGTTACCGCTGACTACCATCTTGTCAGTGCCTATCTTTGGGGCCCTTATGACCATTGGCACCCTTGCGGATTCTTCGTACATGGAACGTTTTTCGAGCATCCCATGATCTCCAGCCATCTCTCCGTGCTCACTGGTGAAAACAATCACTGTATCATCAAGAACGCCTTGTTCTTCGAGAGATTTAACAATCATTCCAACCATATCGTCTACTAAAGTTATGTTGGCGAGGTACCTAGCTCTTAATTCCCTCCACCCATATTCGGAACTTATGTCGTTATGACTACCAACAATATTTTTTTCAACATACCCTCTATATGAACCAGAAGAGCCCTCGAGGAATTGCATGTTGTTCTCTGCTCTAAGCCTGCTTATGAGCGGCGCATTTTCAGGTTTTTTCAAAAATGCAGGGCCCACAGGCAGTGAAGCGGGGTCATATAAATCATTATAAGGGCCGTTGTAGGGGGAGTGTGGTTCAAATGTACTCACATACAAACAGAAAGGGCTGTCTTTGTGATGTTCAATAAACTCAACTGCATTTCTTCCAAGGAAATGAGCCATTTGGTCTTCTGGGGGAAGTTCAGATCTTTTCTCACTGCTGAATACCTCCCAATTGTCCGGGGCAAGTTGTGTTACCTCCTCTGGCAAATGAGGTCGGTCGCTATGTAGCGTGGAATCTGGGGAATAACCTTTTTCTACCAGGTAGTTGTGCCAATCGCTTTTGCTTGGCGGTGTACTGAGCCCCACGAACCGAGACACACCATCTTCTGTTGAAATCCAATGCTTGAAACCGTGTTGGGCATTCCCGTCATCCCCCAAATGCCATTTGCCAAACCATGCTGTTTCATATTCAGATGGTAAATATTCGGCGATAGTTTTCTGCTCTGCCGGAAGAGGTATTACGTTTACAGTAGGTCCTGCGTTATGAGGATGGAGGCCTGTGGTTATTGTTCCTCTGGCAGGGGTACAAACAGGCTGCCCCACATAGGCTCGTTCCATAACAAAGGATTCTTCACTAAGTGAATTTAGGTTTGGAGTTTTTATCCAGTCATTACCGTAACAAGCCATAGTGTCGTAACGCTGCTGATCACTGAAAATAAAAACTAGGTTTTTATGTTTGCCCATAGTGAATTTCTATCTCCGGTTTTGTTAGGTAACACAACTATTAAAAGGCAGGAAATGAGGGTATAGCTTCCTTTCTTGTGATGTCAACGATATAGGCTAATTTATCAAGAAATAATAATTACATTTTTTGATATAGAAAATAGAATGAGTTGATACCGGGTTCTTTAGTGAAAGGTGTTTACATAGTAAATATTTCACGATTGGGAACTTATTAAAAAGTGTGCTATTTACAAAAAATCGTAGTACTGTTCGAGATTATATTTATAGGGGAGGGGCTGCTTACTAATCCATAAAATCAGGAGTTTACTGTGCTTGAAAGATTTCATGTACCGGAAGATATAGCTGTACGAGTGCAACAAGAAGATATGAGGGCTGCTGTAGAAGATATTTTTGTAAAAATGAGGATGCCAGCTAGAGATGCTGCTCTAGCAGCAGATGTGTTGATGTACGCAGACATAAGAGGTGTGGAGTCGCATGGGGTAAGCAACATGATGAAGAGTTATGTCGCAGGTTTCCAGGAAGGCCGTATCAATCCTACTCCAGACTGGAAGATAGTTAGGGAAGCTTTAGCGGTTTGTACAATCGATAGTGATCAAGGCCATGGTCTTATAGTAGGGCCGGCTGCCATGAATATGGCAATCGAAAGGGCAGAGAAATATGGTATTGGCTCTGTGTCTGTGAACAATGGCGCTCACTTTGGGGCGGCTGGATATCACGCCATGATGGCACTCGAACACAATATGATTGGAATAGCAATGACTACTGGTGGGGTTTCAGTATTGCCTACCAATGGGTCTGAGAGGTTAGTCGGATTAAACCCTTTGGCAATTGCAGCCCCTACCCGGTTGGAGGCCCCCTTTATTTTTGATGCTTCAATGAGTTCCGTTGCAGGTAATAAAATCACCCTCGCTAAAAGATTAGGAGTGGATGCACTTCCTGGATGGGTTGCGGATTCCGACGGTTCACCAATAATGGATGAAAGACAAGTGCCGGAGGACTTTAAGATACTCCCACTGGGTGGGACACGTGAATTGGGATCCCATAAGGGATACAGCCTTGCTGTGATGATAGAAATACTTTCAGCAGTTTTATCTGGTGGTGGTGCCGGACCAAATAGAAAAGCCGGGGCATCTCACCATTTTCTTGCTTACAAGATTGACGCATTTGTCGATGTGGATATGTTTAAAGATGATTTGGATCAATATATGAAAACTCTCAGAGAATCTGCACCAGCTCCAGGGCATGATAACGTCACATATGCAGGTCTACCTGAGCATGAAGAAGAGAAGGAAAGACTGGAAAACGGTATACCTTACCATCCTGAGGTGATTGAGTGGTTCACTGATATTGCAGCAGAATTACAATTACCTAACAGGTTCAATTAACTCGCTTTTTGACCGTTTTTTTGCAATCTGTTTTTTATGCTTCCATAGAGATACAAACTTGCAGGTATGGCGAATGCAATTGCAGAAAGGAATGCGATTGCATTGCTGTAAAGAAGAGCTGTGGTGATGAAAATAATCATAGTCATTAAAGCGGCTGCAGATAAAAGGATCAGTGTTTTGAGATTTTTAATTTTAGTGAGACTTTGGCCGAAAGGTTCGTACTCATCTAACACTATCTGAATAACCCTATTAGTTAGTCGCTTTCGACTTGATGTGGCTGCACTTGCTACTTCAAATTCCAAAGAAATTTCTCTTAGCCTGTACTCTTCCAGTCCTCCCAATAAGTAAGCGATTTCAGATTTCGTAAGGCATGCGGCTGCCAGTTTGATGATTTTGTCATCAGTAGTTCCGATGTCGGAAAGATGTTGGATATTTAAAGCTTTCTGCAATTCAGTGGAGTTGAATCTAGAAATAAAATCTTCTAATGTCATAATTGCACAAATTTTGCACCGTTAGCTCGAAAAGGCAGGTTACTTTATGTCAACGAATTTAGGTAGATTAAAGGGAAAAGTGGCCATTGTCACTGGTTCAGGCTCACGTGGCGATGTTGTAGGAAATGGTCAAGCAACAGCAATTTTATTTGCTAAGGAAGGAGCCAAGGTAATGTTGGTTGATTCTAACGGAGAAAACCTAATTAGAACCCAACAAAAAATCGAATCCACCAAAGGCGAATGTATAACCTATGTCGGCGATGTGACCAAATCAGCGACTTGCCAAGAGGTGGTCGAAAAAACCATAAGGGTATTTGGGAGGTTAGATATCCTTCATAACAATGTTGGGATCGGAGGTTCTGGGACTGTTGTTGAGGTATCAGAAGAGGAGTGGGATAAAGTCATGCAGGTCAATATTAAATCTATGATGTTAATGGGTAAATATAGCGTGCCTGAAATGGTGATGAGAGGAGGTGGGTCCATTATTAATATTTCGTCAATATCAGCGATTAGACCTAGAGGGTTGACTCCCTACACAGTTTCAAAAAGTGGAGTGATTGCTCTTACCAAAGCAATGGCGGTTGATCACGCGGAGGATGGTGTCAGGGTCAATTGTATTTTGCCTGGGCCAATATATTCGTCAATGACGGCTCCAAACATGACACCAGAAAAAAGACAGACTCGCCAAAACGCCTCTCCCTTAAAACAGGAAGGAACTCCTTGGGATGTAGGGTGGGCTGCTGTTTATTTGGCTAGTGATGAGTCCAAGTGGGTTACGGGTGTTATGCTCAACGTAGACGGGGGCGTGACTCTTGGAAGCCCTCCAAGGTAAGTCGGTTTTAGCTAGGTTGAAATTTACCGTAATAAATAGTTTTCGAGTATGTCAACCTAAAAAATGCTAATATGAAAACGCTTGCTGGGGTGATGTTCCAATTATGACATCGTTAGCCAGCAATTAGAGCGGAGGATGCATTTTTGGTAAGTTTAGGCATAGAAATTACACTAGGAGCATAGAAAATGGCAAAATATTTAATAACAGGCTCATACACAGCTGAAGCGTGGGCAGCTCAGATAGCTGATCCGAAAAACAGGATTGAGGTCGTCCGACCTGCGTTTGAAAAAATGGGAGGGTCCATTGAGTCTGCTTATCTTTCATTTGGTGCAGGTGACTTAGTGATTATCGCCGATATGCCAGATAACGTCAGTGCTGCTGCGCTATCGATGGCAGTTTCAGCCGGTGGCGGTGTAGCAAACTTGCAGACGACTCCATTGATATCTGTTGAGGAAGCTGTAACTGCTATGAGAAAGGCAGCTGAAATAACCTACGCTCCTCCTGGGAATTAAGTAGCTAATACAAGGAAATTTTAATACCCCTTATATTTTTGGATGTAGGGGGTATTTTTTGTTGCAAATATAAATTTAAGGTCGACTAGGCCGACAGGATATGGAGAGTGTTTCTATGTACGGAACTATATTTGACTTAGACGTAAAAGAAGGTTGTGAACAGGAATTGATAGCTAGTTTCGACAAATTAGAAAACCCTCTGGGGGCTGTGGCTTTTTTTTAATGAAACCGGATAAAATGACAACAGATCTAGTTGGGGTAGCAGTGTTTGAAAGTAAAGATGCTTATCTTAAAAACGCCAACAGACCGGAACAACATGAAACCGGAACAACATGAAAACTTCACTAATATGATGCAATATCTGGCTTCTGAACCAGAATGGAATGATGGGAAATATTTGATAGGAAAAGTCTTATGAAGGCTACCCCGTAAATTAAAGGTTTGATACATGGAGTATCCAGAAAATTCATTTAAACGAGAAGATGAATCGGACGATGCTTTGTTTTATTCCGAGGCCAGGTTGGTAGTTCATATTGATGAAGCTGCCATCGTTCAGTGTTAGAAATACCTTTTTGCTCAATTGCCTGAAAATTGCACGTTGCTTGATTT
>DLRJ01000045.1:16284-48636 GCA_002500485.1 Dehalococcoidia bacterium UBA7891
CACGTTGCTTGATTTAATGAGTAGTTGGCGCTCTCACATTCCTGATAAACTCACTACGCATGAAGTATATGGATTGGGACTTAATCGAGAAGAAATGTCCGATAATCCACAACTTGATTATTGGGTTACCAAGGATATAAACAAGGATGCGAATTTTCCCTATGAAGATAATAAATTCGATGCGGCTATGGTTATTGCATCCATCCAATACATGACGGACCCGATTTCTGTTTTCAATGAAGTCAACAGGGTTTTGAAAAACAATGGTAAATTTCACGTGGTGTATTCAAACCGTATGTTTCCCACAAAGGCCACAAAAATATGGAAGGTATTTGATAATATTGAAAGAGCAAGTTTGATTGGGAGTTATTTCGGAGACTCTGGTTCGTGGAGTGTCCCTAAAGCAGTAGATCTGAGTCCTCCCGGCGACGTTGTGTCAGATCCTTTATTTGTCGTTTCTGCCCAAAAAGTGTAACCAATGCGAGGCTAAAGACTACTACCAGAGAATTGGATATAATTTTGTTAAATAAACTTCTTACGGTGGTCAAAATTGACTTCACTTAAATCTGAATCGGACCATATAAATAGTGGAGCAATTGTCTATGATGTGGTAATTGTAGGTGCTGGATTTGCTGGCATGTACATGCTGCGTGAGCTAAGGGAAACAGGTCTAAATGTACTTGTTTTGGAAGAGGCAACAGGAGTCGGCGGCACCTGGTACTGGAACAGGTACCCAGGTGCTAGATGTGATGTGGAAAGTATGGAGTATTCCTATTCTTTTTCTGAAGAATTACAACAAGAATGGAATTGGAGCCATAGGTTTTCCACCCAGCCTGAAATATTAGAATATGCTAACCATGTAGCAGATAGGTTTGATTTGCGAAGGCATATCAAATTCCAAACGAGGGTGACCTCCGTTAAATACGATCAAGACAACCAAAAATGGTTACTGAAATCCTCTTCTAAGGAAGAATTTCAGGGCAGGTTTTGTGTGATGGCTACAGGTACTCTTTCATCCGTGAATGAACCAAAATTTAAAGGCATTAAAGACTATCAAGGTGACTGATATGTAACTGGTAGATGGCCTCATAATAGAGTCGATTTTTCGGGTAAAACTGTGGTTATCATAAGAACTGGTTCCTCTGCAGTGCAAGCAATACCGGTGATAGCCAAGGAAGCCAAGCATTTAACCGTTTTCCAAAGGACGGCGAAATATTCCATTCCTGCAAAAAACAGGCCTTTGATTGAAAGGGAAGTTGAAGTTGTAAAAAGTACGTATTCTGAAATAAGGGCCGAGGCAAAGGCAAATCGTGCTGGAATAGCGTCTTTCAAGGCTGGGTTCGATTCAGCTCTATCAGTTTCGGAAATAGCTAGAACCCAGGAATATCAGAAGAGATGGGATGAAGGAGGCACGGGTTTTACGGCTGCCTATTCTGATATTGGGACCAGCGATGAGGCTAATTTCACGGCAGCTGAATTTGTTAGAAAGAAAATACCGGAAACAGTTTAAAATTCAGAAACAGCAGAACTACTTGCCCCGACTAATACTATTGGTTGTAAACGTCTGTGTGCCGATACTGATTATTATGAAACTTATAACCGCAGTAACGTAACTCTCCTTGATGTCAATTCTGACCCAATCCAAGGTTTAGTGAAAGAAGGGATACAAACAAAAAATCGGATTTATGAATTCGACATCGTTATTTTCGCTATCGGGTTTGATGCCATGACTGGAGCTCTATTAGGTATGAATATAACTGGAAAAAATGGACGCAATCTTAAAGAAATATGGTCGGAAGGGCCAAAAAGTTATCTTGGATTAAGTATGTCAGGATTTCCAAATATGTTTACTATAACGGGTCCAGGTAGCCCTTCTGTACTCTCCAACATGATGACTGCAATTGAACAACATGTGGAATGGATAAGAGACTGCATAAATTATATGGAACAAGGTGGCTACTCGGAAATAGAGGCAGAGTTACCTGCTGAAGAATATTGGACGAATCACGTGGAGGAAATTGCCGGGAATACTTTGCGATACACTTGCAATTCATGGTACGTCGGAGCCAATATACCTGGCAAGAAACGAATATTCATGCCGTATGCTGGGGGCATTCCACCTTACCGAGAGTACTGTGATGAGGTAGCAAAAAATAGCTATGATGGATTTAAAATCCTATAGGGACAAAGAAATTTGACATTCTCACTTGCAATAAATTTGGGCTTTAGGAGATGGTCAGATTTTGAAGGCCGGTCTACCAGAGGTGAAATATGGTTCTTCCTCTTATTTGAAATGATTTGCAGCTTGCCCTTAATCATCATCGACGCAGTTTTATTTAGTTTCCTACCTTTTTATCCTCTGACTGCGATCTTTTGGTGTGTGATGCTATGTCCCACTTTCTCAATAAGTGTACGGCGCCTCCATGATCAAAATAAAAGATGGTGGTTGTTGTTTTTATGGCTAATACCTGTTGTCGGTTGGGCTGCCATGATAAAAATTTATTGTGCACCGACCTCCGCGTACTGACAGAGCGGTTGCGCTACAGTTGGTATATCTCCTCTGCATTTTTTGAAAACAATCTTCCAATTTCCGTTTCTGAGTAGTTACTAGTTATTTCACGATAGGCCTTAACCACGTCACCATATTCACTCCATAGGCTGTCTATAGGCCAATTCGTGGCGAATAAAGATCGGGTTGATCCGAAAAGTTCGATGCATGTCTCAACATACGGTCTAATAGACTCTGTAGTCCAGTTATTGTCTCCCATACCGAGGCCTGATATTTTGCAAAAAATATTGTCAAAATTTGAAACCTTTTCCATTCCGACTTTCCAATTGGTGAAATATTCAATACCTCGTTTCGAAGGAAACCCGGCATGATCAAGTACTATGGTGGTATTAGGATAGCTTTGGGCTAAATCAGCGAGTTTTTCCATATCCTGCCACTGAGCCGCTATACTTGAAACAAGGCTGTACTGTTCAAGTAGTGCGAATCCTCTCCTGAATTGCTTGCTCACTAAGTATTCCCCGTATGAGAAATCTCTGACACCTTTGAAATTATTGTGGTTTAGATGACGTTCTATTACATGGCCTGCTTCACTACCTCTTAGGTTTACATGTCCAACTATGGCGTTTGGGAACCCTGTGTTTTGATAAACTTCTTGCAACCATTTAGTTTCTTCGACGGGATCTTTAGAACCTATAGCGGCTTGCACATGTACCGCTTTAGTCACCCCGTGCAGTTGAGAATCTTCCAGAAAGTTTTCGGCTAGATAATTTTTGGAGCCCAATATACGGGTTTGCGATCCCAAAAAGGGATGGTCTTCATCTGGTTGCCAATGCCCATAACGTAGTGTGGGATGTTTCATATCGTAAAAATGCACGTGAGCATCTACGAATTCAAATCCAGTCGAACTCATACTGTGGCCCCTCCGTCCACGACGAGCTGGGTGCCGGTGATGAAAGATGCTTCATCTGACGCAAGGAATAGCGCTGCATATGCAACCTCCTCTGGTCGGCCAACTCTCTTAAGGAAGCTTCCTTCGCCTGCCTTTTTTAAGAATTCATCCCTGTCTGCATTTTCGAAGGCTATATGCCGTTCAGTAGCAGGGGTATAGATGGCCCCGGGACAAACACTGTTAACCCTTATCTTGAATTCTGAAAGGTCCATCGCCATACATTTGGTCAGCTGTAGTAAGGCTCCTTTTGAAGCGTTGTAAGGCACAAATGCCGGCTGAGCTATAAAACCACTGACAGACGCAATATTAACGATGTTTGGGGACGCAGATTTTTTTAGAAATGGAAGGGAGTGCTTTACAGTATTTGAGGCTCCAATCACATTGACACCAAACACCACTTCCCAATCTTTACGGCTAACATCTTCCAATTTGCCAAATACAAATGCAGCAGCATCGTTTACGAGTATATCAATCCCACCTAGGAATGATTCCGAGGCCGATATCATTTTAGCTACGCTTTCTTCTGATGATACGTCTGTGGTAATAGCTGCAGCATGTCCTCCTGCTGACTGTATCAGAGATAAAGTTTCCATAGAGCCGGGTTCATCGATGTCGGCTATCACTACCGATGCGCCTTCTGCTGCGAAGACAGTACATATCGCCCTTCCTATTCCTGAAGCTCCTCCAGTAACGATGACTTTTTTCGACTTTAGTCTCATCTTATGTTTTTACTCCTTAATCGAGATGAAAAACTTCCTCAAGCTCCACGATAGACTGGTCAGGGTCCGAGCCTTCAAGAATTTCAAAATATGGCGACATTAGTTCTTGCCATTCTGTGTTAATTTGCTCCTTAGACATTCCCGTCAGGGAATCTGAGAAAGATTCATTTGCTTCAAAATAACCAAATAAAAGCCCATCCGGTCTAATGAATAAGGAATAGTTATTCCATCCATGTCTGACCAATGCGCTCTTCATTTCCTCCCAGACATTTTGGTGGTGGGTCTTGTATTCTTCGATATATTTTTCTCGTACTTTTAGTAAAAACCCTACCCTTTTCATATCTACTTTGCCTCAGTGCCCGAATAACAAAGTGCCTGCAATAGACACAACAGAGGTTCTATTTTGATCTGCTGGACATTGATCATATCCGACACTGTATCCCTTACAGTCACTCAAAACTTTCCCCATTAGGTATATGGGAGTAAGGCCACAAATTTTTCTTACATCTCCTTCTTCCGCACTGGCTTGAAAAAAACTGTCAGGGTCTCCTTTTTCAATATTTGCTAAAGAAATATGGTCTTTTGAGGCTAGATCTCCAAGAGATAATTCATCCATTGAGGTGGCATCGCCAAACTCCGGCCCAACGTGTGCTAGGTCTCCTGCCGCTATCACTAAAGTTCGCGCTCTTTTGCGATATTCAAAGAGAGAATCAATTATATTTTTAATTGTTTCATCGCTGTCAGGTTGTTGTTTGTCAATAATAAACTTCTGAAAGGAACCACATAATATAGGCAACAATTTGAACTGTTTGCCTCCCATGGAATTATGAAGCCATGTCAGGGCTAGTTCTATGGAATGTTCTTTAATGTGATGCAGTTCCTCATTGTAAGGATCTTTTCCTACAATAGCCGCCTCTATCAACCTTACCCCCTCTAGGTCTGTTTCTAGCTCTGAGTATGGAGTTTGGTAATTTTGCATAGTTGGGGTTATGGAGCCTAACCCCCCGCTGTGATCCGTACCTAAAATGACCACCTGTTCAATGCCGTCCAGATCCTGTTCACTCTCCCTCCACAATTTCGCGTAAGTAGCATAACCTCGGGCGAAATCAATATGTGGAGATAGCACTCCTTGCAGGGTCCCGTCATATTGGTTGGATTGGCCAGACGGCCCAAATTTGGACTTGCTCTCTTCAATAAAAAGGTCCAGATCAGAAGTTATAGCCGGATATATTGTTCCGGCGAAGGACATTGGGCGATGTTTGGAATTTCTATATTTATGAATAGCCTTGTCTTTTTCTCCGGCGAACTTACCGTTTTCTAATAGCAAAGCATCATCTAACTGCTGAATAAGGTTAGAAATTCTTTCTTCACCTATTGAGATACCTTGCAGTAATAACCCTCCATTAATAGACGAGAGCGTTCTCGTACCGTCACATAGCAGAAGTATCGGAGTTAGATTTTGTGGTATTTGGACTGCAGTCTTAGCCAATCCTAGGTCGTCTTCTAGATGCAGAAATACTCCGTCTTGCCTTTGGATCCACTGAGGTGATAAATCTCTCAACTGAGGTTTTAATGGTAATTGTCTTGGCATTCTTTTTGTCCTGATTAACGTCCTAACAATAGGAAAGAAAAGTATCAGTTACCTTGGCATAATAAGCAATACTAGTTAGTGAACATGTGCGATTGGGTGTATTTTACTGTGCTATAATTCGCCTCGCTTGACCGGTTGAACACAACCAAAATAGGTTGTTATCCATACCAAAATACTATGTAGATGATTGTAATATGCCCTCTTTTGAAGATTTAAGAATTTTTTCTGGTAATTCCCATCGGAAACTTGCAGCTGATATATGTGAATATTTACGTATTCCTTTAGGTGAATGTGACGTTTTTAAATTCAGTAATGACAACACATTCGTGAGTTTTAAAGAAAATATCAGAGAAAAGGATGTCTTCTTGTTGCAGACTTTTTGTAGACCAGTTAATGACCATATAATGGAACTTTTGGTTATGATTGATGCTGCGAAAAGAGCGTCTGCTGGTCGAATAACGGCTGTTATACCACACTATTCCTATGGACGTAGCGATAAGAAAGATCAACCTAGGGTACCAATAACGGCTCGTCTGGTTGCAAACTTACTTACCGTTGCTGGAGCGGATAGGGTTTTGACGGTCGACCTTCACGCCGGTCAGATACAGGGTTTCTTCAATATACCAGTTGACGAGTTATCCGCTGTACAAATGCTAGCTGGGTACTTTAAGAGCAACGACATGAGGATCGAGGTGGCTTCTGCTACTGACGCGGGGGATGTAAAAAGAACTAAAGACACTGCAAGATTCTTGAATGTTGGTATGTCATTGGTGGAGAAGCATAGGATAGGCAATGAAGATCGAGTTGAAGTCGTTAGTTTGATTGGAGATGTTGAAAATAAAACTGCCCTGATCGTTGATGACGAGTTAGGTACAGGCGGAACTGTTATAGCAACAGCACAGGCTTTAAAAAAACACGGGGCACGGGACATTTATTGTGCCGTAACTCATCCAGTACTATCAGGTGAGGCCAGTAATTTATTGGAGAACAGCGACGTCATTGAAACTGTGGTGACTGATACATTACCGGTACCAGATGAAAAACAGGGCTCGAAATTAACAGTTCTTTCGATAGCTCCTATGCTGGGAGAGGCGATTCACAGGATCCATGGTGGCCTCTCAGTTGGGGCAATGTTTGAGTCTTAGACTTGATTAACCTTGGATCATAACCGCTGGTACTGATAAATGTGCTAGTCGTATAATTCTTCTTGAAATACGGGACTG
This sequence comes from Dehalococcoidia bacterium UBA7891, assembly GCA_002500485.1. Classification (GTDB taxonomy): domain Bacteria; phylum Chloroflexota; class Dehalococcoidia; order Lucifugimonadales; family UBA826; genus UBA11996. The sequence continues at coordinate 23,276 of DLRJ01000045.1, forward strand.
GTAACAACACACAATGGCCTTTTTAAAAGCGATAACAAACATACTGGGTAGCTCTGACGAAAAAGCCCTGGATAAACTTAGGCCTTTGGTGGAGCAAATAAACGCTTTAGAAGCGCTGTATGAGGCGAAGACGCCTGAGGAATTGAAAGACGTAGCAAATACCTTAAGGGGTGCCTTTGGCGAAGGGAAGTCGCTTGATGACCTTCTACCTGATGCATTCGCTGCGGTAAGAGAGGCTGCCAAAAGGGCTTTGAGTCAAAGACATTTCGACGTGCAACTACTGGGCGGGATAGTTTTGCACCAAGGTAAAATTGCCGAAATGAGGACTGGTGAAGGAAAAACTTTGGTGGCAACCTTGCCGGCTTTTCTCAATTCACTATCTGGGCAAGGTGTTCATGTTGTCACAGTGAATGATTACTTGGCTAAAAGAGATGCAGAGTGGATGGGAGCAATCTACAACTCATTGGGAGTTTCCGTCGCTGCTTTACAGCATGATTATGCCTCCTTATTTCATCCTGATAATTTTGATGGAACTACTGTTAAAGAAAAAGGGATTACCCGAAAAGAGGCTTATGGGGCAGATATAACTTACGGTACAAATAACGATTTTGGATTTGATTACCTACGGGACAATATGGTGGATATTGCCGAAAGAAGAGTTCAAAGAGGACGAGCCTTCGCGATAGTAGATGAGGTTGATAATATTCTAGTTGATGAAGCTAGGACACCCTTGATAATAAGTGGCCCATCTCAACAAAATCCTAGTGAATATTCCAAATATGCCAAGATCGTTCCCAGTCTGAGAGAAGAGGAAGATTATTCTGTAGAAGAAAAGCACCGATCGGTCTCTTTAAGCCAAAACGGGATAGCAAAGATCGAAAAATTTCTAAAAGTAGACAATCTGTACGATACTGAAAATTTCGGGCAGGCTCATTTTGTAGAAAATGCTGTGCGGGCCGAAGTCATTTACAAAAAAGATAGAGAATACGTGGTGAAAGATGGGAAAGTGGTGATTGTGGATGAATTTACAGGGCGTCTGATGGAAGGTAGAAGGTATTCCGATGGACTTCATCAGGCCATCGAAGCGAAGGAAAATATTGTTGTTCAAAGGGAATCTGTGACTTATGCCACGATTACCCTTCAAAACTACTTTAGATTGTATTCCAAACTATCCGGAATGACCGGTACTGCGGCGACTGAGGCGGAGGAATTTTGGAAGATTTATAAGTTGGAGGTTCTTAGTGTCCCTACTAACAATCCGGTCATGAGAACTGACCACGGGGATTTGATATACAAAGATCAAACGGCCAAATATAGCGCTGTAGTAAAAGAAATCAAATCTAGATCCGAAAAAGGCCAACCTGTATTGGTTGGCACGACTGACATAGATAGGTCGGAAGTACTAAGTTCTATGCTGAAAAAACAAGGCGTTAAGCACGAGGTGTTGAATGCGAAACAACATGATAGAGAGGCAACGATTGTTGCCCAGGCTGGCCGTCCTGGGGCTGTAACAGTTGCAACAAATATGGCTGGCCGTGGGACCGATATAGTTCTTGGTGGTGCAATGGATAAGGATTCAGAGGATGTGGACGGATGGGAGAAGGATCACACCCACGTCTTGAGTGTCGGTGGGCTTTATATAATCGGTACAGAAAGGCACGAAGCTCGAAGAATAGATAATCAGTTGAGGGGTAGATCTGGGCGACAAGGTGATCCGGGAGAGACCAGATTTTTTTGTGCCTTGGATGATGACTTAGTCAGAAGATTTGGTGGAGATAGGATTCAGACGATTATGGATTGGGCAGGGATGGATGATGAAACCCCAATTGAAAATAAGATGATTTCCAGATCCATCGAAGGTGCTCAAGTTAAAGTTGAATCGTTTCATTTTGATATGCGGAAGCATTTAGTGGAATATGACGATGTAGTTAACTCCCATAGAGATGTCATTTATGAACAAAGAAATGCTGTTTTGGACGGTGTAGAACTACGACCTAAGATACAACGAATGATTGAAGAAGAATGTGAGGCTATAATCGCCGACGGTATGTCGAGTTCTGCTACAGAAAACTGGGATATTCAAGGTTTGACAACGGATGTTCAAAGGATAATTTCTCTTCCTGGAGATTTGATCGATTCGGAATATGTTTTCAATTCGGGACAAAGAAATTATTCTGATCAGGTAAGAGAACAGATAGAAAAAACATACAATAGTTTTGAAGCGGTTCTTGGAGATGATAACGCTCGATCCATTGAAAGATACATAATGCTTAGGACGATCGATGCAAACTGGGTACAACACCTCACCGCCATGGAGAACCTTCGTCAAGGTATTAGCCTGCAGGCTGTCGGGCAACGAGACCCGTTAGTTATGTATAAGAAAGAAGGTCATGAGCTGTTCCAAAATTTACAGTCCAAAATAATAGATGATGTTGTTCACACCATATTCAAAACAGGAACTCCAATAGACGCTGAATCAGGTATTCAACCCCGTTCGAATCCCAAAATAGTCAATCAGAATAAGTCAGTTTTCAAAACTAATGATTCGCAAAAAACTCCCAAACGTCCTGTGGCGGCAAAAGTAGGGAGAAATGAACAATGTCCATGTGGAAGTGGTAAAAAATACAAACGATGCTGCGGGTTGGCGACTTAAGCCCAAATCAAGTTTTCAATTACCTAATTTAGAGTCTGAAGAATTTCATTTATTCGTGTTTCTCGATCATTAGACCTTTTTAGCCTTTCCTTTTCTTTTTCAACAACTTCTTCTGGTGCTTTATCGACGAAAGATTGATTGGACAAACGTGCATTCAAAGAGGAGATGTATTTAGATAGTTCATCCCGTTCCGTCCGTAAGCGTTCCAATTCGTGGCTTAAATCCACACTTTCTCCTAACGTGATATAAGCGGTGCCCAGATTCTCAACAATGGAAATTTCTCCGTTTTTCATCTGAAGTAAGGTTGAATTGCTAATTTCTGAGATAGCAAGGCCAGCGAAGTTTTCCAGGGTGGCTTTTTCAGATTCCACCAAGCTTGATTCCACCTCAGAGGCGATTCTGCATTCTATTGTTTGTCTCTGTTGAATGTTCAATTCTGATTTCATATTTCTTATCGCACGGATAAAATCGATCAATTTACCCATTTCCATGATGGTAGATTCATCTATTGTTGTTTCAGGATTAACTGGATAATTTGCTGTGATTAAAGAGTCGGGCCAATCTTTTGGTGTATCCAGTGATTTACATAAATTAGCCCAAATTTCTTCTGTAACAAATGGCAAGAATGGGTGTAATAATCTAAGGGTTTGCTCCAATACGTATGCCAAAATAGATAATGGGGAATCAACATTTTGGGTTCTCAACCTGTCCTTTGTTAATTCAATGTACCAATCACAATATTCATTCCATAGAAAGTCGTGAATGTGTGTCTGAGCTTCACCAAATTGAAAATCCCCCATCAGCCTGTTGACATTGGTAGTTAGCTGGTCAAGTCGTGAGAGTATCCATTTATCGTGACGATTTGAGATGTTTTCGGGTTTGATAATTTTGATAGAGTCTTCTCTTTTGTTGATATTTGAAATAACAAATCTGGAGGCGTTCCATAGTTTATTGGCGAAATTACGGCTTGATTCAAGTTTCTGCTCATTCATTCTTAGGTTATTTCCGGCAGATGTCCCTGTCGTCAATGCAAACCTCACCGCGTCCGCTCCATATTCGTCGATAAGATCAAGGGGGTTGAGCACATTACCTTTGGTTTTACTCATTTTCACGCCTTCGGTGTCAAGAACAAGACCGTGAAGGTAAACCGTGTGGAATGGAATTTGGCCCATATTGGATATTCCTAACATAATCATCCTTGCCACCCAGAAAAACAAAATATCATATCCTGTCTCCATCACCGAACCGGGATAGAAAGATTTTAAATCTTCGGTGTCATCAGGCCATCCGAGTGTCGAATGTGTCCATAATCCAGAACTAAACCAGGTATCGAGTACGTCTTGGTCTTGTTGTAACTTTGATGATCCGCAGGATTTACAGGTTTGTGGATCCTTCTGGGTGACTGTTTCGGACAAACAATCTTCGCAATACCACACAGGTATTTGGTGGCCCCACCATAACTGCCTACTTACCGGCCAATCTCGAATATTTTCCATCCAGTTAAAATATACGTTTGTGAACCTTTCCGGAATGATCCGTATTTGGTTGTCTTTTACCGCTTTGATTGCAGGTGCTGCCAAAGATTCCATTGATATATACCATTGCTTTGATATCAAGGGTTCGATTATTTCATCACACCTATCGCAATGGCCGATAGAGTGTTGGATTGACTCCGTTTCAATTAATAAACCTTGGGCCGTTAACTGATCTACAATCAGTTTTCTACAGTCAAATCTATCTAGGTTCTGAAATTCCCCTGCTGCAGAATTCATTTTCCCATCATTTCCGATAACAGTTATTACGGGAAGGTCATTTCTGAGACCTATCTCAAAGTCGACCGGATCGTGTGCTGGAGTGACTTTCAAGGCTCCCGTACCAAACTCCATCTCTACAGCTTCATCAGCTACTATGGGGATCGTCCGATCAGCCACGGGTAATTTTATTTCTTTTCCTATATATCTTTTGAACCTTTCGTCTTCTGGATTGACTGCAACGGCGGTGTCTCCCAGCATTGTCTCAGGTCTCGTGGTAGCTACCACGAGAAATCCTGATCCGTCTGAAAAAGGATATCGTAGCTGATATAAATTTCCGTTGACTTCCTTATACTTGACTTCTAAGTCAGATAAGGCAGTTGAGCACCTTGGGCACCAATTAGCTATTCGTTCTCCCCTATAAATCAATCCCTTCTCATAAAGATCCACGAATGTTTTCCGAACTGCGGCTCTAGGTATTTCATCAAGTGTAAATTTGCTCCGAGACCAATCACATGAAGTTCCGAGCCTACGAAGTTGCTCATAGATTCGGGTCCCATATGTTTCAACCCAGTCCCATACCCGAGCCTCAAATTTTTCTCTACCAAGTTGGTATCGATTAAGTCCTTCCGTTGCTAGTAATCGTTCAACAACTACTTGAGTGGCTATACCAGCATGATCTGTACCTGGCAAATATAAAGTTGGTTCTCCCTTCATTCGATGCCAGCGTACTATCATGTCTTCAATTGCAACTGTTAGTGCATGACCCATATGAAGTTCACCAGTTACGTTAGGGGGAGGCATTATCATGACAAAAGGTGGCTTATTGGAGCTGGTATCTGGTTTGAAGTACCCTGAATCCTCCCAGAATTTGTAGATCCTGCTCTCAGTATCCGCGGGGCTATATGCTCTGGACATGTTTAATGAATCGTTATTCTGGGCCATTATTACTCCAGACCATCAAATTATAAATCAAGAAATTTAAATTGGTTTGTAAAATATGTCGGATAACTTATATTGAATACTTCACTGTGCTGTTGTGTGAGTCTTTGCTTAACTTGCTACCGAGATATAGTCCTTCTAAAATGAACTCAAGTGCAGAAATTATAGCGCTGCTGTCTGCCATCGGATTACACAGCGAAATCAATTTATCTTCCAATATTCCACAGTCTTTAATTGTTTCTAAATATTCATCGTCTGATATTGAACTGCCAGATAGCACTGTTAATCCTTCCTCAAATTTCGCCAACAAGAAGTCAAACTCATCTGGGTCTGTGTATTTAGCGAAGACGTTTGAAATCGCTCTATCGACAATATCGCCAATAATTTTTGTTTCCAAACCCTCCTCCACAGTCTCTAATTCCACTTTGCCGATAGTCGATGCTATTAAGTATGAGAGGTCACTAATTCTAGGTGAGGATACTGAGTGGGTAGCTAGACTTCTTCTAAAGGCTTGTCCGATCATTGTTTCGAAATTAGAAATCGAAACTCTTAGGCTTACCCCAGATCTTTGGTTTATTTCTGGACTCCTACGGGCTAAATGTGTTATTTCACCGATAATGTCCTTCATGAACTCAGGAGTTTTAACTAATTGGTCGGAATCAGAGAACTTCTTATATTCTTGCTTTACTATTGCCATTTCCTGTGAAACTTCAGCTGGATAGTGGGTTCGGATTTGGGCTCCGTACCTGTCCTTGAGCGGGGTAATAATGCGGCCTCTGTTTGTGTAATCTTCGGGGTTGGCAGTGGCTACTATTATCATATCTAAAGGCAATCTCACCTGGTGACCTTTGATCTGTATATCTCGCTCTTGCATTAAATTGAATAAGCTAACCTGTATCCTTTCCGTAAGATCTGGAAGTTCATTTATACAGAATAAGCCTCTATTTGTCCGAGGTATCATTCCATAATGAATTGCTAATGCATCTGATAAATATCGCCCTTCAGCTACTTTAATAGGATCAATCTCCCCTATTAAATCTGCCACTGAAACATCCGGGGTGGCAAGCTTTTCCGAATAGCGGTCATCTCTGGAAAGCCAACCTAATTTCGTATCATTTTTGTCTTCGGCAAGAATTTCAATACCGTATTGGCTTATAGGATGGAGAGGATCGTCATTTATTTCAGAGCCCTTGATAAAGGGGATGTGCTCATCCAGCAAATCCACCATAAGGCGGATTATTCTTGATTTGGCCTGACCTCGTTCACCTAACAGAATAATATCCTGACCAGCAAGAATGGCGTTTTGTATCTGTGGGATAACGGATTGGTCAAAACCAACTATCCCAGGAAATACTTCCAAGCCTCCGCTAATTCTTTGAACTAAATTGGTTCTAATTTCTTCTTTGACTGAACGGGATTTGTAACCCGATTCTACTAATGCACCTAATGTTTCTGGTAGATTTGCTGGCACTATTAAACCTTCTTAAATGAATTTTATTTACCTTTGGTACGGGTTAGGGTAACCCCTGCGTAATCTAGATTTGCTCCATTTATTGGTACGTCTGGTTTTTTAATTGTCACAGATATTGATTCAATATCATAGCCGAGAATTATTGAGTCTGAAATGTTTTTCGCAACACTTTCTAGGAGATTGTGAGGTGGTCCTTCCACAATGGATTTTACAGTTTTGAATAAATCAGAGTAACTGACTGTGTCGCAAACCATGTCTGATAAAGACGGTTGCAATAAGGAACATTCGACTGTTACATCAACAACAAATTTTTGCCCTATCAAACGTTCTTCAGGATTTACACCATGATATCCGTAAAATATCATACCTTTTAGTATGATTTGATCTTGATTTTTCATCAAGAAACAAGATCCATTTGCCTAGCTAGGTTAAGTAGAGATTCCGCCCTTTTAACCACAGGCACGTCCACCACTTGACCGTTCAAAGAAGTCGAACCTCTGCCACTTGCTGCTGCTTCCTCGAAGACTTTAATAACTTCCATGGCATGCGATATTTCGTTCTTGGATGGTGAGAAACACTGGTTAATTATTTCTACCTGCAATGGATGTATTGCGAATTTTCCTTTAAAGCCGATGGATTTAGATTGTTCGGAATTCAATTTCAAACTATCTGGATCTCTAAAGCCGAAAAATGGGGTGTCTAAGGCCAAAACGCCAGCGGCCCTAGCGGCTATAGCTACCTGACTTCGCGGGAAAAGTATTTCACGGTCGTCTTCATTTCGTTCAATTCCCATATCGTTGGTGAAATCTTCTGCTCCAAATGCGGCGGCTACTATACGGTCATCAGAAGATAATATTTGATGGGCGTTCAAAATGCCTACTGCCGTCTCTATCCAGAGCACTAGCTTGATAGATCCTTTCGTTATATTGTGCTCAGTTTCCAATCGAGCAATAGTTTCTGAGATTACTACCACATCAGCGGGCGTGTTGATTTTGCCGACAGACACGCCATATATGTGTGGCCCGACTATAGCCTCTAAATCAGTTTCGCAAAGGCCTGTATCCAACGAATTTATTCTAGGAATAACGTGTTTACCCGTATTTGCTAGCATCCCTAGATTGGCTGAGACGATTTCTCGCGCTTGTGATTTATCGTCCCATGCTACAGAATCTTCCATATCTGGAACGAAAGCATCAGGAGAAAATGAGGCGGCCTTGTTTAACATGTTTGTCTGGTTTCCAGGGACAAATAGTAAACTTCTCAGATAAAGCAAAGCAAAAACCTCCCACTTACGAGAATATTGGAAATTAACATCATAATGCTTTCGGGAGTATAACATTAAGAATTTAGGGGATATTAACTAATGGGAAATATAGAAATTATAGGTCTAGAGGGTCTTCCTGAATTCGATACTTCACATGATTTGCCAAAGTTGATTTATGAATCTGCCCTCTCCTCGGCTGGAGGGATGAAATCCGGTGATGTGATAGTCATTACGCAGAAAATCATTTCCAAAGTTGAAGGAATGGTTCGTGACCTACTAAATGTCATTCCTACCCCTGAAGCCTTGGAGTTGGCTGATAAACTTGGAAAAGACCCAAGGTTGGTTCAAATGATTTTGGAGCAATCATCAGAAATCATAAGAACAGACTTTGAAAGGGGAGTATTGATAACTGAGAGTATCCATGGTTTCATTTGTGCCAACGCAGGCATTGATTCTTCTAACATAGAAGGAGATACTAAAATTGCCCTTTTACCTAGAGACTCCAATGTTTCCGCAAAGCAAATTCTCAAAAGTCTGAAAAATTTATCAGGTATAGACTCCATCGGTGTCATAATTTCAGACACATTTGGCCGTCCTTGGAGGGATGGGCACGTAAATTTTGCCATTGGCTGCGCAGGAATGAGCCCTTATATAAATTACAAAGATACTGTGGATGCAGTTGGTAAGGTACTTAAAGTAACCACGATAGCAGTTGCCGATGAGTTAGCCGCAGCCTCTGAATTAGTAACTGGAAAGTCCTTAAACATTCCAGCGGTTTTGTTTAGAGGAGTAGAGTTCAAGCCAGAAAGCGCGGAGCCTGAGTCCCTACTGAGACCAAAGGAGAACGATCTATTTCGTTAGTTATTCTTCCTCATCTTTAATGGTCGGGGTTACACTGACATAAGATGCTTCTCTGGTGGCACCAGTAGATTTTCCTAACTGGTCTAAGGAAATATCAGAGCCCCAAGATGAACCTTCAAAATAATTCATGAAGTCCCTTTGAGTACCACAAAGTTTGCATTTACCTGAACTAGTAGGCCCGTCGGGATCACCGATCATCCAATGGTGAAAGCATGTTTTTTCATTTACGGGTTCAGCTACATCTATCGAATCTATCTTGGCCACAGTAACCGCCTCTGCTGTTCTTTAATGATTACATAAATTTATAGGCATAAGTATACCATACGATGATAAATTATAGAAATATTATCATTTATAGTAATATAGGGTTAGTTACGTATCTTCACCAAGTCTCTAAAGCGTAGGCAGAATTCCAGAAATTATATTCGTATCGAGTACTAGTGAAGAAAATATCTTTTAGGGTTTCTTGGTTAGCTGTAGTCATGGTTATTGCTTCTCGGTCAATAAAATTACGGACCCACAAGGCCAATTCCTCAAATTCATCAGAGTTGTACATTTGGATCCATCTTGAATATAGAGGATTATTCTGTGGGACCCCTTTTTCAAATAAACGTTTCCCAATTTCCGAATAACCCCATGAACATGGCAATATAGCAGTGGCTATCTCAGGTGTTGATCCCGAATATCCTACCTCCAAAAGATGTCTTGTGTATGCGTGGGTGGTCGGCGACATTTTGGTCACTAAAAGGTCTTCTACCGGGATACCGAAATCTTGGCAAAAACTGACATGAAGAGCCATTTCAGTATTCAAGGTTTCATAAAGTAGTGTGGCAAACCAACCCATGTCGTCAAGGTTTTTTGATTTTGCAATGGCAAGAGAAATGACTTTAGAATATTCAATGAGAAATAAATAATCTTGTTTCATATAGTGTTGAAATTTCTCAAGAGTGAGAGTGCCATCTCCTATTCCTTGTACAAAGGGGTGCATGTATTCCTTTTCCCAAAGGTGATCCGCTTCTTCTCGAAGTAGCTTTGTGTAACTCATTTGAATATCCGATTATCCTTTAGCCACAATACTGATGTCTGTTCCGCCTTTCACCCCTCTGAATAGCTTCTCGTCACCGCTGATATGACCAAATACATTCACTGCACTAGCAGCTCGTGGTTGATCATCGGTACTTGCAGGAGTCCGTCCAAAGAATATACAAAAAGCATTGCCTGGAGGCCAAAATGCAAGATCTCCTGATGACACTAAATCTGAGGCCCCTAAATGCTCTGTAGTACTGACAGGAATGGCAAAGTATATTTCATCTCCCCATATGTTTGCGGTTCCTTGTAATGGTAAGGAATTCCAGATTTGTTCCGCCATGTCTGATTCATTCAAGGTCCCATCAAGCGAAAGATTACCGGCATTTATCGTTATAGATCGTTCGTTCATGAAACCTCCTATTCACTGCTGGTAGAAAAAAGTTGACATACTCCGGCTTCACCATACCATATGGTTCCACCTAAATTTTCAACTTTAGGACGGAGTGATGCATATGACAGAAAAATATATTCTTGCAATCGATCAAGGGACCACTGGTACGACAGTAGCCTTGGTGAATTCTCGTGGAGGATTATATGCAACCAGCTATAAAGAGATAACCCAATTTTACCCAAATCCGGGATGGGTAGAACATGACCCCCAAGAAATAATAGAAAGTGTGTTTTTCTGCATACGTGAGGTTATGAAGGTGGCTGAAGTATCCTTGAATAGCATAATTTCCATTGGTATTACAAACCAAAGAGAAACTACTTTGATATGGGATAGAAAAACAGGCACACCAATACACAAAGCGATTGTATGGCAATGTAGAAGAACAAGCGAAATATGCCAGAAACTGATTGGTACTTATGAGGCTGAAACGATAACCAAGGCAACAGGATTATCAATAGATCCATATTTTTCGGCAACCAAAATAAAATGGATATTAGACTCTGTGCCAGGGGCATATACCAAGGCAAAAGACGGAGACTTAGCTTTTGGGACTATTGATACATGGATAATCTGGAATATGACGAGGGGTAAAAGTCATGTAACCGATGTGACAAATGCGTCGCGCACAATGCTCTTTGATTTAGAAACCCTTGGTTGGTCAAAACAAATTTTGGATATTTTTGATATACCTATCGAATTATTACCTGAAATCTGCGATTCAGACGGCCAATTCGGATTATGTGAGACCGATATATTCAGGGAATTCAATTTACCTATTTCAGGGGTCCTCGGTGACCAGCATGCCTCTATGTTTGGCCAGGCTTGTTTTTCCGTTGGTTCAACCAAATGTACTTATGGTACAGGGGCCTTTTTATTGATGAATACCGGCAAAGACATCAAAATTTCTGATAGAGGTTTGCTGTCTACATTGGCTTGGAAGGTTAAAGGTGAAGTTGAGTATGCCTTGGAGGGTAGTGTTTTTTCAGCTGGAGCGACCGTTCAATGGTTGAGAGATGAATTGGAACTCATTGAATCTTCTGCAGAAGTAGAGGTGCTTGCTCATTCTGTCCAAGGTAACGGAGGTATATATTTAGTTCCTGCATTTACTGGTTTGGGAGCTCCCCATTGGGATATGAATGCTAGAGGCACTATCGTTGGTATGACGAGAGGGACGAATAAAGGCCATATAGCCAGAGCAGCCCTGGAGGCTATTAGCTACCAATGCGAAGAAGTTTTGAAAATAATGCAACAGGATTCTGATTGTGAAATATCTGAACTTAAGGTGGATGGTGGTGCCACTGGGAATGAACTCCTAATGCAGATGCAAGCGGACATTAGTAACCTCAGGGTGAATAGGTCAAGCGTTCAAGAGACTACTGTGCTTGGAGCAGCATTTGTGGCTGGTATAGGGTCGGGATTCTGGAACTCCAAATCGGAGATATCTTTAATATGGGATTCACAGAGAGTATATACTCCTCTTATGACTAATGAGGAAAGAAGCCAGAAATTAACTTTCTGGGCTAAGGCGGTGGAAAGGTCAAAAGAATGGATTTCTTAAATACTGAGGAGAAATATGCCTTCAATTATGCCTGATGATTTAGAAAAGATTGCTGTAGGTCTACTTATCGGAGCAGGTGTTTCAGAAGATGAAGCCAAAGTGGTATCACGTTTGTCTATTGCTGCCAACTTGGCAGGACATGATTCACACGGAATAATTCAGATACCCAGTTATATTGACAGGGTTAATAGAGGCCACATAGTTCCAGGGGCAGAATATGAGGTTGTGAAAGATACACCTACTACGACGGTAGTAGATGGGCATTGGGGATTTGGATATGTTGTCACTGAACGATTAATGAAGCAAACTATTGAGAAGGCAAAATCTCAGAATATAGCAGCTGCTACTGTGTATCGACAAAGTCACATTGGCCGTCTTGCAGCCTACCCTCTGATAGCGGCCGAAGCCGGCATGATTGCCATGATCACAGCTGACTCTGGCCGTTCGGCAAAAGCGGTAGTTCCCTTTGGTGGCCGAGAGAAACGGTTAGGTACGAATCCGATTTCTATCGCTATGCCAAGTCATTTGGAAGGATCCTTTTTTTTGGATATGGCCACTAGCGCGGTGGCGGCTGGGAAAATAAATTTAGCTCAAGCTAGAGGAGATTCTATTCCAATCGGCTGGCTTGTAAAGGAAGATGGGAGCGATACTACGGACCCAAACGAGTTGAAGAATGGAGGGGCTATCTTGCCATTAGGAGGAGATCAGGGCCACAAGGGTTATGGTTTGTCGTCAATTGTAGAAATTTTTTCAGGAATATTAACTGGGTTGGGATTCGGACATGATCCTTCCGGGAGACATAATGACGGTTGTTTCATATCAGTTTTCAATGTGTCAGCTTTTAGGGATTTGAATGATTTTAAAGAAGAGGTTACTGAATTTGCTTCCTACCTAAAAAGTTCAGAAACGGCACCTGGGTTCAAAGAAATTTTGTATCCTGGTGAACTAGAGCATAGAAACGAAGTCAGACAAAAAAAAGAAGGCATTTTTGTTGAAGAGTCTACGTGGGAAAATCTTAAGTCTTTGGCAGATAGTTACAAAATAACATCTGGTTTGCCATTTTAGTCCCATGGCATTTTCTAAATAGCTCCTGATATAACGTCTCCCATAACCATTGTGCTTATTTGGTTCTCTCCATCATTAGAAATGTCGGCGGTTCTATAGCCTTCTGAAAGGGCGACATCAATAGATTTCTCAATTGCATCTGCTTCTTCATGCAATCCAAATGATAGTCTAAGCATCATTGCAGTACTGAGTATTGAGCCGATCGGATTGGCGATTCCTTTTCCGGCTATGTCAGGTGCCGTACCGTGTATTGGTTCATACAGGCCGACCTTGCTACTTGTACCAGAAATGCCTGGGAGATTAGATAGACTGGCTGACGGTAACATCCCCATAGAACCAGATAAAACCGATGCCTCATCACTCAAAATGTCTCCAAAGGTGTTTTCTGAAACAATAACGTCAAAGTCCGAGGGGTTTCTAATTAATTGCATCGCTGCGTTATCGACCAAAATATGGTCCAACTCGACCTCTGGGTACCCCTTTCCCACCTCCACCGCTATCTCTCTCCAGAGCCTTGATGATTCAAGAACATTTTGCTTGTCTACAGAGGTTAGTTTTTTACGGCGCTGCATAGCCAACTCAAACCCTACTTTTAAAATTCTTACGATCTCGGCTTCGGTATATTTAAGAGTATCTATTCCCCTTCTTCCCCTCGACGTGCTCCATCGTTTTTTAGGTTTTCCGAAATATAATCCACCAGTTAATTCTCTCAGGACCATCATATCCACCCCTTCCAAAATTTCGGGTTTCAGGGGACTTGAATTTATCAAGGAAGGATAAACTTTAACTGGTCTCAAATTAGCAAATAAACCTAAGGATTTCCGAATAGCCAATATGCCATCTTCTGGGCGTACATCAAAATTTGGATCATCCCATTTAGGGCCACCCACGGCGCCGAATAAAATTGCATCTGCCTCACTGCAAGTGTCGATTGTTTCCTGAGGCAGTGGTGTTCCGTAATCATCAATAGCATTTCCCCCTACCCGCCCTGATTTAATTTGAAAATCGTGGCCGAACCGACTGCCTATTGATTCCAAAACTTTTATCGATTCAGCAATTACATCAGGTCCAATTCCATCTCCGGGTAATACTGCTATAGATATTTTCATGGGTTGCTCCACTTTTTTAGTTTTTGAATTAACTGGCTACAATGTTTAGTAATTTTCCTGGAACATAAATTGTCTTTCGTATCTCTAATCCTGCTATATGTTTCGCGATACTTTCATTTTTCAAAGCAAGTTGATTAGCATCCGATTCAGTTATGTTTGCAGCAGCAGATATTTTCGCTCTAACCTTTCCATTGATTTGTACTACCAACGTGATTTCCTCGTCTTGGGCGAGAAATTCATCATATACTGGCCATGGTTGGGTATGGATGCTGAAATCCATACCTGAGATTTCCCACAATTCCTCGGATAAATGAGGGACAATCGGTGCCATCATTAAGTAAAGGGCACGAGTAAGGCGCAGCCACTCATCATAGCGAATCTTCTCTGGTATATGGCTTTCAGCCAGAGAATTTGTAAATTCCATGAGAGCGGATATTGCAGTATTATATTTGAATCTTTCTATATCCTCCCCCACCCTCATAATAGTTTTATGTAAAAGCCTGTTTAGTTCTCTTTCTGCGGCAGGATTTGAATTTTGTGTAAAAATATCGGGATCTAAATTGGATATGTCCCAGACTTTATTGAGCCAACGAGCGGCTCCATTTATCCCTGAATCATTCCATTCTCCACCTTGCTCCCAGGGTCCAATGAACATTAGATAAGTTCTAACTGTATCCGCCCCAACTACAGAGACATAATCATCCGGGGCGATCACATTCCCACGAGATTTGCTCATTTTGGCCCCTTTGTAAATTATTGTTCCCTGGTTGAACAATCTTTTGAAGGGTTCATCGTATTTGATTAAACCAAGGTCGCGTGCAGCCTTGACGAAGAACCTTGAATATAGCAAGTGCATTACTGCATGTTCAACTCCACCGGTGTATTGATCAACCGGGTTCCAGAGTTGAGCCGATTCTTCATCAAATGCGGCGTCCGAATGCTTGGGGCTGACGTATCTAAGAAAATACCATGATGAGTCCACAAAGGTGTCCATCGTGTCCGTTTCTCTTTTGCCAGGTTTACCACAATCAGGACACTCAGCATTAACGAATTCGGTATGTAGAGCCAAGGGTGACTCACCTGTTGGTAGAAATTCTGCATCTTCCGGGAGTAACACAGGAAGATCCTGTTCTTTGACAGGGACGACACCACAATCACTACAGTAAATTATGGGTATTGGTGTGCCCCAATATCTTTGTCTTGAAATGAGCCAGTCTCTCATCCTATAGTTAACAGTTTTAGTACCGAAGTTACTACTCTCAATATGATCTGCTATCCTCAGCCGGCCTTCGTTACTGTCCAAACCGTTAAATTCCAGTGAATTTACTTGAGTCCCTGCCGCTACGTAGGCCTCATCTAATTCTTTGCCATCCCATTCGGGAGGGGCGACAACCACTTTAATTGGTAGGTCATATTTTTGGGCAAATTTAAAATCTCTCGTATCGTGCGCGGGAACTCCCATTACAATACCAGTCCCGTATGTGTTTAGGACATAGTCGCCGATTAGTATCGGTATTTGGTCCAGAGTAAGAGGATTGACACAGTAGGTTCCCAAAAATACTCCTGTTTTTTCCCTATCGATTGCTAGTCGTTCCACTTCCGTGGCTTTTCTCGCATCATTTATATAGGTCTTTACAGAATCCTCTTGCTCCGGGGCAGTTAAAGCCCCTACCAATGGGTGTTCTGGTGCCAACACCACAAAGGTGACACCGTAAACAGTATCAATTCGGGTAGTGAAAGTGACTAAAGTTTTTGAGTCCAGACCGTATTCCGAGATATCAAAACCGAATTCCACACCTTCACTTTTTCCAATCCAATTTGTTTGCATCGTGTTTATGCGGTCTGGCCAGTCCATTTTGGATTGATCCAATAATTCCTCAGCGTAGGCCGTGATGCGGAAGAACCACTGGTTCATATCCCTATGAGTCACGGTGGTGTCACACCTCTCACATTCCCCATCTATGACCTGCTCATTTGCTAAAACCGTTACGCATGAGGGACACCAGTTGACAGGGGCAAAATCACGATAAGCTAACCCACTTTGATAGAACTGCAGGAAAAACCATTGGTTCCATTTGTAATATTCCGGTATGCATGTAACTACCTCCCTTTCCCAGTCATACATCGGACCCATAGATGCTAGTTGTTGGCGCATTCTTTTAATGTTGTCCATTGTCCACGAATGCGGATGTATACCTCGTTGTATAGCTGCGTTTTCTGCATTCAGACCAAATGCGTCGAACCCCATTGGATGGAGAACGTTGTAACCTTGCATATTTCTAAATCTTGCGTGTATGTCTGCACCAGTCATTGCATACCAATGACCGACATGTAGGTCGCCCGAGGGATATGGGTACATTGTTAATTCATACCACTTAGGTCTAGGATCGGTGTCGTCGACTTTATAAATTTGGGAATCACGCCATCGATTTTGCCATTTAGTCTCTATACTTTCGTGGGGGAAACGGGTATCTATTGTTTTGATTGGCATTTAATAATCTCTTCTTGATTTTTCAACTATTTCCCTAGGGCAGATACTATGGCATCTCCAACAGAAGATGTCGTCGAAGAACCATACAAATCTGGGGTTAGAATTTCCCCGTCTGAAAGGACTGATAACACCGCCTTTTCTATATCGGTTGCAGCATCGTCATGACCTAGATGTCTGAGAAGCATAGCCCCGGTCAGAATTTGGGCCATCGGGTTAGCAATGGCTTTGCCCATTATATCTGGCGCACTGCCGTGTACCGGTTCGAACATTGAGGGATATCTTCCTTCTGGATCTAAATTAGCACTCGATGCTAGTCCCATACTTCCAGTAATTATTGCGGCAATGTCGGTCAATATGTCGCCAAAAAGATTGCTGGCAACAACCACATCAAAAAATTCCGGTTTCCTAATGAAATCCATTGCTGCAGCGTCCACCAATAAGGAATCTGTAGATATATCCGGATATTCGGCAGATATTCTCTCAAAAGCTCTATCCCATACCAACATTCCATATCCTTGTGCATTAGATTTGGTGATAGAGGTTAGGTGTTTCTTTTTATTTCTTCTGCGAGCCAATTCAAAGGAATATCGGATTACCCTCTCACAACCTTTTCTTGTAAAAATCCCTGTTTGAATACCTACTTCTTCCGGAAAATCCATATACTGGAATCCTCCGACATTTGCATATTCCCCTTCTGTATTTTCCCGGATAACTACCATATCTATATCGAACGGTTTTTTCCCTGACAGTGGGGATTCAATACCGTCAAATAGAACACTGGGTCGTTCACACACATATTGGTCAAATTTCCTTCGGATGGGTAGCAACAACCCGTTTAAGGTTATATGGTCTTGAATATCGGGGTGACCGACAGCCCCTAAAAAGATTGCGTCGTAATTAGACAAAATATCGAGACCATCTGAAGGCATCATGGCCCCAGTATCGATATAAAATTTAGAACTCCAAGGGTATTCATTGAAGGAAAGTTCAAAATCATAATTTTCTGAAACCGCGTCTAAAACCTTTATTCCTTCCTCTACTACTTCAATGCCTATTCCATCTCCCCGGATTACAGCAATATTATTCTGAACCATTTTATTTAATTACACCTTGTCACTAATGATTTGTGGAGCCGTAAAATAATACCTGAAAAGATCAGTTTTTTTATACCCAGTAAAGATTCATACAGTCTGGTCAATAGCATCTACCCCCAATGCTAGTACATCTAGAGGAGGGTATATTGAGGGGTTTAGGTGGGTTTTTTCAAGTTGATGAGATTTGAGGGCTGTCTTGAGTACTTCATATGAAAAGAAAGACCAACCTGGTAGTAAGTCCATTATCCCGTCGGTGGGGTAGCAATAATAAATCATGTCTATATGTTGATGATGCCCATCATCCGGATCGTCAATATTTTCGATTAGTATATGTCTCGGAGGTTCAATAATTTCTGGGTAATCGAAAGTCAAAGTGGGTGTATTGGAATTTTTAGATATTTTTGACGCCAGTCCTGTTTCTTCAAAAATTTCTCGTAATACCGCTTCCACCGGATCTTCATTCGGCTCCACATGGCCTCCAGGTGGCAGCCATAAATTTATTTTTTTATGCCAATGTAGTAGAACACTCTGGTCCCATACTACATATCCAGTAGCGGTGTAGTGACGCATAAAAGACAATGAATTATCTCCTTAAGGTCAATCCCTTTGTTTTTGAGGCCAAAATTGCTTGTGATGAAAGGCATACAGCTTCCAACATTGACTTTAACACGTATCTTGCATATATTCTTGCCGAGCGAAATACGCGTATATAGGGGAGCCTCAAATGGCTGAGAGGGTATTTAAATGCCGACCCAAGACCTGAACTGGGTAATGCCAGCGGAGGGAGTTATGGATCTAATCTCCGATCACCCTCCAGGGGTGATTTTTTTTGTCTGGTTAATTTAGATGGCCAATAATTTAGATGGCCAAGGAGATATGAAATGGAAGATCCTTTAGTTATAGCAGGTAAGGAATTTAGCTCTAGATTGATGGTTGGGACTGGGCGCCACCGAACCATGCAGGAAATGATAGATTCAGTAAGAGCTTCTGGTACACAGATAATAACTGTGGCCATAGGTAGGCTCAATTTGCAAGATATTAATGAAAAAACCATTTTGGATTATTTCGACTGGGATAACTATACAATATTACCCAATACTGCCGGTAGTAAAACTTCAGAAGAAGCCGTATTGACCGCTCGCTTAGCCCGAGAAGTGACAGGGTCTTCCTGGATTAAGCTTGAAGTTATTCCTGACATAAGTCATTTGTTACCAGACCCAATTGGGACTTACGATGCTGCTAGAGAACTGGTAGAAGATGGCTTTGATGTTCTGCCTTATATTCATGCAGATCCGGTGCTGGCCCACAGATTAGCTGAACTTGGCTGTGCAACGGTAATGCCATTGGGATCAACTATAGGTTCAGGTCAAGGTATATTGACTATGGAAGAAATTGAAATGATTATTAGCGACGTGGAGGTGCCTGTGGTAGTAGATGCGGGTTTGGCCGTCCCTTCTGATGCGTCAAAGGCCTTAGAGGCAGGAGCGGACGCAGTTTTAGTTAATACCGCCATTGCTCAAGCCAATGATCCTGTGGCAATGGGAGAATCTTTCAAATTAGGAGTTGCCGCTGGCCGGAAGGCCTTTCTGGCAGGCCGAATTGATAGAAGGAAATCAGCAATATCAAGCAGCCCTGGTGCAGGGGTTAATTCTGGCTGAAATTTGATGATCGATATCCTGAAAAATCCATTGTTATGTCTTGTAACTGATAGAAATCGCACATCTTGCAGAGCTTTAGAATCTGTTGTTGGTCAGGCAGTGGAAGGTGGGACGAACATGATTCAGTTTCGAGATAGAGATATGGAAGATGTTGATAGGTTGCATGCTGCTGCCAAATTGAGGGAAATAACTGAGAAGAAAGCCCTTTTTATTGTAAATGGAGATGTTGACTTAGCAAAGAAAGTTGGCGCTGATGGCATCCATTTTCCTGAAAACCATATTTTTGATGCGGATACTCAAGAGTTGAAAGAGGATTTCATACTCGGCCAATCAGTGCATAGTTTAGAAATGGCTACAAAAGCCGAACGGTTATGTATAGATTACTTGATTGTTGGCACTTTATTTCCGTCTAAATCGCATCCTCACGGGCGAGTTAGTGGGACTAAAATCATAGAAGATATAAGTGGGAAATTACCGGTTCCATTAATAGGCATTGGTGGGATATCTAGTCAAAATTGTCGAAAAGTGATTGATTCTGGAGCTTCGGGTGTTGCAGTTATTGGAGCCATCTCTGAGGCTGATGACCCTAGATTGGAATCTCAGATAATTTTAGCAAATATAAGTGTGAGTTAAAGTTTGATCTAATGAATATTAACCTAAATGGTAAAAACCACGAAATTAATTCTGGCACATCTCTGATAAGACTGATTGATGACTTAGGACTTACTGGAAGGAAAGCAATTGCAATAGCTCTGAATGGCGAGGTTCTTGCTCGGGATAGTTATAAAGAAACCATTTTGAATGAGGGGGATTCTCTGGAAGTTGTGAAGGCTATAGGTGGGGGTTAGTTAGGGGGAATCCTGTTTATTGTTTAAGTGCCTTAATTACGATCGCAAAAGGCACCAAATTTATCCTATCCCTAAACTCAGTCCAATAGTCACCTTTATATGGGCTGAGGTGTTCATTATCAAATCCTAGCGGTTTTGGTTCCAGGAGAACCTCCACTTTAAATCCGCTATCGGTAACGTTGGTAAACAGCTCTTCCACTGTTCTGAAATAAGTTACGCCGGAATACCTTTGACCATTCTCCTTCCATATCTCGACAGGAGGATTAAAGTAATCGGTGACGTTTAATGTATTTGTGTCAGCATCCCATTCGAAAGCGCCCAGAGGATGCGTTGTGCTCAATATTAATTGTCCACCTTCCTTGAGAACCCTGTTGCATTCACTCAAAAAAACATCAAGGTATTCTATAAATTCTAGGGCAAAAATTGAAATCACACTGTCAAACGTATTATCCTGGAAATAACTTAGATTTTGAATATCGGCTTGAAGAAAATCTATTGTTGCCTTTTGTTTTACGGATTCAGAGACTCCAAACGCTAATTGACTGGATGAAAAATCCACGGCAGTTACTTTTGCTCCCAATTTTGCTAAAGCTATCGCGTTTTGTGAACCACCACTACCTAGCTCCACAAAATGTTTACCAGTCACATCTCCTAATAAATTCAAGGAATTTTCCCCATATGATAAGGGGGCATAATGCACCTCATCCACTGATATATCGCTTTCAAATTGGTAATTGGCAGACATTAAATTCCAGCCGTGTTGAACACCGACGATATGCTTTGGAGTTTCCAACTATTTAACACCTCTCATTGTGCATTTAATGAATAATAGCTGAATTGGTACACTATTGGCGCAAACTAATCTTACGGAGGGGTTCAAATGGACAATCAGACATCTTTTAGTATTGGCGACGTTATAGATCCAAAGGATTCCACCTGGGCTTTCGATACTCATTCAAACGGTCCTTCTGGAACTTTACCGTTTACAGAAGATATTCTTGTTAATGAATCAAGCGGGTTTCATTTTGGTATGAGCCAAAATGCTGGGATGGGCTGGAATCCGGCCGAACTGTTGAGAAAACATTTTTTAATTTTGTCGACTTCAGGTGGATTAAGAGATCAAGATGGCTCACCGATTGCCCTTGGCCTTCACACCGGCCACTTCGAATTAGCCTTGCAGGTTGAAGCTGCTGCTCGGGAATTTAAACTCGCCAAGACAATCCCATTTTCCCTCATGTGCTCGGATCCATGTGACGGACGCACGCAGGGTACTACCGGGATGATGGATTCACTTCCATACAGGAATGACGCGGCACAGGTTTTTAGGAGACAGGCACGATCCTTGCCGACGGCAAAAGGTATTTTAGGGATTGCATCCTGCGACAAAGGGCTTCCAGCAATGATGATGGCGTTGGCGGGACTTAGGGATTTGCCAGTGGTTGTGGTTCCGGGGGGTTCAACCTTGGCTGTCCGTGAAGGAGAAGACACTGGAATGATTCAGTCCATTGGGGCAAGGTTTGCTCAAGGGGAAGTGACATTGGACTATGCTCAGGACGTTGGCTGTAAGGCTTGCGCTTCACCTGGAGGGGGATGCCACTTTCTTGGTACAGCAGGAACATCACAAGTTATAGCTGAATCATTGGGACTAGCTATTACCCACAGTGCTTTATGCCCGTCGGGTACAACTGCTTGGAAAAATGTGGCCCAACGTAGCGCAAGAGCATTGCTGCTCATGGAATCCGAAAACACATTGTCCTCTGACATTATCACTGACGCCGCCCTTAGGAATGCCATGGTTGTACATGCTGCTTGCGGAGGGTCTACTAACCTTTTGTTGCATCTTCCCGCAATAGCTCATGCTGCAGGTAGGACTAGGATGACTGTAGATGATTGGAACATGGTAAATAAAAATACTCCTAGAATAGTCGATGTCCTTCCAAATGGACCAGTAGGGTTTCCAACTTCGGAACTCTATACTGCAGGTGGAGTTCCAGAGGTGATGCTGCATCTTCGTGCCATGGGTCTATTGGACACTAATGTGAAAACAGTAACGGGCCAAAATTTAGGAGAAAATCTAGATTGGTGGGAAGATTCTGAGAGGAGACATGATGTTCGGAAAAGGTTGTCAGAAATCAATTCCGTAAATCCAGATCATGTAATCATGACCCCTGAGGACGCAAAGAAAAGAGGCTTAACAAGTACCGTTACTTTTCCAATGGGTAACATCGCCCCCCAGGGCTCAGTAATTAAAAGTACGGCGATAGATCCATCGGTGGTAGATAAAGACGGGATATACCGAAATACTGGACCAGCCAGGGTTTTCTCTTCGGAAAATGAGGCCATACGGGCAATCAAAAGCACTGATGATAAATCGAAAATCAAGGCTGGAGATATTATGGTGGTGAAATGTGCAGGACCTCAAGGGACGGGAATGGAAGAGCTTTATCAAATAACCGCTGCATTAAAACATCTTTCCTATGGTAAACACGTCGCATTGATAACTGATGCCAGATTTTCCGGGGTGTCTACCGGTGCCTGCATAGGGCACGTGGGGCCTGAAGCTTTGGCAGACGGCCCGATTGCCAAATTAAAAGATGGTGATCAAATCGAGATTATTATTGATCGAATTAACCTATTTGGAAGTATAAATCTTGTCGGTGAATTAGGCGAATATTTAGGGTCGGACTGGGGGGATAAAGAGCTTTCTAAAAGACCTATTCCACAGGATTTGTCACCGCATCCTAAATTACCGGAAGATTCAAGACTTTGGGCTGCTTTGCAATCAGCTTCTGGAGGTACCTGGGGGGGATGTGTTTTTGACGTGGACGATATTGTGAAAACTTTGGAAGCTGGTCAAGCTGCCTTAGAAAACAAATAATTTTTATCGGGGGCGATCCGGGTCCGATTATTTAGGGCCCGGAGGATAGAATCAAACTTTGACAAGCTTTTGCATTGATCGCAACTCTCTTGGTGGATCCATACTACTGCCGTAATCACTCCATGAAACTTCAGCTACATAAATATCGCCTTTAGAGTCAACCGCAATACCATGTGGTGAGAAAAACCTACCACTTTGTTCACCATAGCTTTGCCTTCCGATCCGAGCTTGAACCTCGCCCTTTAAATTAAGAACTGATATTCTTGGGCCTAGGTCGGTGCCCATGTCGTTTGATCCGATACCTGCAAAATATTCACCCACGTACATCAACTCTTCACCAGTGCCAGAATCGATGGTGCTTATCGCGGCTCGGGACAAATTTACCCACTGGGTCTCGAAATTTCCATTGCTATCAAATACCTGGATTCGGTGATTTTCCCTATCAGCTATATAGACCCAGCCATTTGAATCTACGTTGACCCCGTGGACAATATTGAACTGCCCAGGATTAGTTCCGGATTCACCCCATGAAAACAATAGCTTACCGTCAGGTGAGAATTTATGAACACTGGCATTTGTATAACCATCTGCTACATAGAAATTACCTGTATTGGGCTCGACGCCAACATGGGTGGGTCTGGCGAACGGTATGCCACTCATAGGCGCTGCTGATTTACCGGGAGTTCCGACTGTTAAAAGTAATTTTCCATCTGATGTAAATTTCCTGACAGTATGGTCTCCATTGTCTACACAGTACACTTCATCACCGGGCCCGATTGTGACGCCGTGTGGATTTGAAAATACTCCATTCCCCCACGTATCGATAACGTTTCCTTCTGGGTCGAATACGATCATCGGCATAGTTCCTCGATTGAAGACATACACCCTATCTTTGGAGTCAACATCCACTGCTGTAGCTTCTTTGTATACCCAACCGTCAGGTAGAGTACCCCAATTCTGCCCTGAAACTTGGTAACAAAAATTCCCTTCTCCCAACACAGCCGGTGCCATATCAGTCTCGTCAACGACAGAATGACCGTGATCCTTTACCCCAAATTCCCAATTCTGATCTCCATTCGACATCTGATGCCTCCATATCTCTGTTCTGAGCATACGTTAAACAACCCTTAAAGGAGGTTTATAAGTAGGCTTAAACGGTTTGCTATCTCCAGTTATAATAAATCAAATTCAAATAGAGAGGAAATTATGGCTCATGAAAAGACAGATTTGAGTGTGACGATTGAAGCTGATCAAGCCGAATGGCTTGCCGAATAAGTGGTTAAATTTGGGTTGCCGGATGAATCGAAGGCCCTTCGCGTTTTGATAAACTATGCATTAGAAGAAGTTGAGGCCGAATTAATATTTGCCAGTGAAAACACAAGATGCCGGTACTGCGGGTAAGAATGTGACCAACCCCTTGACTCATTATAAAAACATTCAAGAAATTACTGAATCATATGTTGATGGCGACGAAACACCGGTTGGTGTGGTTCAGCATTTTCTGGCGAGAATTGATTCTTTTGATTCAAGTTATTTAAGCTATGCCACCGTTATGGCAGATCAGGCTCTTGAGCAAGCTGAAATATTATCTAGGGAACTGGGAGAAGGGCAAATACGTGGCCCATTACATGGTATTCCTGTAGCAGTTAAAGATTTGTGCTACACGGCCGGGGTTAGAACTATGGGCGGTACCTCTGTTCTTGAAGAAAACATTCCTGACTATGACTCCACGGTTGTTTCTCGATTAAAGGCCGCAGGGGCGGTAATTTTAGGTAAATTGAATCTGACTGAAGGAGCAATGGGAGGGTACAACCCAAAAAGGGCTATACCCAAAAACCCTTGGGATATCGACAGGTGGGCTGGTTCATCATCAAGTGGATCTGGAGTAGCCACAGCCTTGGGTCTGTGCACTGGGTCCCTAGGTAGTGACACGGGTGGGTCTATTAGGTTTCCCTCAGCTGCCTGTGGGTTGGTTGGGATTAAGCCTACTTACGGACGTGTAAGTAGATTTGGTGTCTTAGATTTAGCACAAACCCTTGATCATGTGGGACCTATGACTCGCGATGTTAGAGATGCGGCCTTAATACTGGCTGCAATTTCCGGATTTGATGAAAATGATCTAACAACGATTTCAGCGATATCTCCGAATTTTGACGATATTGAGAACACGAATTTAGATGGTGTCACGATAGGTTATTCAGAAAACTATTCAGAAGATGGTGTGGATAAAGAAATCGT
>DLRJ01000045.1:49041-93237 GCA_002500485.1 Dehalococcoidia bacterium UBA7891
ATATTGATTCATTCCTTCCCGCTTGGAAGACAATTTGCAGCGCTGAGGCCCTGAATGCTCATTCCTCCTTTTACCCTGAAAGGGAATCGGAATATGGATTATGGTTCAAGGGTTGGTTAGAACATGGTTCTTCCGTGAGTAGTCAAGAATATATAGATGCCTCTCGCCAGCGAGCTTTGTGCAATGGCAAGGTAAGGAAATCTTTTATCGGCATAGATGCGATGATATCTCCCACAGTAATAAGGCCACCTCACTATGTCGATGATGCTATAAATTATGGACCTATGGACGATAGAAGAGGAACATCCTTTCAAAGATTTACGGTTCCTTTCGATTACAATGGCTACCCGACGGTATCTGTCCCATCTGGTCTTAATGAGGATGGACTTCCTCTCAGTATTCAAGTTTCAGGATCCCCTTTAACGGAACCTATGCTTTGCAGAATCGCTCGGACATATGAAAAGGGTTTAGCACTGACAAATTTCCATCCCGATCTGTAAGCCTAATTATCAAGTCGTTTTGGTTGACTGAAACACTCCCCTCCAATAAGATTCACTAGCCGGTTTTTGCCTTCCGAGTTAAAAAATATCCTGCTACATCGGCTATAGGAATAGTTTACTTTTGGGAGGATATGATGTGTGATAAAACGGCAAAATAATAAATAGGACGTATTCAGCAGATGCCTAAAGTAAACACGGTCACCTTGTCATCAGCCTTTGATGCCCGTGAAGTGACTCTACCCGATTTTGATAAACAATATCTTGACGATGTGTCATTTGTTACTGCCATGACGTTAGTTATGATGGGTAACTATTGCCAGACAGGTCATTTTGGTGGCCCTTTGGCTTACACTCCTTATACTGTCGCCTCCCACTTAATTGGTCCCGAATTAGGGGGCCTTAAATATGATTACAGGAGGCCGAAGCATCCTTACTCAGACAAATTTATGCTGGCGGGAGGACATAACGCTCCAGTTACATACGCCCTTTGGATGGTCCTAGGGGAGGCCTTGTACCAGAAACATAAAAACACTGGAGATAGGAAATATCTGGCCGATTACTCCCAAACATTACTTCCAATCGATTGCATAGGATTTAGAAGATCTAAGGAAGGAATGAAAACTATACTTGAACAAACCGGACTGACCGATCACCCAGCGATGGCACAGGCTCAACTAAGAGGTATACGAGCCTTGTCTGGCCATTCTGAGAGCACAGACGCGACCAACGATGTGAATGGAGGCCCTTCCGGAATAGGGATTGCAACAGCCGCGGGTAAAGCTACATTCTGGGATATCATAGGTGCGTCCGAGTCACCGAAAATTATGGCGGTGGAAGGCGAGTTTGCAATGACTTCTGGTCATTCGCAAGAGATGAAAACTCAAGCGGTAGCCCAACAGGTTGGGAAACGGCTGAGGGTTCTCATGTCTTATAACAACGCTGGGATTGACGATGAATTAATCGGTGGAGTTATACAGCCTCAATACGAATCTTACAGAATCGTAGACCAATGGACTTCATATGGGTGGAATGTGTTTTCGGTAGATGATGCTAATGATATGGGCCAAGTAGTGGCTGCATTCAAAGCTATGGAGGATACTGACCCTTCTGACCGTAGACCAATGATCTTAATAGGCAAAACAACTAAAGGTTGGTGGCCCGGTGCGGAAAATGGACAAATACCGGGATATGGAAACCAGATCACAAGTTTTCAAAGCCACCCCTACACTTTTGCAATGAACTCTGAATACTTCTTGGCTCTTGCGGCCACTTTTGAAGATAGGTTTGATGTGAAATTTAAAGGTATTTCAGATGGACCAATTTCGGATGAAAAGGAACGTTTGATACAGTACAAAGAGAATATAGATGTTGTGATGTCAGTGCTGGACAAGGATGGTTTAGGAGACTGGATAGCTGACAGGTTGGTGAAAATTGGGGAGCAGATCAAGGACCAAATCCCAACTCGAATCGATACCAGTATTGATCCCTTTATGGATGAAAGATTAGATTATAGAACCCTTCCACTTGAACCCCAGACAGTAACTGTAACAAACCCTATCTCAGGTGAGCAGAAAAATCTGGAAATCAAAATGTTTGAAGAACCCGGAGTGCCGAAAGGAAGCAGGAGGGCGATATCAGAAATAATTAAATGGCTCAATTATGTAACTGATAATCGGCTAGTCGTAGCGGCTGCTGACCTTGCTGATTCTATCAACGTTGAGAAAGGCTCAATTTGGGGAGAATTTGACCCACTCACAAACCCGGCCGGAGTTCGCCTCCGATCTGCAATCCAGGAGGCCGGGAATGTATCGACAGCGATTGGATTAGTAAGTCAATCAGCCTCACTCGACCCTGGAAAACATTCCGGAGTCTGGGCACTAAGTGGTACTTATGGTGCTTTCACACCACTTATGTACTTGCCGGTGAGGGTCTGGAGCCAGCAAAACCAAGATAGCCCCTTCAGATTAGGAGTTTTGAATATTCTTGCAGGTCACTCTGGCCCTGAAACTGCAGCTGATGCTCGCACACATTTTGGTATATTTTCGCCACAAGTATGGAAACTATTTCCTAAAGATCAAGTGATAAACCTTAATTTTTGGGACTATAACGATGTAGCCCCTGGATATTTGGCAGCGGCAGAAATAGCGGCCAGAGATCCCAAAGTGGGAGTCATAGTTTTAGAGGTGGCAAGGCCGGATTTCCCGGTAGTGGATAGGAGTAAATTGGCTGATCAGGATATCAAGGCAGCGGCCAAAGGATTTTACATATTGAAGGATTTCGATACATCTAAACCTAAAGAAGGTTACGTTGTAGTACAAGGCTCTTCATGCACTAGTAATCTGGTGGCCCAAATGGAACAGATTGCATCTGAAGGTCATAACGTCCGCATCATATCAGCTGTTTCAGAAGATCTATTTAATCGGCAATCTCAAGAATATAAGGATCATGTACTGCCTGATTCGGCCAAGTACAATATGATGATTGTAAGTACTGGAACCAAGAGGATGTGGCCTGTTACAGGAGTTGGACCCCTAACGGAAGAATATTCATTAGTGTCAGATCACGATGATTTGTGGCTAAGCGGAGGGTCCGAAGGAGAAGTTTTGAAAGAGGCAGGTTTGGATCCCGACACAATTTTTCAATCGGTTTCCAAGTTCGCCAGGGATCATTCTAATAGGATGAAGCGCCAGTCCGAGCTGTTAGGCGGCTAGAGATAGGGTAATAGTGTTATTGTCACTTTTGAATGTCCGTACTAAAAAGGTGCGGACTTTTTTGATAGACCTCGTCAATTAGAGTTGCATATCCCATATTGGTCACTATCCGCCCGGACCCAGTTTTTTCCTTTCTGCTGGTATTAATACCGATCAAGGCACCATCTTTGTTGATCAAAGCCCCTCCGCTATTACCAGGGTTTAGAGCCGCGTCAGTTTGTACCATCTGAATACCTGAATCTTCTCCATAAAGGTTGGCTGAGACTATCCCTGAAGTAACGGAGTAGTTTTCATTTAATGGATAACCCAAGGCATAAACTTCCAAACCAACCGCAGGGGGACCGACAAGGAGTATATTAAATACTTCTAAATCCAAAGCATTTATTTCAATAATTGCTATATCTATCTCTTTATCTTCAAATATAATTTGCCCTTCGTGTTTATTTCCGTTATAGAGTTCTATTAGCATGTCAGATTTATTTTCGATGACATGTTCATTAGTGATTATTAACGTTGATGAGGGTTCGTTTCCTGACACTAGTACCCCACTTCCCCCGCTTGATCCAGATAGGATTTTCACTACCTTTTTTGTTGCTTGAGATAACACATCTATTGCGGTAATTGTTGGGGTTGGTGTTATTGTCGATGTTGGGGTCGGTAGAGGCGTGGAAGTTGGAGTACTGGTAGGTAAAGGAGAGGGTGTAAGGGTCGGGGTTGCGGTGGTTGTCGCTGGTATGGAAGTAGCGGTGGGAACTACAGTATAGGTAGGAAGTGGCGTATAGGTAGGAAGTGGCGTATAGGTAGGGATAGGACTCGGGGTATTGGTTATTGTAGGAAGAAGAGTTGGTGTAGAAGTCGGTTGAGGAGTGTTGGTCATTGTGGCTGTACCAAATACCGCGATAGATGTTGCAGTCAAAGCAAGGGCCAGCTGACTGTCAACCTTACGGCTAATCTCAAAATTGTCTAATCTGGACTCCACAGTTGCTCTAACAATTTTATCTAAGTTTTCAAAAACTGGTACAAACGGAGTAACCGTTGCACCTCTCTGTGTAAGGGAATTATCGGCAATATCCGAGTTTGAATCGATCTGACATGAGACCAAAGCGAAGCTAATGAAAAATATGTATATGAACTTTTTGTACAATTCGAGTACTCGTAAAGGGTTTGTTATAAAAATGGATCAACCGAAACACTATAGGTAGTATTGTCACCTGAGGGACTTATGAAAGTCTACAGGAGGTTCAAGTTTGGAGGGGCATCTTAATGGGAAAGATGAAACAATATGGGGATGTATTACATTAAAGTAAGGAACAATTAACCTTCAAATACCAATGAAATAGAGGTCAAACTTACATGGGCACCTTTGGATTCTCAACAGAGAAACTGGGAAATATTGAATCTTACTTACAGGAAAAATACATAGACACAAATAGGTATGTCGGGACTCTTACTGGAATATATAGGAACGGCCAGCTAGGTTTTATATCCACCCTAGGATTGATGGATAGGGAATCTCGTAAACCCATCGAACGGGATACTATATTTCGAATATATTCAATGACAAAGCCAATAACTTCTGTAGCTTTGATGTCTTTGTATGAAAAGGGATTGTTTCAGTTAGACGATCCTGTCTCAGAATATATCCCAGCCTTCAAAGACCTGAACGTTTATGCAGAAGGAATTTTCGGAAACTACAAGACGACTTATCCTGATAGGGAAATGACAATAAGGGATCTACTTAGTCATCAATCTGGATTAACTTACGGGTTTATGGAACGATCGAATGTTGACGCTGCATATCGAGAACTTGGAATCGAAAAGGAGTCACAGCAAAACCTTCAAGAATTCGTGAATGTGTTAAGTACCATCCCATTGGAATTTTCACCGGGTACAGCTTGGAATTATTCCGTTTCTACTGACGTTTGTGGCTACTTGATAGAAGTGATATCAGGTAAAACTTTAGACATGTTTTTAGAAGAAGAAATATTCCAACCTTTAGGGATGGCCGATACAGGATTTTACGTTCCATCCTCTAAAACCTGGCGCTTGTCGTCCAATTACGAATATAGGGAAGGACAAGAGCCGATATTAGTCGATGACGCTAATACTGGGTCTTACATTAATCCCCCTACCCTGTTTTCTGGAGGAGGAGGTCTTGTGTCAACATTGGATGACTATATGGCGTTTTGCAAAATGGTTTTAGGAAGAGGGAGCCTAGAGGGACACAGGATATTAAGCCGAAAAACCTTGGATTTGATGAGCTCTAATCATCTTACGAACGGAAAGGACTTAAGGAGTTGTGCGTATGGGAGGTGGAGTGAAACTTCATACACCGGGGTCGGGTTTGGTTTGGGATTTTCAGTATTGCTGAACCCAGCAGCCTCACAGGTCTCTGGCAGTAAGGGTGAATTAGCTTGGGGTGGAGCCGCTAGCACAGCTTTTTGGATAGATCCATTAGAAGACATGGCAGTGGTTTTTCTGACCCAGTTACTACCTTCCAGTACATACAATGTTCGGAGAGAGTTGCGTTCGTTGGTGTATTCCGCTTTATCAGATTAATTAGATCGGGCTGATCTCACCCCAGTATTTGCAGGGCCACGATTGGTTCCAGATTCCTTCCGCCTTTTCCAACCGGATGAACGCCTAGGATGATTTCTTGAACTTTGCGATTTTAAATTCTGACTGCGAATTGACCGTCTGTTGGGATCAAACGAAGTTCCATAGCTAAAATCATTAACGGTTTTTCTTTCAATCTGTGATTTCAGGATTTTTTCAATTCTGGTGATCATTGATTCGTCTTCGGGTATTGAAAGAGTTATGGCTTCACCAAGACTTTCTGCTCTTCCTGTGCGCCCGATCCTATGTATATAAGCATCTACGGTGTTTGGCATATCGTAGTTGATTACATGTGTGATTTCTGGAATATCAATACCGCGGGAGGCTATGTCAGTAGCCACTAAAAAGTCAAATTTACCTTTCCGAAACCCATTTATGGCTTGAGTCCGTTTATTCTGCGACATATTACCTTGAAGGGCTGCTACATTGTATTTTCTTTTTTCTAGCTCCGCGAATAGCCTTTTGGTTCGATGTTTTGTTCTGGTGAATACTATTACTTGACCTGTCGCTGTGGTTTCTATTAGTCGGAAAAACAACTGGCTTTTAAGCTTTTCTGTGATCGGATAAAGAGAATGAGCAACTGTTTTTGCTGGAGCTATAACCCCTATTTGAACTTCAGTTGGGTTATCCAAAATATCTTTGGCCAAATTTCTAATATCACTTGGCATAGTAGCGGCAAAAAATAAGGTTTGCCTTTTGGATGGTAAATGAGCGATTATCTTTCGAATATCAGGAAGGAAACCCATGTCGCACATTGTGTCAGCTTCATCCAACACCAATGTGTCTAAAGTTGACAAATCGATAGTTGATTCTCTGAGGTGATCCAATAGACGACCCGGGCAGGCAATTACTATGTCTACCCCTTTTTGTAATTTTTCATCTTGAGGATTTTTAGAAACTCCTCCATACAAGGTAATGGATCTGGTCTTCAACCCAGAGCTCAACTGAGATATATGTTGGTGGATTTGGTCAGCTAACTCTCTGGTAGGGGCTATTACTAAAGCTCTTATTTTGCCTGTATAGCCAACTGACAATTTTTGCAATAGTGGAATTGCAAAAGCAGCAGTCTTTCCAGTTCCGGTCTGTGCTAATCCTAATAAATCCCGGCCTTCTATTGAAAGTGGGATAGCTTCATTCTGTATTGGGGTAAGAGTCGTATAGCCAGCTGATCGAATGCCGGCCATTAGACGTTTGTCGAGGCCGAGGTCGTTAAATTCCAAAAAGAACCTTCCTAAAATAAATGGTCATGGTGACCCCAGCGGGATTCGAACCCGCGATCTCCGCCTTGAAAGGGCGGTGTCCTAGACCGCTAGACGATGGGGCCATGTTAGTTTCGAAAAATCGTCTGTTGTTTAAGCAACACTAAATAGTCTATGTCCTCGGTTGGGATAGAGCAACGATTATTTAGATGGAAAATAACCCTATGGATATATCGCCAATTGGGTTAATCCCAAGTCTTCAGGCAGACCGCACATGATATTCATGTTTTGAATGGCCTGGCCTGCAGCACCCTTCACGAGATTGTCTATACAACTGATTACCATCAATCTACCTGCCCTCACGTCGACCGTTGGATATATGACGCAATCATTACTTCCAAGAGTTTGTTTTGTCATTGGCGGAGAATCGACAACATGAGTAAATCTTTTATCTTTGTAAAAGTCCCTGTAAAGAGCCTTTATTTCTGATTTTAGGTCTACTCCTGTTTCGATAAAACTGCTCTTTAAAGGTGCGTAGCAAGAAGCTAATATACCTCGTGTCATTGGGATCAGGTGAGGTAGGAAAGTGAGGTTGACATGTTGGTTAGATAGTAAATCTAATTCCTGTGAAATTTCTGGCATATGTCGATGGCCGTCCAGCCCATATGCACTCACGTTTTCATTGACTTCGGAATAATGGATTTTGAGGGAGAGACCCCTGCCAGCTCCTGATACTCCAGATTTAGCATCAACGATGACTTCTGGTTCTATAATTCCTGCCTGTAAGGCGGGTGCGAGGCCTAATATGGAGGCAGTCGGATAGCACCCGGGGTTGGCAGCGATTTGACAGTCTTTGATCGCAGAACGGTGCAGCTCAGGTAAACCATATGCACTGGACTCCATCAATTCTGGACAAGGGTGTTCTACGTTATACCATTCCGAATAAGTGTCGAGATTCCGAATGCGGAAGTCCGCGCTGATATCTACGCCTTTTATTCCTGAATTGATTGCGTCCTTTAAAGCCTCTGCACTGGCAGCATGAGGTAGTGCAGAAAACACAAAATCTACACTTTTGTCCAGAGTCGGTGATATTTCTATATCTAAATTAGCCAAATGAGGAAATATGTCAGAAATATTTTTACCGGCCCCACTCCGACCAGTTACACATGCAATTTCGACCTCTTCGTGTTCACTTAAAATCCGGGCAACTTCCGCTCCCGCATAACCTGTGACGTTGATAATTCCTACTTTCATAGTAAACCTTCGGTATATTTTTAATATTTTGCCAGGAGGTATATTCTAGTACATTAGTGGTATTTGCACCCTATTGATACCTTTTGAATGAAGGACACAATTCAGTGAGAGAACATTGATGGCATTTCGGCCTTTGGGCCTTGCAGGTATCTCGTCCATGCTTAATTAAGTACATATGGAATTGGAAAACTTCTTTAGGTTCTACTAACGATTCTAAAATGTCATGGGCTTTCTCAGCCGATATTTTTTTCCCCACCAAAGACAACCTCTGGGACACTCTATAAATGTGAGTATCCACAGGCATGGCGGGCATTCCGAATGAAAAACAAAGAATTATGGCTGCAGTTTTCGGTCCCACCCCCTTTAGATTTATAAGCCAAGCCTTGGCATCTTTGAGGGGCATTTCGGCGAGAAAGCTAAGATCAAAGGAACCTAATTCCTCTCTGATTTCATTGAGAATGGATTTTATCCGTGGGGCCTTTGTTTTTGAGAGTCCGCCTCTCCTTATGGCTACTTCAATATCATCAACGCTGGCATCGGCTATGTGATCCAAATCGCCGAATACAGTTAATAGGTTATGAAAAGCCCTTTCTGAATTGATGTCTGAGGTGTGTTGGGACAAAATGGTATAGACCAGTTCTTCGGAGGCATTGTATCTAGGTTTCCATGGGATAGGACCATAAATAATGGAAAGCAAATCAGAAACTGCTTTAACTTTCAGTTTTTTTGTTTTTGGGCCATTTCTAATTACAGTCATATCAACAAACTATCCTTATGAAACACTATAATCGGCTTCATAGAAAAGTAAAGATGTTAGGCACTTGTTAAATGACAACGGTTGGAATAATAGCGAATCCCTCGGCTGGTAAAGACATAAGGCGACTTATCTCTCAAAGCAGATTCGTTTCAAATCAGGAAAAGGTCAATACTCTACGAAGAGTCATTAAAGGACTTTCTGGGGTTGGCGTAAATGAAATATTACTTATGCCGGACTATGGGCGTATTGCACAAGAAGCTGTCTCTAATTTACAAGAGAGCATTTCGGTAAAGTTTCTTGAAATGAGTATTTTCAATTCCGAGCAAGATACCATTACTGCAGCAAAATTGATGGAAAGTCACGGAGCTTCTGCCATCGTTACCTTGGGGGGTGACGGTACCAATCGTGCCGTGGCTTTAGGTACATGCGAGGTTCCGATTATGCCATTGTCTACCGGTACTAATAATGTGTTTCCATTCTTGATTGAGGGAACATTAGCTGGTATGGCCGCAGGAACTGTGGCAGGTCACTTAGTCGATAGAGAGTTATGTGCCCCTAGGTGTAAAAAAATGAATGTTTATAAGAGCCGGGATATGGCGATGGATCTGATTGATACGGCTTTAGTGGACATAGCTATATCAACAGAAACTTATGTTGGTGCACGGGCTATTTGGGATATAAACACAGTGTCAGAGATATTTTTAGCTGTTGCTAAACCTGACAGTATAGGACTTTCCTCTATTGGAGGTCTTACGAACCCGTTATCCGAAACGGATTCCCATGGACTTCACATTGAAATAGAGAAGCAGATTGATTCCAAGTATGTTTCTGCTCCTCTGACTGCAGGTAATATTGCCAAAGTTGGAATCAAAAATATTTCTAACATGATCCCAAACCATCCATATGTGGTGAAAAGATCTCCATGCATAATAGGTCTAGATGGCGAGCGATCAATACCTTTACGAAATGGAAATTCAATCACGATAGTTTTAACCGGGGACGGACCTCCAGTAATAGACCCTCACAAAACTCTAAAATTAGTCGGCCAAAACAAGATATATTTTAACGAATAGTATTTAAGAACCGATTAACGATCTTACTTTGTTGTAGTCAACGATGGCAGAATCCTTTTTCCCGATAGCCCACAACGCCATGCCACGGTTGTTATATGCATACCAATATTCACTATCAATTTCTATGGCCCGAGTGAAATCATCGATAGCGTTGAGGTAATCCTCTTTATCTGAGAGTTCCATCCCACGGTTATTGTAGGCATCCCTATATTCGTTGTTTAATTCGATTGCTTTGTTGAAGTCCCTGATTGCATTATCAGGGTCACCAAGGGATCGTAGGCAAATTCCCCTATTGTTCAATGGAATAGAATCTGATGGGTTCATTCCTATTATTGCTGAATAATCCAATATAGCTTCCTCATATTTTCCTTTATCTAGGTATGCGTTGCCCCTGCGGAACAATAGAACTTTATCTTCTGGAGTTGAATGTAAAAGAGAGGTGAGCGATTCGATCAAATCCTGTAGGTAGTCCATATCACTTTTGGAACTTAAGTCCGGATCATTTTCCCAATTCAATGACATCAAAATATCCTTTATCTGACCTAGAGAATTCTCGTGCATCTTTTACCCTTAGTCTGGTAGAGAGTAAAGTGTTTTCCGGGAAATGTTGAGGGTCGTAATATCCTATATCAGTGCTTTCATTTGACATAATCAAATATCCTGAAGTTTTTTCACAAAGAAATAATGCAGTCACGTATTGGACTAGTTTTCCGTTTGGATATTGGATAGCAGTGTATTCTGTAAGATCGGAATACAATTTTATCAATGCTTTTGCCCTCACTGTGATGTTAGTTTCTTCGAGGACCTCTCTTTCCACACAGTCGGTCAAATTCTCTCCAATTTCTAAACGGCCTCCTGGTAACCCCCACCAACCTATGTCAGTTCGTTTTTGAAGGAGTACGCGCCCAAATCGGTCATAAATGATTCCTGATGCTGAAACCCCGATTTCATCAGGGCTTTTTATCAACGGCATACCACGACAATCAACTTGATGGTTAAGAGTCTCTTCAGATACTGTCATTTGGTTCCTGAACCCACAATGTTGGGAATCGTAATTGGAATTCCCACGTTGAGATTGAATATGTCATATTCTAATTTGGTAAACGGAGCCGCTTTTACAACACCTAGTATATCTCTTTTAAGGTGGCATCCCGTGGTGGTAATAATCCATATAGGGTCTAAAAGTTGCTGGAGTAATCTCCCGGAAAAACTACGAGCAACAGTATGTTCGTAGAAGAAAAATGTCCCACCCGGTTTAAGTACTCGATAAATCTCCAAGATAACTTTTTCAACATCATTTACCATACAAAGAACCAGGGTTGTGACAACCGAATCAAAGATGTTGTCCTCGAATGGGAGTTTTTCCCCAAATGATTTCACGATGGATATATCTTTGTTGAAGTTATTAACCCTCTTGCGAAGCTTATTGGTCATGTGAACATCGGGTTCGACTATGGTTAAGGAGCTGGTCGTTTCGAAATATGGCAAATTTGCTCCCGTTCCCCCACCGACTTCCAGGGTTCTGCCATGGCTTTTCCCAGCTGTTAAATTTCGATACGGAACGACTTTGGGTTCAACAATCGAATTTAAGACATCGTACCATTGAGCGAAGAACCATTTTGATATAGCCATTATTTAACTAACTTAGTGATGGCATCCTCTGGCTGATATGTCCCAAACAGCTTCTACCACGCCATCACGTACTCCAATGAAATTATCCCATCGATTAACCAAAATATCTTGCTGGGAAGTGCAGATAAACAAAGTTTGACCGATTTCGAAAGGATTTACCCCTTCTACTTTGAGAACACTATAGGAATCATGCATTTCTTTAACGGCTAAATTATCGTGTCCTTCAATGGTTGGTGTTACCCCTAGAGGTCCGCCCAAACACCGTAGTCCAGCGTCGATCACAACCTCAATTTCCGTCACGTCTATAACGGTCGTTAA
This sequence comes from Dehalococcoidia bacterium UBA7891, assembly GCA_002500485.1. Taxonomy (GTDB): domain Bacteria; phylum Chloroflexota; class Dehalococcoidia; order Lucifugimonadales; family UBA826; genus UBA11996. The sequence continues at coordinate 61,102 of DLRJ01000045.1, forward strand.
AACCTTTCCTGCTAGAGAAAATTCTTCCATATATTTTGTGGGCCCGCTCATGAGAGCATAGGTGCCCCCCTCTACTTCAGTCACACCTTCTATTTGAGGGGCAACGTCATAAGAAAAAGTTTCCCCAGACGAAACGATTGTAACTTCAATCCCATTATCTTCTATGGCAGTCTTCACTGCCAGGCATTTGTCTATATACCGTTTACCCTCTATAAATCGCGTTTCCTTATCCGCGAAACCATCGACTGTTTGATGGCTCATAACACCCAAAAATTTTATTGAATTTAGCGATTCAGCCAATTTTGCTAGGTCGACTCCCTGTTCAACAGTTCGAATGCCTGCCCGCCCCATGGAGGTATCAACTTCTATCAAGACCCCAATTTCAGAACCTATTTCCTGAGCTACTAAAGACAAAGAATTTAAATTTGCTTTATTGTCAATGCAAACTTTCACATCCGCTCTTTTTGCCAGGTATGCCAACCTTCTTTGTTTATCTTCACCTACAATTTCACTGGTGATTAGAACATCCCGTATGCCGCCTTCAACCATGACTTCAGCCTCTGAAACCTTGGCTGTGCACACCCCGTTTAAAGTGCCACCAATTTCAATTTGGCGCCATAATATGTCGGGACACTTTATGTTTTTTGCATGCTGACGCATTTTACATAGGGTATTGGAATAAGTTTTTGAAATAACATCAAAATTCGATTCCATTAAATTGAGATCTATAAGAAGACTTGGGGTTTCTATCAGATCAATTGTGGCCCCTAGGTTTGGCCGGTATGATTGCATAATGTTTTCCTGATTTTATTTGAATGTGCCACGGGCGGTGGTTTCGATGACTGATTCTAATCGATCATTTTTTATGAGGTTTATAAAATCGTAAAGGTTAAAGGTGTCTGAGTAGTTAGCTGGCCTCAGTAAAATTTTGTCACCGATTTCCAAGTTCATCTCAGCTGTGTCGAAAACAAGGTACCCGTGTTCGGCGCTCATTTTTTCTACCACAGTATTTGGATAATTGACGACGGATGGAACTCCTCGATCTATGCTAATAGCTTTTTGTCCACAATCTATGTATGCCCGCCCGGGTTCCGGGGTACTCATAACTGTCGACACTACCGAGCAGACTGGGAAATACCCATTTATCTCGAAAGGATAATTTCCAGATATCAAACCAGTTATCTCCGACGGCAGATTGGCATGAGCTTTCTTCAAAGATTGATTTGATGTGTTTATTAACAACTCATTTGAGGTGAAGGAATGAGATTGAAGAAAAGATTTGGCAGATAGAATTTCCTTAAAAGATTCTTCTAAGCTGTCACTACCTTTAGAGACGGTGATCAGTCCCTTCCAATTAATTTCGAAATGCTCCTCAAGTAGTTTTACAAGCTCTAATAATGTCTGATGAGTTCCTACTCCAATTGAGTCTGATTTATTCGGGATTCTGAACAGGGCGGAGAGGTTTTCGCTGGAGAAATGTTTAAGCATATTTAGATGAGCCAAATTGGAAATAGATATGGTGACATGAGCTGTGTTCACCAGTCGGTGTAAAGATTCCACCTTACCTGTACCAACGGGCGGGGATTCAATAATTATATTTTTAAAGCCATTATTTGCAAAAGAATGCGCCTGCTGAAGGGTATCAACAAATACCGGAGCTTCGTGATCAAAATTCGTTTGGTATCGGGCAATCCCTGCTGCTCCGTGTGTGCCTATATTGGGAATGAGTTTACAGGACGTATCCTTTAAATAGGATTTCGCATTCTCTATATTGGACTTCAATAGCTTGCTATTTACTAATAAGGCTGGAGTGTCTAATTCGAGATGATGATGGCCGGTAGGTTTTGATGTGGGTCTTTCCATTTATAATGCCCTTGAAAATATATCGATTAATATATCAGAAAGAGGTACCTTCATATATATGGAACCTTTTACAAAGCAAACACAGGGAACTCACCAGATATACCCCTCAGATAAGGGCCTTTCGTACACCATCACTGGGAAAGACGGTAAAAGGGAAGGGTTTATAAAATATGATTCTGTAGAATCTGTTTATGTGGAATCTATCAGTAGACAATCAAGATTCACTTTTGTTTGGCTTGCAATGCTTGTGGTCTTAATTTTTATAGCTATGGCTGCTTTAGATGGGTTTTTGATGAAAATGATTGCCTTATCTGTCTTCACTTTAATGGGATCTTTTCTCTTGTTTGATCATTACTCTCAAGAAATCCAGCCCTGCCTTGTAATTCAATCTAATGGATTTTCGGCGAAATTTCCTCTTGAGAAAGATTTGGCTGACTATGAATTGAGGGATTTAATGGGTACAGTACTGGAATATATAGACACTCATAATTCTATAAACACCAGTACTATTAGGGTTTTTATTCCGCGGTAAGCCCTATTCTCAGATTTGGTACGGCATCCATGTCTAGTTGGAACGGAAGCCCGTTTTTGAGGTTGAAGAAAGCAGCAGCTCCTATCATAGCTCCATTGTCTGTGCACAGTGGGGCTCGTGGTACAAAGATCGGTATGTCTATAACCTCGTTCATTCTTTGCCTTAGGCGACTGTTGGCCGCTACACCACCACCGAGAATGACTGCCTTACTATTGGTTTCAAGAACTGCTTGTTTGGTATTTCTTATAAGGCAATCCACAATAGCTTCTTGAAAAGCAAAGGAATACTCCGTTGTTTGATAGGCACTTGGGCCTCGGTTATCAACAAGCGGATAAAACCCTTCAGACTCAGCTCGCCTCACCAACGCGGTTTTAAGACCGCTAAAACTGAAATCCAAAGAGTTCTTAATCTGCGGTCTGGGCAAGGGGTCTATTTCATCTTTAGCCTTCTCAGCCATTTTTTGAATCTCAGGGCCTCCAGGAAAACCTAGACCAAGCACCCTAGCAGCTTTATCAAAGGCTTCTCCGGCAGCATCATCTCTAGTTTTACCGAGTAATTCATACTCTAAATGATCTTTCATCAATATCAGATCAGTATGGCCCCCAGACGCTATCAGGCAAACTATAGGAAACTCTGCCTTGGAATCCGGCATCAAATCTTCCAACCAAGCGGAATAAATATGGCCTTCTAGGTGGTTTATGCCTATTAAAGGTTTGTCCCAAGACATTGATAATCCCTTTGCTGAGTTCACACCTATCAAAAGAGATCCTGCTAAGCCTGGGCCATATGTGACAGCAATTGCATCGATATCTTTGTGAGTCATGTCAGCTTCATTTAGAGCCTCACCTACAACTGGGATAAGCGATGTGAAATGCTCCCTGGAAGCTATTTCGGGGATGATGCCGCCATATTTTTTATGCATGTCTGACTGGGATGCGACAATGTTTGAGCGAATATATGTTCCATCCGTTATAACGGCTGCAGCTGTATCATCACAGGAAGTTTCTATTCCCAAAACGTTCATATTGATGAGTTTCTCAAGTTGGATATCCCATCACAAATAGGAAAGTCTTCATTAAAAACTGCACTACCAGCTACTACTATATTTGCTCCACTTTGCACTGCCTTTAGAGTAGTGTCTGGATTTATACCGCCATCGACCTGAATAGGTATGGAAAGCCCTTGGGATTCAATCTCTTTAGAAAGTGTTTCAATCTTTTTGAGACTTTCGGGTATAAAGTCTTGCCCGCCGGCACCTGGTTGTACTGACATTATCAATATTTGGTCTACCAGAGGAATAATATCGTAAATCTTTTCAATAGGGGTTTCAGGATTTAACGCTACACATTTCCTAACATCGAATTTATCTAGCAGTGCTAATGTGTCCTTCAATTCCGGACTGGCCTCATAATGCACTGTAATAGAATCAGCGCCTGCAGACGCAAACTCAGAAAAATGATTTTCGGGGCGTACGGTCATCATGTGTATATCTAAGGGCAAACCAGTTAAATCTCTCACAGCCTTTATGATAGGGGTCCCAAATGTTATGGATGGGACAAAATGACCATCCATAACATCTATATGAATGCCGTCGGCCCCGCAAGTTTCGGTCTCCTGTATTTGCTTGCCCAACTGAGAAAAATCAGCAGATAAAATAGATGGGTACAGCTTAAATTCAGGCATCTTGTTTTTCCAATTTTTGATAGCCGAGTTTGATAGCCTGTTGAACCATCTTAAAGGAGGTGCCACCTACAGTATTTCGAGCATTAACCGAAGATTCTACACTGACTTCGTATACATCTTCATCAAATAACATAGAAAAACCCCGGTACTCTTCTAAAGAAATCTCACTGAATAATTTATGGTTAGTGGAAGCATAGTCTGATAATTCACTAATTATTCCATGGGCTTCTCGAAACGGAACTCCTTTAATTACTAAATAGTCGGCTAGGTCAGTCGCTAGAACCATCCCGCCCTCGGCTGCCTGTCGAGCTTTTACTGAATCTACCTGAATACCGGGTAGCATTCCGAGGAAAACTTCCAAGACTGCCGCTAAAGTATCGTGGCTGTCAAAAAAACCTTCCTTATCTTCCTGCAAATCCCGGTTGTAAGTCATAGGCAAGCCTTTCAAGACAGTCAATATAGAAACTAAATTACCGTACACCCTGCCGGTTTTGCCTCGAGAAATCTCAGCAAAATCAGGATTTCTTTTTTGAGGCATTATGCTACTACCAGTCGTGTATTCTGCGGGTAATTTGATAAGTGAAAACTCTTCTGTAGTCCAAAGAATTAGTTCTTCAGAGAATCTTGAAATATGCATCATACATATAGAAGCTGCGGATAAATAATCTATTACAAAATCCCTGTCTGAAACCGCATCCATACTATTTTGAGAAATCTCAGAAAATCCTAACTCTCGGGCAACATAAGAGCGGTCTAAATCATAAGGAAGCCCAGCCAAGGCCCCGCTACCTAGCGGTAAAACATCAGTTCGTTCGTAGGCTTCTTTAAATCGGGTCTTATCCCTTGTGAGCATTTCAAAATATGCTAATAAATGATGGGAAAAAAGCACCGGCTGTGCCTTTTGTAAATGGGTGTACCCAGGAATGATTACGTCGTTGTTTTGAGATGCAATGTCCAATAAGATACGTTGCAGAGTTGTCAGCTGTCTGATAATGATGTTTATCGAATCTTTAACATACATTCTCATATCTAGAGAAACTTGATCATTCCTAGAACGGGCGGTGTGCAGCTTACCGGCAACGGAACCTATTTTTTCGTGTAATCGAGCTTCGATATTCATATGAATATCTTCTAATTCCGGTCTCCATAAGAAATTTCCAGTTTCAATTTCAGACTCTATTTCTAATAATGCTTCTACAATGGAATCCTTATCAGACAAAGTTATTATTTTTTGTTTGCAAAGCATAGAAGCATGAACAATAGAGCCTTTTATGTCCTGTTTGAACAATCGTCGGTCATAATGCAAAGAGACAGTAAAATCTCCTACCTTGTCTGAGAGTCCTTTAATAACTGGATTTTGATTTTTGTTGTTGCTCATATACCCGGACCTGAACTATTTCTTTCTTGCATACATAATATACGACAACGACTTCTTACATAGATAACATAGGATTATAGTAACGTAGTACAAATAACATGACACAACTCACTCAAAATAGCGATCAAATCACAAATAATTATTGTGTAATAGATATTGAAACTACAGGTCTGGATAATCGTGCCGACGCGATAATTGAAGTAGCTGCTATTAAATTTGGTCTAGAAGGGATATTTGAAACTTACCAATCTTTTGTAAACCCTGGAAAAGAAATACCTCCGTTTATAAGTGATCTCACAGGAATTTTTGACAAGGACGTTCTACTAGCTCCTGAATTTCACAGCATCATTCCTGAATTGAAGGAATTTATTGGAGACTCAGTATTGATTGGACATAACGTTGGGTTTGATATTGGATTTCTGCGGGAATTTGGATTCAATTTTGAAGGAATCCTTTTCGACACTCTTGATTTGTCCTATGTTATTCACCCTACCCAATTAGATTACAGTCTCACTGGGCTTAGTTTGTTTTTAGAATTGGATATCTCAAATTCCCATCGGGCGATGGCTGATTGTGAAAACACAATGAACCTCTTCTTAAATTTACTAAGATCAATAAAAAAATTAAAGTTACAGACTTTTGTCCAAATCAACAACATGGCAGTAAAAGGATCATGGGATAGCCAGCCTGTTTTGCAAACATTGCTGTCTGAAAGGTTATTGTCTGAGAAAACCAATAAAAATCCCACCGATTCACAGCAAGACCCACCAGTAGACGTTCAAACTGAGGTGCAAACAAAAGTACAAAATTTTTCTGATGATTTGCAAGAAATTTTCTCGGACCATGGAGCTCTGGCCTATTCTTTGACTGCTTTTGAAGAGAGACAGGAACAGTTGGATATGGCAATGATGGTGAAAGAGACAATTGAAAATAACAGAACTTCCATCATTGAAGCAGGAACCGGAGTCGGTAAATCTATGGCGTATTTGATTCCTACAATCCAGTACGCGAAAGACAACGATAAGCGAGTGGTAATTTCAACTAATACGATAAACTTGCAAGATCAATTGATGGAAGAAGATTTACCTATGGCGGCGTATGTTGTTAAGGCAGCCGATAAATCTGATCCGGGTAATGAGCTTAGGTATTCTGTCTTGAAAGGCAGGCGTAACTACCTATGTCTTAAAAATTTCCGTAACTTTGCCTCAAGAGAACAACTAGACAAAACAGAAACCATTCTAATCTCTAAAATTCTAGTGTGGCTGGATACAACTTTGACGGGAGATCAGGCAGAATTAAACTTATCGAGAGCCCAGCACAGGTTTCTTTGGTCAAGGCTGAACGCTGAAGGAGCTTTTATGTGTGGGGGATATAACGGGAAATGTTTTTTAAAACAGGCCCGAGAAGAAGCGAATAATTCGGATTTAGTTGTCGTAAATCATTCACTTCTTATGGCGGATGTAAAATCTGGCCGTTCTTTACTCCCGGAGTTTGGGGCTTTGGTGATAGATGAAGCTCACCATCTTGAGGATCAAGCGACTCAAGCCTTTGGGTTTCAAGTATCTCACGGACTTGCTGGTGAAACCCTGTCATCACTTAGAGGTCGGGATTCGATATTTTCAAACATAAATGCATTATTCACACCTCTCAACATGAATACCGAGGACGTAAGTCGATTATCAAGATCAAGTGAGTCTGTAGCCTTATCATTAACCAAATTGCAGGATAGTTTCAATACTCTATTTTCTTTCGCCACCGAAATCATGAAGCAATCAACTTCACATAAATCATCCTTTTCACCTTCGGATAAATACCGAATTAAGATTGGTGAAGAGCCACCACTGTGGGAGGATCTGTGTTCTTTGGGAAGAGATATTGAAGAACACGTTTCCGCTATATCTAAAGAATTCATCGCTGCAAACAGAATCTTGGAAAAATATGATAACCATCGTAGCGTTGTTGAAATTTTGGGAGACATTCAAAATACTCAAAGTTCCATTACTGAGGCGAATAATTTCATCCAGCATTTTCTTTTTGAGCGGACAGAAAATTATGTTTATTGGATATCGCACGACAACAATCCTGACTATTCCACGTTGTCGGGAGCACCTATTGAGGTTGGCGACCAACTTAGGGATCAGCTGTTTGATCAAAATTTTTCTGTGGTAATAACTAGTGCCACCTTGAGCACCGATGGCTCTTTTCAGCATATCAATCAGAGATTAGGAATAAATCCAGAGAACCAATTGTTGTTAGGCTCCCCTTTTCCTTATGAGGATTTAGCTACTGTGGTGATGCCAACAGATATACCCGACCCGAGGGAACCCTATTATGAAGAAATGGTTGCTAAAAATATTTATCAAGCCGCCATGGCAGCCGGAGGGCGAACCATTGCATTGTTCACCTCATACTCTTCCTTAAAATCAGTATTTCAGTTGATTAAAGACAAATATTCTGGTGAGCATTTGGAAATATTGGCCCAGGGTATATCTGGAACTCCGAGGCAATTGATCGAACGAATGAAGAAACATCCTGAGACAGTGCTGCTAGGAACCTCATCTTTTTGGGAAGGGATAGATCTCCGGGGAGATGCCTTGCAAATCCTAGTTATAACGAGATTACCTTTTGATGTACCTAGTGATCCGATTTATGCGGCAAGGGCTGAAAAATATTCAAATCCTTTTATGGAATATGCTCTTCCTAGCGCTATTATTCGGTTTCGCCAAGGATTTGGAAGATTAGTCCGTTCGAATAAAGACCGAGGAGCGGTTTTCATATTAGATAGCCGGGTGGTCAATAGCAGGTATGGACACAGGTTCATAAAAGCTTTGCCAAAAATGGAAATTCAACGCCCAAAATCTGAAGAAGTTGAAGACATAGTCTCCAGCTGGCTTGGAATTTAAGTTGATACTGACCTCCCAATACCCGTACTCCCTTGATGAGACTCTTTACAGCGGACAAGCTTTCCGGTGGACCCCCGTATTAAATGGAGAGGTACATGAAGGGATTCTAGATGGGGTCAGAGTAAGGCTGACTCAAAAAGAAGATGGAATACACTGCAGTCTTGGCAGCCGGAATTTGGTTGATGAGGGATTCATAAGAAAATATCTTCGGATAGAGGATGATTTACCACGAATTTATTCCCAATTATCTTCAGATACTTATTTCACTCAGGCAAAAAATAGGTATGAAGGGCTTCATATTTTAAGACAGGACCCTTGGGAATGCCTTATTACATTCATTTGTTCGGCAAACAATAATATTCCGAGGATTAAATCCTTGGTAAAAGGGATATCAGAATCCTCCGGCGAAAGAATAAAAGATCAATTTGGGCATTTTTACTCTTTTCCTGGACCAGTTTCTATATCCGAGTTCGGGGAATTAGGGTTAAGAGAAATAGGATTAGGTTTTCGCGCCAAGTACGTGGCAAAAGTAGCCGACATAGTGGGTAGAAACGAAATTGACTTAAAAAGTTTTAGAGGTTTGGAGTACGAGGAAGCATTGATTGAACTACTTAAATTTCCTGGAGTGGGAGATAAAATAGCTAACTGTGTTTTACTATTTTCAATGGATAAACTTCAAGCATTTCCGGTTGATATATGGATAAAACGTGTCCTGCGAGAAAATTATCTGAATGATATCGATGAGGCTATTGCTGACACAAAGTTAAGAGATTGGGCGCAAGATTACTTCGGTGAATTTGCAGGATACGCTAATCAGTACCTTTTCCATAAAAGGCGCCTTACTTAACGATCAGGGTTCTTTGCCAGAATTTACATTTCCGTTGTTTCAGAACCTATAATTTCCTCGAAGTTAACTTCATCTGAAAGCACAAGTTTTCGAACAGGATAATTAATTTCAATTCCTTCGGCAGTAAACCTGGAATGTATTCTCTTCATGAGCTGACTCTTCAGTATAAAAGTACCGTTGCGATCCACAGCTTGAAGGAAAATAAAAAAATCTATATTGGAATCGCCAAAATTAGAAAATCCAAAGAAAGGGTCCATATCTTTGATGGAATGCCTGGATTCCTTTACAAGAGCCTCAGCCTCTTCCAAGGCTATATTTTCAACTTGTTCTAGGTCTGATTCATAACTCACTCCACAAGTTACAATTACATTCATCGCAGGTGTGGGGCTGAAATAATTAGTAACTATACTTTCAGCCATCCGGGAATTTGGTATGATGACTAGGTTGTTGAATCTGCTACGAATTTTGGTGCTGCGCCAGCCGACACTTTCTACGTAACCAGAGGGTCCTCCGTCTAACTCTATGAAATCACCAGCCTTTAATTCGCCTTCAGTTACAACATATGTACCTGCAAAGAAATTGCTTAACGTTGGCTGAACAGCCAAAGCAACGGCCAATCCACCGATACCCAAACCGGCCAGTATTGGGCTAATGGATACCCCTAAATTGTCGATAGCAATTAATGTGCCAACCGCATATACAGTTATAGGCAACACCCTTCTGAAAATAGGGAGCAAAGTGTCATCTAGGGTTGTTGCAGTTTTTCCTGCCACATTGGCCAGGTACCATTTGATCATCCGATCTGAAAGATGAGAAAAAGTGAATGTTGCCATGAAAATAGCGGAGACTTGCCAGACTCTGAAAGCATATTCTCCGGTTCCAGCTATTGAGGTAAAAATACCCTCATCTATCCTGGCAATAATGAAATATGCAAACAGAAGCCCTAAAGAAATCACGAGTAGAACTGAGGGTCCCTTGATAGAACCTATGAACACCAATAACAATCTGTCATTCTTCTGCTTATCAGCACGTTTGGTCAGGATAGCTAGAGTCACCCGTAAAAATATTGCTAAAATTACAAAGGCGACCAATATAAGGCCCGCAGCTATGGCCCCTACCAAAGCAGAATCAGTTAATTGGCTTATTTCCACTCTTACACACCTTTAATAAACTAACGCCTCTTTTGCATATTATAAGGTTAGAAGTATATTTATGTATCGAAATTGTAGCTAAAATATATCAATGATTTATGAAATTTTGGAAAACAAAAAAACTATCGTAACGGATATCTATTTATATATTTCTGTCCTATCCGATAGATTTTTAGTTGTGAGGTATAATTTGCGCCTATATTTTATTGTATTAAGACATATGAATTACCTACTTGATTAATGAACGAAAAATCTTACCTCGAAATACGGATCCAAATAGAAAAGGACGCCTTATTTTCCCTTTCTCAAATTGAGACCCTCAATGAGCTTGAAACTTGGAGAATTAACACTCTCGGACGTAACGGAAAAGTTACTGGTTTGTTACGTGGAATCTCTGATCTCCCTGTGGATAGTCGAAGAAAAGCTGGTGGCGAAGCTAATTCCTTAAAAAACCTTTTGACAGAAAAATACGAAAGTCAGAAATCTGGAATTGAAAACAAGGAAAATAATGTAACAGGAAACGGGCCAGAACTTTTGGACGTGACCTTACCAGGCCGAAGTATTTCATTGGGCAGCCTCCATCCAACCACAGCCGCTGTCAGAGAAATATGTCAAGTGTTTGAATCAATGGGTTTCCAGACCATTGAAGGCCCCGAAGTGGAATTAGACAAATACAATTTTCAGAAATTGAACATTCCAGAAGAGCATCCAGCCAGGGATATGTGGAACAGTTTATGGATTGATAGGGAATTACCAGACGGTTCCCGCCCACTACTTTTGCGGACTCACACCTCACCAATGCAAATTAGGACTATGGAATCACAATCCCCTCCAGTTCGAGTGGTGGTCCCAGGTAAGACCTACCGATACGAGGCGACAGACGCCACTCATGAATGGCAATTTTGCCAGATAGAGGGCCTAGCGGTTGATAAAGATATTACTTTTGCCAACCTAAAAGCCACTTTAGAAGAATTCGCTAGACGAATTTTTGGCGATAAGAGGAAAGCCAGATTTAGGTGTGACTTTTTCCCGTTTGTTGAACCAGGAGCTGAAGTGTCGATCGACTGCTTCAAATGTGAAGGTGATGGGTGCCGAGTGTGTGGGAATACGGGTTGGATTGAAATTATGGGAGCCGGTATGGTTCACCCGAAAGTTCTGGCAGGGGTAGGTTATGATCCAGAAATATATAGCGGATTTGCTTGGGGTATGGGAGCAGAACGAATAGCAATGTTAAAGCATGGGATTGACGATATCAGGCATTTTTATTCCAATGATATGAAATTTTTAAAACAGTTTTCTTAACAGGCTAACTTATGAAGATCCCACTTTCTTGGCTGCGTAACTATGTAGACATTGACTCTGATGTCACAGATTTGGCTCATTCTTTGACAATGGCAGGTTTAGAAGTCGGGTCTATAGAGCAGATTGGAGACAAATGGGATTCTGACTCGCTTGTGGTGGCTCAAGTGATCGAGTTAGAGGCACATCCCAATGCAGACCGACTCAGACTTCCCACGCTAGACCTCGGAAAAGGAGAAAAGGCAAAAGTAGTTTGCGGTGCCCCGAATTTAGAAATTGGACAGAAAATTGTTTTCGCAAAAGAAGGAGCGAACCTCTTTAATCCAAGATCCGGGAAACATGAAATTTTAAAAGGCGCCAATATTAGAGGAATTGAATCGAAAGGAATGGTTTGTTCCGCTTTAGAACTAGGTATTGGAGAAGACAGCGGAGGGATATTAGTATTAGATAATGAATCCATAACTGGTACTTCGGTCAAAGATTTGCTGTCTGACTCGATTCTTGACACTGAATTAACTCCAAATCGACCTGACTGGTTGTCCATAATTGGTACAGCATATGAAATAGCAGCCTTACTAGCCAGGGATCTTATCCAACCGGAATCTTCGTATCAAAGTGGGGATACTAAAATAGAGGACTGCATAAAGGTAACAATACAAGACTCCCTCAACTGCCCAAGATACACTGGATCATTTATCGAAAATGTTAAGGTTGCCCCTTCCCCAGTGTGGCTTCAGGATGTATTAACTAAATCAGGGCATAGACCAATCAACAACATAGTAGATATAACTAACTATGTGATGTTGGAATATGGGCAGCCGCTCCACGCATTCGATTTCAACAAGTTGGAAGGAAATGAAATCATAGTTAGGCAGGCTTTTGGATCTGAACGGCTGGAAACTCTTGATTCTCAACCTAGAACCCTCACTCCCCCGATGCTAGTCATAGCTGACACTTCCAAACCCATTGGCCTGGCCGGAATTATGGGAGGGGTAAATACTGAAATAGACGAATATACGACAGATATATTTTTGGAGGCGGCTAATTTTGATGCCGCCAATACGAGGGCTACCAGGAGTGCTCTAGGTTTGAATACAGAGGCCTCGTACCGGTTTGAGCGAGATATACGGCATGAACTTGCACCTATTGCATTGAAAAGGGCGACGTATCTCATTAGTCAATTGTGCGGAGGAATTCCGGCCGAAGGCATCATCGATACCTTTAGCGGATCCCACCATATTAAAACAATTGAAATTACTGAGGCCAGATTTGAAAAAATACTGGGTACTCCGGTGTTCATGAAGGATATATGGAACATTATTAAGAGGCTTGGCTTTCAGAAAATAGAGGAAGATGTGACCCATGTTATCAATGTAATCCCTCCCATCTGGAGGTCAGATATTTCGATACAAGATGACATCATCGAGGAATATGCTCGGATATATGGATATGATAATTTGCCTACCAGCAATTTGTCCTCTTCCATTCCAAGCCTAGGTTCCAAAAATCCTCAGAGGGTGAGGGAGCATATGAGAGACAGGCTCGTGTCTGCTGGTATGAATGAGACCATTTCGTATTCCGTCACAGATCTCGAGACCATAAACTTGTTTGATTCGATTTCTAATGACCAGGAACCTATAACAATCGCGAATCCAATGGATGCTTCCAAAAGGTATCTCCGACCGACTTTAGTTCCGAATGTCCTTGAAACCTTGTCTAGAAACAGGCGAACGGACCAGCAAGCTGGGCTTCGATTATTTGAAATCGGCCGAGTATTTCTTCCTTTGGAGACAGATGAAGCGGATTCTATGCCTGTAGAGAAAGAGGAAATCGTCGGGGTTATCACTGGATTGAGCAATTCCACAGATTTATGGTCTGAATCAGATCGGGTCATGGACTTTTTTGATGCAAAGGGTGTAGTCGAACACATATTTCATGGGTTGAGCGGGGTTTTGTCATTTACTAAAAGTGCTGGAATCACTTATGAAACAGGCAAAGTGGCCGATATTTTTCTAAATCAAATTTTGATCGGACATATCGGTGAATTAAAATCCAATCTGAGTGAATTTTATGACCTTTCTTCTAGTCCAGTTATAATTTTCCGTCTTTTTCTAGATTCCATAGAAAAGGTGGCGGAAGTTCAGTTCGTTGATTATTCTGAACCTAGTCGATATCCATCTTCATTTAGGGATTTGGCTTTAATAGCCGATAAAGAAATCGATTCCCAGTCGATTTTGAGCACTATAAGTAAAAACAAACTTGTGGCTAATTCGTTCCCCATCGATCAATACGAAGGGGGAGAGGTACCGGACGGAAAACATTCCATAACCATGAGAATCATATTTCAGTCAGATGATAAGACTTTGTCTGCGAAGGAGATAGATAGAGCTCACGTTCAAATAATCAAATCTCTCGAACACCAATACAAAATTTCAGAACGCTATTCCTAAAACAAACGATAAAGCGATACATTCCAATGGCCACACATCATCACGGACATCATCACGAAGATATGCTTAGTGTTGAAGAGGCTAGAGACAAAATATTGAGCCAATTCGGAGTTCTCAATGCCCAAAACTTCCTAATAACCGAAGCGTTAGGATTGGTGACATCGGATCAAGTTAGGTCTGAAATAAACATACCTCCCTTGGATAATTCTGCAATGGATGGATACGCTGTCATGTCGAGAGACGTATCAACGGCAACATACGAACATCCAGTGATGCTTGAAATATTGGAAACCATCCCGGCGGGATCCTTGCCCACAAAACCATTAAAGACTGGAGCCGCATCAAGGATTATGACAGGGGCACCTGTACCAGAACATTGTGATGCAGTAATACCTTTTGAAGATACCACGGAGAAAGATTTTTCAAAATCTGGTCGGTTGACTGAAATTGGTATAAGGACATCTGTATCCCCTGGAACTAATGTAAGAGTAAAAGGCAAGGACATAAAGGAAGCAGATTCAGTGTTGGAAGAGGGTCATGTAATCACTGCGGCTACCATCGGAGTTCTTGCGTCTATGGGTATGTCTCACGTTCGAGCCATTAGAAAACCTGTGGTATCAATACTTTCAACCGGAAATGAATTGCTCAGCCCTGGGGAAAAACCTGCTGAAGGCAAGATATTTGATAGTAATTCAAGCTCCATTATGGCTTCTGTAATTCAGCTCGGTGCCATACCAAGGTACATTGGGATAGCTCGAGATGAGATGGGATCAGTGCGTGAGAAGCTTAGGGAAGCGATGGAAAGCGATTTAGTCATCTCGTCGGCCGGTGTTTCCAAAGGTGATTATGACATGGTCAAAGATGTAATGTCAGAGCACGGAGATTTGCAGTTCTGGTCAGTTCGAATGAGACCGGCCAAACCGCTGGCTTTTGGTACATTGAATAGAGGTTCGAAGACCTCTGTGCCTTTGATCGGGTTACCTGGTAATCCAGTAAGTTCCCTGGTAGCTTTTGAGCAATTTTGCAGACCGGCAATCTTGAAAATGATGGGCAAAACTAACCTGCACCGACCCACTATTCAGGCTGTATTGAAAGATTCTATAGTGAACTACGATTCACGCCGGGTTTATGCAAGAGTCATCGTTGAACAGACCGAAGATGGGTATACCGCTAAAACTACCGGTCATCAAGATTCAAATATTTTAACTTCCATGGTTCATGCCAACGGTCTAGCAATATGCCCCGAGGAGGAAGAAAGCAAAGACCCAGGTGATATAGTAACGGTCATTATGCTCGATGATTGATATAGCTGTAATTGAGATTAATTGCAGCTATAATAACGGACAATTTTGTGAATATAGAGGAGACTTAAATGTCACAATCCCTTGCCTACTTCCGAGGACAAATAGTTCCTATTGAACAAGCAAATGTGAATGTCATGACACATGCCTTGCATTATGGGACGGCCGTCTTTGAAGGGATCAGAGGTAATTGGAGCGACCTGGAACAGAAAATGTTTGTCTATCGAATGCGAGAACATTACATAAGATTGTTGCAAGGCTGCAGAATGTTGATGATGGACATTGGTAAAACAGCAGATGAACTCTGCGACATCACTGAAAATTTAATAAAAGAGTGCGGTTACCAACAAGATTTATACATCAGACCTTTAGCCTATAAAAGTGAAGAACTTGTTGCCAATCTAAAGCTACAGGACCTCAGTAGTGATTTCACTTTGATAATGGTGCCATTTGGCGCCTACCTAGACTCTGACGGAGCTTTAAATTGTTGCACTTCCTCCTGGCGCAGAGTGGATGACACAATTATCCCTCCTCGTGTCAAAATTTCAGGGCACTACGTTAATAGCATATTGGCAAAGACTGAAGCTACTTTGGCAGGGTTTGATGAGGCGATTATGCTAACCCCGGACGGATTCGTCTCAGAAGGTTCCGGTGAGAATTTATTTATGATAAACGATGGGAAATTAGTGATACCACCAGTATCTGATAATAATTTGACAGGCATAACAAGAGATTCTGCGATTACTATCGCCAGAGAAGACCTAGGAATGGAGGTTCTAGAGAGAAGGATTAGGAGAAGCGAGCTTTATTTTGCTGATGAAGTGTTTTTGACTGGTACAGCTGCACATATTCAGGCAGTAGGTAGACTAGATAGTAGGAACATAGCGGACGGAAAAACTGGAGAATATACCACGGCTATAAACGAAATATATCAAAAGGCAATACGAGGTGAAAACCCTAAGTACCGTGGGTGGTGTACAGAAGTATCTGTGAACTAGCCTCCAACTACAGTTTTGATAAATGTGCAATGTTTGGATTCCACTTAGATTATTTTCTTTGCTGCGTACTAGCCGTATTCGGTTTATTAGTCACTGTTGTGCCCTATCGTAGTTCTTCATTATCACTTGCACCATATTGTCTTGGAATTTGTTTAATGTTTGCTGCACCGATTATCTTTTTTACCACGGCTGACAGAATAGTCAACGACTATCAAGGTGGGTTAGATGCAAATGAACAAGCTGTTCTCTTTGCTCTATCGGCGATAACAGCTTTAATAATTCGTAAGCTTTCTTCAACGGCGGAAAGGGTTATACGAAAAAATATCAAATAATTCTGATGCAAGACTTCATTAACACTATCATTTGGTTTGACCAAAAAATGTTCCTAGCTATTAATTCAATGGTAGGAACTTCTTCGGTAATTGATTCTTCGGCAAGGATTATAGCAAGTGACTATTTGGTGCCAGTTTTTCTGTTTTTGCTGTTAATTTTCCTTTGGTATAAAGAAAGCTCCATAGGTAAAAAAATCAAAACCCGACTCTCTGTGCTAAACAGTATTTCGACCCTTTTGTTGGCTTGTCTAATAGTATTTGCTCTAAATCAAATTTTGTTTCGAGAAAGGCCATTTAATCTGATGGAGGCAAATTTGATTTTTTATACCCCAACAGACTCTTCCTTTCCATCAAACTCTGTGGCAGCTGTAATGGGTCTCACGATTCCCGTTTTCAATGTTTATAGAAAGATGGGGTGCCTGATGATGTCCTCTAGTTTTTGCTTGGCATTCTGCAGAATATATGTGGGCATCCACTTTCCCGGCGACGTACTTGGTGGAATATTAACAGCACTAGTTGCCTTTTTATTCTCGACACTTTTGATTAGCCTGTTTTCGAAACAAATACATTTTGTATTATTGTTATTTGAAAAAGGAAAATGGCTAAAATTATTTAGGCTATAACCGGGAGTAAAAGTGTCGCCAAGCCGAGATATAAAACTAGCCCTATGACATCTGTTAACGTGGTGACAGCCACTGCAGAGGCTAGAGCAGGATCTATATTCAACGCCTTTAGAACTAAAGGAAGTGATACTCCGCTAATACTTGCCACAATTAAATTTCCTAGCATAGCAACCCCTACCACCGCTCCAATATATTCACTGCCGTGCCAGTAATAAGCGACGATGCCTGCAACCAATCCGAGTAGGAGACCATGGATTAAACCTATACCTAGTTCTTTACCTAAGAGGCGGGCAGAATCTGATTTCCTAATCTCCCCGAGCGCCATCGATCTCACTACTAATGTTAAAGTCTGAGTACCAGCTATCCCACCTTGCCCTGCTATAACGGGAATAAAAACTGCTAAAGCCAGAACTTGTGACAAGGTTGACTGGAATAGAGTTATTACCACAGCAGCAAATCCGACCGTGATCAAATTGATGAACAACCAAGGAAAGCGACCTTTAACTGAAAGCCATATGGGGCTCAGAAGTTTTTCCTCTTCATCTACTCCAACCATCCGATACATATCTTCCGTAGCCTCTTCTTGCAAAACGAAAATCATGTCTTCTATTTTTAGTGTTCCTACAAGACGACCATATTCGTCGGTGACCGGCAATGTAAGTAAATTGTAGCGTTCCATAATCCGGGCACATTCTTCTCTGTCAGTATCTACAGAGACAGAAATTATGCTAGGAAAAATTATAGAAGAAACAGGGTGCTTTAGTGGTGCGGTAACCAGTCTTGTTATGTTAAAAATACCAACCAAAAACTCTTGATCATCAACTACAAGAACACTGGATACGTCGTCAAGATCAGTATAGGAAAAGCTACGTATATACTCAGTAGCGGCCTCTGCCGTCATAGATTGGTTAACGCTGAGAAAAGAGGTGGTCATAAGACCACCGGCATTTTTGGCATCATAAGACATCAATGCCAAAATCTCGTCGGCATGGTTCATTTGTTGTGTTAGCAGATACGAATCAGATTGAGAAAGGTTCTTTAGGATATCCGCCGCGATTGGAGGTGAAGTCAATTCTAAGATACTTGATACTTCTGACGGAGGTATATCGGTCATCAAATGTATAAATTCGGAAGTTTCTAATTCTTCTACAATTAAGGCGAAATCAGCCGGTTTGACCCAAGATATTAAGTTTAGTTGATGTTCTCGACTTAATCGTAAGATCACATCGGCCTGGTCTGCTGAGGGAAGGGAAAGAAAGGAAAATAACGCTGTTCCTCTATTCCGTGATTCCATATGGGAAGACAGGGAATAAACCTTTTGGTCTATGTCTTCGGTAGTACCTAAGGGTTTTGCCAGGCTACCTATAATGGAATTGAGCATATAAAAATAACCCTTTATATCTCAGTGAAAATTGAGTGCCATAAAAGGTTAAGACTTAAGAAGTGGAATTTAAAGATATTTGAAGATCATATTATGGGGGATATTCATAGCCGTAAGTTAGCTAAGAACTGGTATTTTCAAACTTTTGTACTTTTCCGATATTCAGTCCCTCAGCAGGATAAAACCTTTTTGCTTTGAGTTCCGCAATGAGAGTTTCTCGGTCTGGGATATCATTTTCAAATATAGTGAAGCTTCTCCCAATACCTTGAATGGAGTGTGAGTCACTGCCACCAGTGGCAGGTATATTCAGGTAATTCGCTATCTCGAGGGTGAATGCATTTTCCTTCTCACTGTTGGCTCCATTGGTAACTTCAATACAGTCCACCAGTGAGAATAATTCATGTTCTGCTGCTTGTTCAGGGGTTTCTGGGGGAACTTTCCATCCACCGAAAAGTAAGTTGACGTTATAGGGGGGGCGATTAAAAAAATTTCTTAACGGGTGCGCTGCTATCAGAATCCCGCCCACTTCATCGATTTTTTCCCTCAAGACCTTAAGTTTATGAATGCCGCTAACATAGGAGTCCAAGCCGATAACTATTATATGCCCCATATCAGTGTTAACTTCTAAGCCGGTAGCCACTGTCAGATCGGTTTCACCAAACTCTGTTTCAATCTGAGTTGGTGTCCATCCTCCACCGTGTTCCGATAGGAAAACACCGTTAAGCTCAATTCTTTTAGATTCTGCGATTAGTTGTTCCGGCAGTAATCCGCTATCGGTACTTCCTTTCACAGTATGAACGTGAAGATCAAAATTAAACAAACATAAACCTCTGTGCCAACCTATACATTCTAAGTTGAGGGTTGAGGTGATTCAAGTCTAAATTAGGAATAAATGTATTCATATAGCCAAATAAGGTATCAGCCACCCAAAAATTAACAGAAATCCGCCCACTATACCCAGCATTGGTCGGAAAATTATCGAGAGGAATTGATAGGAAATAACCAAAAAAAGGAAGGAAATACCGATTACGAAGAAGGTGTAGAAAAAATTCGGGCTTAAAAGACCGGGTCCTGGTCTTATATCTGATAAATATGAGAAGAGGAGGGCAAACAGTATGCCCAAAACCGCACAGGTGGGATTCCAAACCATTATTGAAGACAAAATTATCTTAGAAGGAGCTAGAGTGTTGAACATTTCGTATATAGGACCATTAGCGCTTTTATACATTACGAAAATAGCAAAGCATCCAAAAGCAATCGACATAGAGGCAAATAGTAGACCGGATGCTGCACCTGCTATCAGTATGTCCACAAACTAAACCTGAAATGTGTCCCGTGAAACATTGCCGACCACGTAAGATTCCAATTGATATTTATGCGTTAGTAACAAAGATAGTGCTGTCGCTATCTCTTTACGTTTGACTATTGTAAATAGTGAGGGCCCACTACCGGTTAGGTGAATTTCATGTACCCCAACTGTATTGAATATGCTGAATGCCTTCTCTACAGCAGGAATGCTCTCTTTAGCGACTTCCAGAAAGCCATTAAACATTAATTGAGGTGGGCAATCTCCACCATTTCGTATGCGGGCTTCAAGTTTTCGCGATAGGCCTCCGGAGGTATAATTATTTTCGGTTAGGTTGGAGTACATGGATTTTGTTTTCTTTTCTAGTCTAACGTTAGGTACAACAATCACTAACCAACCAATCTTACAATCGGGTAGCTCCCGAATTAACTCTCCTCTACCTTGAACGAAAGAGGTGCCTCCTTCTAAAAAGAAAGGTACATCCGAACCAATTGTAGAAGCAAAGGAAATGAGTTCTTGTAGTGGAAGATTTAACTTCCATATTTTATTCAGGATTTTAATGGCCGCAGCAGCATCACTGCTACCACCACCTAGCCCGGCTGATACAGGGATTTTTTTTTGCAAAACCATTCTGGCCCCTAAATTGACAGAATATTGTTCACGCATCTTTTTGGCGGCTGAATAGACAATATTCTTATTGGAATGCAATTCAAAGCCGGGACTTTCCAAGGTAAGTTGATCATCTCTCTCGATTTGCAATTTGTCGAATAAAGATATTGTTTGGGTTATGGACGAGATATCATGAAATCCATCTAGCCTTTTACCTAGAATTTCCAAACTTAAATTTACCTTGGCTGGCGCTTTGATTTCCATATTCATATCTTTTTCCAAGCCTATAAAGTTATTTTTGCTCTCTGAATTTTTTGAACAATGCAACCCATGCATCAACCCCTAACGCCGCGGGTCTAAGTTCGCTGTTAATGCCTAACTGGGAGCTTAGATATTTCACTTCTGCGATAGTTATTATCAATCCTTGCGATAAGGAGTTGTGTAGCTGCTTTCGAGGTGCGGCAAAGCCACAGGTCAAAAATGAAAAATAATCAAGGTGGAGGCATTTAGGCAGTAAGGGTATATTTTTTTTCGCCAATGATATTACTCCAGACATAACCTTCGGTTGGGGAGTGAAAGATGTCGGCTGAACATTGAAGTGAAAATTAGTGTCATAGTAGACCTGAAAAAGGTTAGATAAAATATTGGATTTACCAGGGAATGCTGTGATATTCAGAGCCACTTCCTTCTGCAACATCACAACACTTAATTGAGGTGGGAGGTCAGATAGTAAAATACTTCTCAGGATATTCGTACCTGCATTGTAGGGCAGATTGGCAACCAATTTAAAATATGGTGTATTGGCTATGAGTTTTTTTAGATTTACTTTGCGGGCGTCACCTTCGACAATTTCCAATTTAGGATTTACGGCTATGTCTTTTAAAGGTCCTATTATTAAATCATGGTCCAATTCAATTGCGGTTACGGAACATCCTTGCAGTAAAAGCTTTTTTGTCAGATGTCCTTTTCCCGGTCCAATTTCCAAAATGTGATCCGTTTCAGTCACTTTGGCCGTTTTTACAATTTTAGTTAATACCTTACCGTCGTGGAGAAAGTGTTGACCAAGGGATTTTTTGGCTGGATTAATTGAATGGGACATACTATCCAAATGTGGTTAAAAGGAAAATACAATATTTTCGTAAGCGGGCCGTGCACCTTTCGTTGATGTGAAGCAACAACATATACAATTGGTATGGCTCTAATCAGGCTTCCCTACGGCACCCGAGAGTATCCGTTTACCGCTGCTTTCTTCCGAACCTGACGGAGTTCACAGGCTCCCGCCGCGTAGGACCCGACTATCAACACCTATACAAATTGCCAGAGGTAATTTCTTACGCACCTATGACAGGAATTCAGCCTCGCTAGAGCGGTTTGCGAATACAGGGCACCGCTAACTCCCCGCCTAGCACGACCCATATCCATACTAGGTCAGTAAAATAACAGTGTCAACGGATAAATTAAAAGGACTTTGGGTGATCCGGTGGGGAAGGAGGGACTCGAACCCACACGCCTCTCGGCACTAGATCCTAAATCTAGCTCGTCTACCAATTCCGACACTTCCCCGATCGGGGTTAAATTATACAGTAGGCGTATTAATTAAAGGGAGAAACTTGTGAAATTCATTGATATTTTCTACAGTTGTCGAAGTATTAGGTGATTTCTTAGCAATAACCCAGGGAGAGGTAATGAGTACAATGCCAATCACTCAGTCTGATCTGCAGGCTTCTTTGCCTGACACGACTTCAGGCATTCAAACAAATCGTATAAGAGATGAAATTTCCATAACTAGAGATATACATGGAATTCCCCATGTAATAGGTTCGAACATCTACGATGCCTTTTTCGGTCAAGGGTTCGCCACCGCTCAAGATCGACTATGGCACATGGAGTTTGATCGACGTAAGGCATTCGGACGATGGGCCGAACTGGTCGGTGAACAAGGCTTAGATTCAGATATAACGATGCGAAGCTTTCAGATAGAAGATTCGGTAATAAATGATCTTATACATTTAAATGAAGAAACTATGTTGATGCTAACGGCCTATTCAGATGGGGTAAATGCTTTTATAGATACTACCTCTTCCCTACCAATTGAATATAAACTCACGAATTCTAAACCTGAACCTTGGTCCCCAAAGGATTGTTTGGCTGTATATAAAGTTAGACATATTATGATGGGGGTTTTTGAAGGAAAGTATTGGCGCAGCCAGCTTTTAAACAATCTAGGCCCAGAGCGGACAGATGATTTAATAAAAGGGTATCAGCAAGGCCATTTGCTAATTGTCCCTCCTTTAGATAGGTATAGTGGACCTGAGTTAAATGGTATTGAAAGTCTTCAATCATCAATAGAATCGATTGCATGGATGCAAGAAGACCCTGAAGCAGGAAGTAATAGTTGGGCAGTACATGGAAGTAAAACGAATTCCGGAAAACCTCTGCTTGCAGGCGACCCCCACAGAGGCCTTGATACCCCAAATTGTTATTACCAGAATCAGGTCACGTGTCCAGACTTTGATGTTATCGGCCTATCGTTTCCTGGTTGCCCAGGTTTTCCACATTTCGGACACAACGCAAAGGTTGCTTGGTGTGTTACCCATGCAATGGCAGATTATCAAGATCTATATCTAGAAAAGATAACACCTAATCCCAATGGCAGTACATATACCTGGAAAGATCAAGAGTTAGATTTAGAGTGCAAAAAGGAATCCATAAAGATTGCAGGGCTTCCTGATCATCAAATCTCACTAAAATCTACTAGGCATGGGCCGATTATATCTGAAAATTCATTGGGTACGAGGGCTATCTCTTTTAAGTACACTTCCACCGCTGGTATCAATCGAGGGTTCGAGGCTCTTATCCCACAAATGACTGCTTCCTCAATATCTGAAGCTGATCAAGCTATGGAAAAATGGGTGGACCCATGTAATAACTACATGTTTGTCGATGTGGAAGGTGGTATCCAATACCTCAACAGAGGTCAGGTTCCTATAAGAAGCTTTGACAATGCATGGCTTCCAGTCCCTGGATGGACAGGCGAGCACGAATGGAAAGGTAACATTCCTTTCGAAGAAATGCCAAGGTCAATTAATCCTAAAAATGGATTTTTAGTCACCGCTAACAACAAAATAATTGGAGATCAATTTCCCTACTACATGGCCTTGGATTACGCCCCTGAATTTAGGGCAAAACGTATAGTTGAGAGAATAGAGGGCCTTGAGAAGGCCACCGTTGAAGACATGGTTTCTATCCATTCGGAACGAACCTCGATACCAGCCTCAGTCTATGTGCCTCACCTCCTCAACCTCAATAACCTGAATTCCTTGCAAGTACAGGCACAGGCAAGGTTAAAAAATTGGACCTATGAGATGGACCCTGATTCCATTTCAGCTACGATCTATTCTGCATTTAGATGGAAATTACACTTAAAAGTCATCGGATCTTTGTTAGGATCATTGGCAGATCAGGCTTTGGTATCCGGAGGCCGCGGAGCACCAACACATATTAATCATCTCGCTATTCGGTTAATAGAAGGGCTCAAAAACGAAGATTCTTCCTTGCTGCCTGATGGAGAAACATGGGACACGACTATATCCCGAGCTTTTATAGAGGGTGTGGAATATTTAAGGCAGACAATTGGGCCAGATCTTGAAGACTGGGTTTGGGGTAAACTTCATTACACAAAACCAACACACACACTTTCTGAGATATTCAGTAATCACAAGGATTTATTGAATCCACCGTCGGTTCCCATGGGCGGAGATGGTGATACTCCTCAGGCGGGTAGTTTTGCTTTGTCCAATCCATTTGTCATGACAGGAATGTCGGTTGCCCGTTACGTGTTTGATCCATCTGATTGGGATAATTCTCGGTGGATAGTTCCTCTCGGTTCCTCTGGCCACCCAGGTAGTTCACATTACTCTGACCAGACTGACTTATGGTCTAAAGTACAGGTTATAAAAATGGCTTATACCACAAAAGCTGTACAGGAAATAAGTGTGAGCCAACAAAAATTAACCCCCTCAGTCAAATAAACATATCTGTAATGGTGAGACCCGTATCTCAGAAGTACGATGTGGTGGTACTAGGAGCAGGTGCCGCAGGACTAATGTCTGCCTTTACTGCAGGTAAAAGGGGTCGAAAAGTCCTTGTGATTGAGAAATCCAATAAAGTCGGTAAAAAGATCCTGATGTCAGGTGGGGGCAAGTGTAATTTTACAAATGAACTAGTCGACTCAGATAACTTTCTTTCAAAGAACACTCACTTTTGCAAATCAGCCTTGAGCAGATTCACTTCCAAAGATTTTGTTGATCTAGTTGAGCAACATAATGTCGAATATGAAGTAAGAAAGAAGAATCAATACTTTTGTACGGGTTCATCCAAGAATATTTTGGATATGTTGTTGAGGGAATGCGGTTCAGCTGGGGTGGATATTCTAACTGATACAGAGATTAAAAATATCAATGATTCTGACAATACTGTAGCTAGTACCGGGACATCAGAATATCGTTTTTTGATAAAAGGCCTATCAGATATCAACCGTTCCTACAGATCTCTTGAAATTGACTGTAATTCATTAATTGTTGCAACAGGCGCTTTATCTATCCCAACCCTTGGGGGCAGCGGATACGGATATGAAATTGCAGAGCAGTTTGATCTAGAAGTCACGAGAAAATACGCAGGATTGGTCCCTTTCATGTTCTCAGACCCATTGAAATCGGTGTTTTCCCGACTTTCTGGAATTTCCACAAAGGTCGAAGTTACAACAAATGGTCATGTTTTTGTCGATAATCTGCTGTTTACCCATCGAGGATTAAGTGGGCCAGCAATGTTGCAGATATCTAATTATTGGACGCCAGGGGATCTATTAAAAATAGATCTTATTCCAAATGTAGATTTGAGTCATGAATTAATTAAAATGAAAAATCAGTCTGACAAAAGATTGATCCGATCTTATCTAAACGAACATCTACCAAAATCCGTGGTTTTGGAACTGCAATCTTTATTGTTTGCAGATTTCTCTGACGTTCCCATAGTTCAAATAAATAACAGGGATCTCATTAAACTTGGCAACACATTGAATTCCTGGCCTCTTAAACCCTCTGGAACGGAAGGTTATAGGACCGCTGAAGTGACGGTTGGTGGTGTAAATACAAATGGAATCAGTTCCCGGACAATGGAAGTTAAAAAACGTCCTGGACTCTATTTTGTGGGTGAAGTATTAGATGTCACCGGGCAACTGGGCGGCTTTAATTTTCAATGGGCATGGGCTTCAGGGTACGTGGCCGGCCTTGCCGCATAACCGCCCATCAAATCAGGATTTACAGCCGTCACCATTAGAAATACAATGAGGCTTTCCTCAAACAAAAGGAATCATAAATTGAAGAAAATTAATTGCAGGTAAGTAAATGCCAAAACTTGAAATATTAAGCGAACAGCAAAGAACAATGCTCCTTAATTGGCCAAGTCCAGAAAATGAAGACTTTCCTTGGACCCCTATGTCAAAATCTTTGTCAGACTGTAAAGTTGCTCTGGTGACCACGGCTGGATTGCATGTTAGAGGCGATAAGCCTTTCACCACTGCAAAAAACGGTGGAGATGCCTCCTTTCGCGTGATATCTCGATTGACTGACCCGGCGGATATTATTCAAAGCCATACCAGTATCGGATTTGATAGAACTAGCATCTATAAGGATATAAACATCACCTTTCCTATTGACAGATTGAATGAACTTGTCGCATTAGGGAAAATCGGGTCTCTTTCTGACTACTATTATTCCTTCATGGGAGCCTTGAGAAACCCTGCAGGACTGATTGATGAATATGGTCCTGAAGTAGCCAAAAACCTGATTGCTGAAGGGGTAGATGTTGTTCTGTTAATTCCGACTTGACCGGCTTGTACTAACGCTGTAAGCGTTATAGCGAGAGTGTTAGAAGAAGCTGGTTTAGTAACCACCAGTATTTCTTTAGTTGAAGAGCATGCAAGAAAAATCAAACCCCCAAGGATATTGTCTGTTCCATTTAATTTTGGCAACACCTTAGGAGAAGTAAATAACCCTAGCTATCAACATGAAATATTGGCAGCCACTTTTGATCTTTTGGATAGATCAATCGGTCCGGTATTAGAATTGTTTGAGACAGATAAAATAGAGAGGGTGATACTTTCCCGTTCAGAAGCAATGACTGGATCGGAAGCTGATAAGAAGGATCTCCTAGTGGAACTATCTGATATGAAACCCAATTATGAAAAATGGCTGGAGACA
Source organism: Dehalococcoidia bacterium UBA7891 (assembly GCA_002500485.1). Lineage (GTDB taxonomy): Bacteria > Chloroflexota > Dehalococcoidia > Lucifugimonadales > UBA826 > UBA11996. Next base: position 88,018 of record DLRJ01000045.1, read on the forward strand.
AATAAAGGTAGAACTGCTGTGGGGTTGAGTAGTATTGACACTGAATTATTCCCAGCTGTTTTGGGATTCTTGAAACAATATACGGCCGGAGAAGTTGCAGATTCTGGGCTTCGTCCCCAACAATTTAGTATTGGACACTTTGTTCGTTATTGTGTCGATGATCTGAAGTCATACTATCTTGAATCTCGAATTGCTGTGAAACCTGATGCTTCTATGAACGACTTGTACCAGTGGCTTTGGTCCGATACATCTTTGGGCGATCTACTGGGAGAACTAGCTGCGGTTATGGATGACTCTGAGGATAAAGAAGTAAAAGCCATCGCCTATGGTATCGCTAGGTAGGATTTTCGGTTCGTGAAATAGGCAATTGGTTAAAGTAGCCCACTATTGGGTGATATTGAATATTTATTTTAACAATATGCCGTAAAAGTTAAGGAAATTCTGCGTGACTCTGTCGATTTCATACCCTAATGTGAATACGCATTGCATGGTTACCTACGTCCACCAGTCAGATAAGGAGTTAATATGGGTAATATATCTGCAAATAAATTGGGAGGACTCGGTCTCTTAATTGGACCCGGTTTCGCGACCTTAATATTCCTAGTTGTTTTCATGGTCCTTGGAAACACCGGTGCTGGAGACCCTAGAGACTTTCAAGCTAACTTTGATAAGCAAACCGACCTCGCTCATTTACTGGGGTTATTACCAGGGATATCACTGATATTTTTCCTTTATGGGATTAATACCCTCTATAACGACGTCAGAGAGAATGGACAAAATGAAGCCCTATTCCGTTTGGGTAATATGGGTGTGTTCTTTGGAATATTAGGGATTGTTGTGAGTATAGGATTAAACAGTGCTACTCAATTTGATGGTTTATCAGGTCTAAATGAGGGCTATCAATACACTATTAGCCTTATCGCCGGAGCGATTCAGTCTTACACTGGCCTTATTTTCGCGGTAGGTTTTTCCTTGATTGCCTTGGCTGTATCCTCAAATAAAGAAGGAATACACAAAATATTTGCCTATGTGGTTGCTTTAATCGGATTAATAAACATCGTTGTTAGTTTTATAAATTTTGCAGACGCATCCACTTGGGAAGCAACTTTCATAATCACACCGATCACTTACGTTGTGATATCTATATGGACAGCAACTTTGGGGCTGGATCTGATGAAGAAGTAGTAATCAAAACACCCAAATCGGGGTTTTGGAGGATCAGGTCCTTTTTTGTCTGATTTTTAGGTGGAATCACCTTGGTGCCTCCAATGCAGGAACCAATGATTTCACCATTCAATTATTGGGTTAGAAATTGTAAGATACGGGGCTCCGCATATTACTGGGGCCCCGCAAAAAAAGAAAATTCAATCTTCGGGAAGATACGCATTGCCAACAATGGTTACGGTGCCATCTTCCTTCTCCATCCATACCCTGACCTCAGTGACCCCTTCCGATGAATTAGTCCCGTCCGCTATAACGCCCCTTGCAGTGACCTTGTCGCCAGGCCACACTATATTTGTAAATTTTACGTCCAATTTGCCGCCTCTAAACCACCTTTCGCCGAATGTTCGATCAAGCATGTCTCCAATATAAGATATGGTCATTTTTCCACCAACGACAACTTCTTCAAATCCCAATTCTTCGGACGCTCTCTTGTCGGTATGGTAATTCTTATTTCCATGGAAAAATGTTCCACACATTTCGAGATCTATTTCACTCGAGACAGGTTCAAGCAATTCTCCTGTCGGGACATCAAATTTTCGAACCCCCTCTTTGTCCGACGGCTTTCTTAATGCCACTTTCCCAGAACTCTGATCTAGCAAGTAACTTTGGTGATGACGCATTGCTCCTAACAATTCTTTATCCTCGTTGAATATTTCAGATTCTTGAAGAACTATGGTTCTGCTACGCCATTCGTAAATATCTAAAACTCTCGAACGTACATCTAACTTTTCCTCTGTTGGTAAAGGTGCATGAAAGTCAACTTCTTGGCGCATCCACAGATTCCCAAAATTGTTTCGAAAGCTGGCTCCTGATATCGATTCTGCATCAATGATAACCATCGAAGGGGTTACAAGTTCCTCCTCCGTAATATTTTCGTAGGCCGAGCGATCAACTTTGAGACCTTCAAAATAGTCATTGACTGTCTTTTTTGATATCTCAAAGGAACGGGGATCTAATTGTTTTCCAACGAATGCTTCATCCGAATGGTGTTGTTCGGCTGTCATATTTGTACCTCCTTGTCAGCTGTAGTATTTAATATTGTCGCTGCTGCCTTGAACGGCCTCCCATACTTCCGTAGGAAATATCAGGGTCAATAACCACGTCTAAAAGTGCAGGTTTACCTGAAGCAAAGGCTCTCTCAAGGGCTGGTTTTATTTCGTTAGGATCAGTCACTCTCTCAGAATGTCCTCCCATTCCTTCCATTATTTTGGCGTAGTCGGTGTCTTGTGACAGGAATGTGGCCAATGCTCTACCACCCCTTCCTAACACGCCTTGAGTTGTCTGGTTCCAGGCTCCATTATTACCAAGTACACACACGATGGGAAGGTTAAATCGGACAAAAGATTCTACGTCGAATCCGGTTAGTCCAAATGCGCCGTCTCCGTAAACTATACAAACCTGCTTGCCTGGCCTTGCAAGCTGAGCAGCGGCGGCAAATCCGCTTCCGGCCCCTAGGCACCCGAATTGTCCGGGGTCCAACCAGTGGCCAGGCTTATTTATATTCAAGACCCTAGCAGCAAAGGTGACTATGTCACCACCATCTCCAATGACTGTCGCATCTTCATCTAATGCGTCCCTTAATTCTTTTACAAGTCTCATGGGGTGTATTGGAGAAGCGTTACTCTCCATCATTTCTACGTCAGCCTCTTTTAAGGCTTTATCTTCTGTCATCACTTCTTCAACCCAGGCCGTACCTTTGGGTTGGTAATTTGAATCATTTAGAGATTCCATTACTTGGTCCATGATCGCTCCCACATCGCCCACTACCCCAACATCGACTGCCCTGTTTTGCCCGATTTTATTTGCATCCATCATGATTTCGATTAGCTTTGGATTCTGAGGGAAGAGTCTATCATCACCATAGCTTAGCCTGAAGTCTATGGGAGTCCCTATCAGAACTACGGCATCAGATTTAACTAATCCGTACCTTCGCCCAAGGCTACCTAGATTCGGGTGGTCGGAATGTAAACTTCCTCTACCCATCGCATTCAAGAACACCGGCGCGTTGATTTTCTCTACAAACTCTCTCAATTGTGCGGAAGCATCACACCACCAGATATCAGATCCAGCAAGAACCATCGGTCGTTCGGCATTCTTCAAGATGTCTGTAACCTTTTGAATATATTCTGGGTCTCCAAACGCTCGGGATTCGGTCCGGTATCTGTCTGGATATTTGACGTTTTCTTCTTCGGTAACACCGTTAACTATATCTATGGGGATCTCCAAGTATGCTGGTCCAGGGATCCCACTGGTTGCAGCACGGAAGGCATTAGACACATATTCAGGAATCCTCTCCACTCTCTTAACCTGTTCTGAAAATTTCGCCACAGGCTTCAAAAATGTGGCACTATCAAAATCTTGTAGACCTCCCCTTAGGTGGTCGAAGATCCCGGCATTACCTCCTACCATTATCATGGGGCTAGGAGCTTGGAATGCGTTGGCTATGCCAGTTACAGCATCTGTGACACCCGGACCTGCGGTGACTATACAAACACCTGGTTTCCCTGTTACTTTTGCCCAGCCTTCTGCGGCATGTGCAGCAACTTGTTCGTGTCTGAAATCGATAAGCTCAATACCTTCATCTGCGCACCCTTCGTAAAGGTTGTAAATATGCCCACCGTTGAGGGTGAAAACGTATTCAACTCCTTCTTTTTTTAAGGCTTTTGCGAATAATTGACCACCGTCTATCTGTCCCATGGTGTCTCCTTTTAAATTTGTGTTTATAAAATTGTTCCTGCGCTTTGTAGTTTGGCTATATCGTCCCAACTGTATCCTAATTCGTCTACCAAAACTTGCTCAGTGTGTTGGCCAACTTCCGGGGCTTCCTTCCAAATGCCTGCAGGGGTTTCGCTATATATAGAAGGATGATTACACATTTGTACTTCGCCGAGAACTGGGTGATTAAAATTTGTAATAAAATCGTTTGCTATCACCTGAGGGTCATATGGTAAATCTTGGACGGTTTGGACCAAAGAGTAGATGAAATCGGTAGAGAAATTTCTAAAAAGGATATCCCATTCTTCTGCTGTCTTCTCATCGAATCGTTTGTCCAGTAAGGCAACGACTTCTGCTGAATTTTGTGACCGACTTGGCATATCGGAATAGCGGGGATCTCCGATAAATTCCTGTAGATCCATTGCTTCTAATAAGGGCTCCCAATATTGATCTGGTTGTAGATGCATCATCATGATGAATCGACCATCTGACGTCCTGTATACATTAGAAAGGGGATTCACTGGCTCTTTTCGATTATAGGGTGAAAACCCTACCCCTCCCTGTAAAAGACTCATTGATACCCCTAGGCCCTGCAGCCACATATTGGCGCTCAGGTGTGATGTCTCAACCTTTTGCCCTATTCCTCTTATGCTCCTTGAAACTAGAGCTGCCAAAATGCCTTGGCAGAGCATGATTCCTCCAATTTGATCTGACACACCTTGAGTCACTTGTGTTGGGTATTCTTGGCCTCCTTGGCTTGCTGACATCATCAAGCCTGACCTTGCTTGCCCACAGCCATCGAATGAAGGTTGGCCCGCGTCTGGGCCATGGGGACCATACCCATTGGCTGATCCATATATTAATTGAGGGTTTATTTCCTTCAATGTTTCATAACCGACACCTAGTCTTTCAGCTACGCCAGATCGGAAATTTTGAACAAATACGTCAGCATCCTTGCAAAGGTCGTAGACAATCTGTTGACCTTCTTTAGTTTTTAGGTTCACTGCGATACTTCGCTTGTTTCGATTACATGTCTCAAAATAGGCGATGCGACCTTCCCCCAAATCCATCTTCATACTTGAAGCCCTTGAAAGTCCGCGGGAAGGATCACCATCCAAAGACTCGATTTTTATTACGTCTGCACCCATGTCTCCCATCATCGAGGTGCTAACAGGGCCAAATTGCCAAATAGTCCAATCTAAAACTTTTATACCCGTTAGTGGTCCATTAATTTCTGGAATGGAGTTATCAATTACCATGATCCACCTTTGTTAGCCGACT
>DLRJ01000132.1 GCA_002500485.1 Dehalococcoidia bacterium UBA7891
GGGATGTTTTTCACAGAAGCCATCGGTAAGAGAACCTCTCTTTTCCGAGAAACTCAGACCCCAATTCCATTACACTGCACCGCGTAACTCACTAGGCGATGTGGAAGGACTGGTATTTTACGACGGGGAATACCACATGCACCATATCTGGAATTCTAAAAGCAATGATTGGGGTAACGTGAACTGGTTCCATGCCATCAGCCATGATTTGGTTCACTGGAAGCATTTGGGGCCATCTATAACTCAGAAGAATCACGCAAACGGTGATTGGGTCTACACAGGAACCGCCGTCATTGATTATAACAACACAACCGGCTTCCAGATAGGTGATGACCCTCCCATGGTTGTTATCCATACTATCAATGAAACGGTAACCGGAACGTTCGATGAAACGCAGAATATTCATTACAGTAACGACCGGGGTAGAACATGGCACCCTTATGAGGGGAATCCCGTCATCAAAGCAACGTATAACGACCACCAGAGAGATCCCAGTGTATTCTGGTTTGAACCACAAAAAAAATGGGTGATGGTGCTTTTTGAAAATGGAGGGCTTGCCTTTTATTCCTCTAAGAACCTGAAAGAGTGGAAGTATATGAGCAGATTCAACGGAGAGAATGGTTTTCATGAGTGTCCAGACTTTTTCCAGCTTCCTGTTGATAGTGATCGTTCAAGGCTCAAATGGGTGATCCACGATAATCCAGGGAAACGCGTTGGTTATTGGATTGGGGACTTTGATGGTTACAGGTTCATGCCGGAGCAGAACCTTAAACATAGGTTAGACTACGGGAAAAATTTCGCTGCCGCCCAGACCTTTAGAAATATTCCTGAAGACGATGGAAGAAGAATCCAGATTGGCTGGATGGCTGGTGGCGAGTATCCGGGGATGCCCTTTAATCAGCAATTGAGCTTTCCAAGGGAACTATCTCTTAGGACCTTCGAGGAAGGTATCCGTCTCTGTGCCAACCCGGTCAGGGAAATCGAAAGGATCAGAACCAATCAACGTTCTGTGGTGGATGAAGTGGTAAGCGAAGGAGACAATCCTATCGGGTCGATCAAATCTGACGCCTTCGAAATAATTCTGGAAATAGAGCCTAGAGATGTAAAAACTTTTGGCATTGAGCTTGATGATCTTATAATAAAATATTTTGTTTCTGACACTGTTCTAACCGTCTACCAAAAGTCGCAACGTCAATATAAACAAAATACAAGGCCGCTAAAACCAATCAATGATAGAATTAAACTACAAATACTTATCGATAGAACATCCTATGAGATCTTTGGCAACGATGGCAGAATAGCAATTTCATCCTGTTACATTCCAAAAACGCGGGATGCTGAAATGAACACATCAATAAAGTTTATTTCATCGGGGGGGCAAATGATTATTAGAAGGTTAGAGGTCAATGATTTAAAATCAATCTGGGATGATTATACTTTCAATAAATCAACATTAGAGATTAAATGAGATGGAGGAAGAACGATGTTTGAAAAGAAAGAAAACAGTCTTTTATACGTGAAATCAAAACTTTTTACCTGCATAGTATTGTCCTTGATTTGCCTGCAATCTGTTTTTGCTGAGGACTCTCTTGAGATTTCTTCTTCTAAAGCAAAATCTATTCTTTTCGTATATGGTGGATGGGAAGGACATGAGCCTGAAAAATGTCGGGATTTGCTAGTGCCTTGGTTAAAAAGCAATGGTTATAAAGTCACCGTTTCCCCTTCTCTTGATTCTTATCTAGATAAAAAGCTAATGAGCTCTATAGATCTCATAATCCAGATTTATACAATGTCAACCATAACTGAAGAACAAGAAGCCGGTCTTCTCAAAGCTGTAAGAGACGATGGTATTTCGATAGCTGGTTGGCATGGTGGGTTAGCCGATGCATTTCGCCAAAACACTGAATATCAGTTCATGGTTGGTGGACAATGGGTATCCCACCCAGGTGGTATTATTGATTATGAGGTTAATATTATTGATCACAATGATCCGATTACAAAAGGACTAAGTGATTTCAAAGTTAAGTCCGAACAATATTACATGCATGTTGACCCATTTAATGAGGTACTAGCAACCACCACATTCAGTGATGAACATGCACACTGGATTAAAGGAGCGACTCTTCCTGCAGTATGGAAAAAGAGGTATGGAAAAGGGAAAGTTTTTTATACATCTCTAGGGCATACGTCTGACGTATTTGATATCCCGGAGGCTTTTACAATCCTAAAAAGGGGGATTCTATGGAGCCTGGGAGATTTGAAATAACTAATTGATCAGCTTTGTCCCCAGATTGATCTTAGCTCATATATTTTCAGGGACTTGATTAATGCTTTACCGCCATTAGTAAAAAATCTAATGTTTGCATCCCCCTTTTCAGCTGAAGAACTACCATTATAATTAAATGATAATGATACCCTGCCATCATTGCCAAAAACTTCCATAGAGGAACGGTCTATAAGTAACCTCAGCTTCAACCGGCCATTCTGCAGCTTTAAGGCAGCGTTATTAAACTGACGATTATGACGTCCAGCAGCAAGAACACCCTCATCGACATAATAGCGAACCTTTAATGCATCAGTCATAAAACCTAAATCAGAAGCTCCCCTTGGCTCAACTTCAAGGTGAACATCCAAGAGTTCTCCTTTAAAGCCTTGAATAGGCTCTTCATTAGGGCCAACCAACTTATTGGAAAGAGAGAAAGTTTTTACTCTCAGATTCTCAATTTCTTGAATAGGTTCCCTAAACATCCTGATTCCGTCTTCTGTAGTCCGGAGAGTCATTTCTCTTGGAAAGGTCATCTGCTGGTTAAATGGCATGCCTGGATATTCACCTCCAGCCATCCAGGCAATTTGGATTCTCCGGCCATCAGAGGCTGGAATGTTATTGAACGTCTGGGAAGCATAAAAATTAGAGCCATAATCCCCTATATGTTTCCCGGATTCTCGAGTAAATGTCTTACCGTCAAAATCTCCGATAAAATAGTCCCCGGGAGCATCCCAAATAACCCACTTGGTATTGTTAGGATTACCATCAACAGGCAATTCAAATAATTCAGGACACTCAAAAAGCTCCAAGTTCTCAAGTTCGCTGGTCTGTTCCCATGTTAGGAGATCATCTGAATTAAAGATGCCAAAGTTCCAGTTAAATGAACTTCCTTTGAGAGGCCTTGTGCTTTCTTTATTACTTGCATGATCAAGAAAAAGGGCCATCACCCACTTACCGGACTCTTCATGCCAAAACACCTTCGGATCTCTGTCAGAACCGCCCGTTATATTGCCTATAACAGGATTCCCGGCATATTTGGTAAAGGTTTTACCCCCATCAGTACTGTAGGCTATGGCCTGCGTAAA
>DLRJ01000089.1 GCA_002500485.1 Dehalococcoidia bacterium UBA7891
CTGGGCAACATTCGCATCCGCAGAGGTGACTTGTTGATCGGCTGCCAGTAATTCAGAATCCTCTGGGGATTGATATATTCTGTAAATTTCTGCCCCCCGTGTTAAGCCTTGCCCTTCAGGTGCCAAATAGGTCAGTACTCCTTCACCTGTTGTGATTATATGAACGTCGTCCTCATATTTAAGTGTCCCGCTAAAACTTTCGTAAGTTTTCAGGTTTTTTTGCTCAAGAAGTACAGTATTAAAATCAGAGTTGATCGCTTGAGTTTGGTCATTTTGACTGAAATATGTACCCTTAGCCATAAAAGCTCCCACCGCAACCGCAATTACAAGTATCCCCCCGGCTACAATCAAACCCAATTTCCAGTTTCTCATCATTTTTTTCACTAGTTCAAGCCCTTGGTTAGGGCGATTAACTTAACAAAATTTAGATCAAATTCACGGCTGTTTATATGTTTCCTTCAGCGAGTTATTTGTAGGCCTATCTTCCGGGAGGCCCACCCCTTACTCCCGGTGGCCTCGCAGCACCTGCAGAAGCGTCATTTCCAAAGATGGCCTCAGAGCACTGAGCCATGGCTTCTTGGAGAGACTCTCGGTCCAAACTAAGGTCTCCCAGCATTGATTGAAATACTTGGCCTCGGCCCCCTGAAAAATCTGGGTCTTTCGCATCGATACCGGCATCTCTAAGACATTGAGCAATTTCCAAAAGGTTGTCATTTAGTTCGATTTCATCCTCTTGGGAGCGCTGTCCTGCAAAGCTGGCATTTTGAAGAATAGGAACACATTTTTGCATCGATTGCCGAGTCCTTGGATTTTGAAAATTAAAGTTAGGATCATTAGTCAAACTTTGGCGAAAAGCCATCATATTTACAGTTCCGTCTGCATTTAGCTCAGGATCAGATACATTCATCCCTTCTGTTCGTAAACATTCTGCAAAAGAAGTCGCAATTTCTTCATCGGTTTGTTCCGGACTATTTTCAGCCGGGGAAGACAAGTCGGATAAAGAGCCATCCGGACCCAATGGATTGGCGGTATTTGTCGGGATATTTTCAGCAGTCATTTTCTGGCTGTTCTGGTCCAGCTGGGCAACTCCCGTAGATGTATCTTTCGAACTGCATCCCATAAGCAAGACGCATAGAAGGCAAAAAATGAGGGTGGGAGCCATAACAGTGAAGGGATCTTTTTTTATTGTGACTTTCATTTGTTTTCACTTATGCCTGGAAAATTTATTCTGACCATCTTACTAGTAGACATTAAGAAAAACATAAGAAATGCAGACATTATAGAGTCATTGGAGAAAAGCTAATAAATTGATCTTCTGTGACCAGAACATTAATCTCACATGTGGAGTTATCCTCCCGTCCAATCAGCCCAGGTACAAAAACGGTATGTCAGGGTGGTTTTGAAGTAACGCCCTAATACTTGAGATCCGCCATCTTTGGCATAACTTCATTGGCAAGCAATTCCATCGACCTCTGCCATTTATCCAAAGGGGACCACTCGTGACCCATTGCCAACAATACTCCGAACCCTCCCACCTCTTCGTATAAGGCTCGAATTTTTGCTACGACCTCATCTGGATCTCCAACGATCCAGACATTTTCCATGACATATTCCGGGGTCACATCCTCGTCGGGCATTTCTTGGTCTCGCTTGTACAAACCGAGCATTCCTAGCTTGGACATCAATCTATGAAAATAATCATCAAAATCTCTTCTAAGAATGCCATTAAAAGCTTCTTCTCTTGCAGTTTTTCCATCTTCAGCCACAAATACCTCTCTGGCTATCCTCCAATCAGATCGATTAGCTATGTTCTTAGTTTTTGTAGCGCCTGATTCAACTGCATCCCAGTGTCCTGCTAGAGTATTACTTGGGACAAGATTTATACTCATTGGAATCCAACCTCTCTCACCTGCCATGGTGAGGGTTTCCGACTTTGGAGAAACACCTGCTACCTCAATAGGTGGGTGAGGTTTCTGGTAGGGCGACAGGTGAAACTTGAGTCCTATGTCATCATCAGGTTCGGGTATCGTGAAATCCCAATGGTCGCTTTTGTATCTTCCAGGCTTTGGATCTTCCCAAAGCTGCAATATCAGTTCGACAGCTTCTTTTGACATATTCCTATGAGTACCGTCGGAAGGGTCAAACCCAAAAACCTCAAAATCACCGGGGAATCCTCCTGATCCGATACCCCACTGGAATCTACCATGGGCGAGGTGATCAAGCAGGGCTATTCTATGTGCAATCATGAAAGGGTTGTGATTGGGCATACAAGTGACCCCTGTCCCCAAAATAATCTTTTCCGTCATAGCAATAGCCTTTGCAATAAAAAGGTCAGGAGCAGGTATGTTCTCCCACTGAGCGGTGAAATGCTCCCCAATCCAAGCTTCAGAATAACCAAGCTTATCTAGGTATACCAACTGGTCCAAATCATCATCCATGGTTTGTGTGATGTTAGATCCCGGAGGATGAAGAGGCATTGTGAAACATCCGAGTTTCATGGTTCTTTCCTTAATCAACTCTTTTCATATGAATACAGGACCTGTTGCGGCAGTATATGACAGGAGTCATATCCCCTCAACTCGCTAAATACTCCCACATTTTATGTGTCCCATGATCCCTGGAAAACCCGCTCATAAGCCAAGGGCCATGGTGGACGCAAAAAGCCTAAAGCTCGTACATCTTCAAGCCAAAATCCGTATGGGGCATGCCTAGAGTAGGCACCTCCACCGATAATCTTGCTGATTCGCAGCAGCAAGGATTCGGCAAGCTCAGCCACTGCTTCTTTAGCCAACAGAGTGTTCCGAGCGGGAGCACTTCCTCTTTCTACTTCACGAAGCATGCCCTCATACGATTGTTGAACCATCCATGCGTCAATTTCTACTTTCGCCCACTCCACTTCTTCATAGGAACGCATACGATGACGTTTAGAGTCTAACTGCTGCCGTGCGGTTGCTACAGCCACTTCGACAATGCCTGTAATCACTGCCACAAAGAAGGCCCCTTGTGGGCGATCCATACCTGCAATAATTTTGCGTCGTTCATCTCCGGGAAATGCCAATCTTGTGGCGTGAAAATTCTCAAAAAGCATTCGATGGCTTTGCGTCGACGTCATACCATGACCATCCCATGCTGCTAAAAGCTCAACACCTGAAGATCCGTCCCAGTCCGCATTACGCATATCCAAAACGAATGTATCTGGAGATGTTTCTCCCTCTGGGACGGCATGAGTCACCATGAAAGAGGTCATACCCGACCCACTCCCGAAATGCTTCTGCCCGCTTATCTGATAATGAAAACCATCCTCAGCTAACTTTGCTTCAGAAGTCGATTGAGTATTATCCCCTCCACTACCGGGTTCAGACATTATTGTTCCCCAAAAATGTCCCTCCCTCGCTGTTTGGAAAGCCCAGTCACGCTGTTCTTCCCATGCTTTAGTATAAGGTTCAGGGGCGGTCGATATAGTCGACCAACCAGCAGAGCCAATCACAGCAGGGTGCATTGCTGAAACAAGAGCTATTGAGGAATCTCCTTGAGCAAGGGTTTTGAGAATTTCACAGACTTTCCGTGTCCCGACGTTGTCTCCTTCCCAGATTCCTCCAAATTCAGTAGGCACCGCCACTAATGGGTAGCCGGACTCCTTAAGCCTATCGAAGTCTTCATTCTGTAACCCACGCCTCCGCTGCCTTTCGGATCGTTGGGACGCAAACTCACATGCTATTTCACCGACATTGTCCAAAATGGATTGAGCATCAGCAGCTGAACCACCAGTCATTTTACGCATTCATGTTCTCCAAGTATTAGTACATGTGACTATAGTCATGATAGAAGGCAAGTACAACTAGATGATTCCTTCAAATATCACTCTATCTAACATTCAGAGGCAGACAAGAATTCCCCTACCTAACACCCTTACATAGACTGAAAGTCATGATTTCCTGTTATTAATATTCTAAATAAAAAGGGATTAATTTCCATAGGCCGTTTTTTGGGTCTCCGATATATTCCGCGATATTAGATATCACGATATCAGATACGGAGGTTAATATGGATTCTCGTAAAATTACAGGTTTATCGATGATAATTGCCCCGGTAATTGCAATTCTGGGGTGGATAGGAATGGGGTTGATAGTGTTGGATGGAGCATCTCCAGATGATCCCGCTAAATGGATGTCCGAACTCGGCGCCAACAGTGAAGTTGTAAAGTTCGTCATGCCCCTCATAACCGTATTGTTTTTGATAGCAATAGGCGGATTAAATCGCATAAAAAATTCCATGGAAGGTGGGGAAGGCCACATGATGGCCGGTTTCGGCTTTCTTCTAGTAATACTTGGCTCAGCTGCACAGCTAGGTGAAGTCGCATTCACAGTGGCTACTGCAGAAGCGGTAAATACCAACATGTCTGTCGCTCCAGCAATGCTCGCCAGCGGTCAGGCTATAGGAGCAATTTCCACTGCCATAACGGCCGTAGGGTTTGGTTTGATCGGTGTCGGGATTTTGCAACAAAAGAATTTCACCCCACTTGTTGCCGGTCTTATGATCATCGCAGGTATATTTGGAACTGCAATGTCCTTAATAGATTATGAAAGCCCATTGATGATGATTGGATACCTCGGCATGGTTGCTTCGTTAGTCTGGTTAGGAGCAAGTCTTTTAAGACAAGAAGACTAACCTCTAGAAACATTATCCGAAACACAGATAACAATATGGTGTAATTCCGGACTATGCGCTAGCCGTAATATTTCGGAGTTACATCTTTACTGGACTGATAGAGGAACCGAATCAGGCCAACACCTGCATATCATATCTAGACTTCATCAGTTGGCCTTCTTTAAAGCGATTTGCACCAAGAGAAGAAACATCAACACTTTTTGATTGTTCACCGAGAATTATTTCAGACATCACTTGCCCTATCATCGGCGAAAGCTTAAACCCATGACCACTAAAGCCGATAGCAACATACAATCCTTCAATCCCTTCAATTGAACTCAAAATAGGATGCCAATCCGGTGTTACCGTGAACAGACCCGACCAGCCCCCAACGAAACTCGCATCTAGCAAGCCAGGAATCCTCCTAGCAAAATCGGCTTGAGTTTTCACTAACATATCTGTATCGACTGATTGATTGTATTCATCCGGTCCAACTACCTCATCTTCACCTACCCCAACCATGATCACATTTCCTATATCGGGTCTAGCAGAGAAATTCAAAGACACGTCACCAATAATTGGTATTCTGTTAGCCGGGACTTCTCCTCTATCAAGTAGGAACACTTGATGCCGAACAGTTTCTATAGCAAAGTCCAACCCAAGCTCTTTCAGCAAAGGTGCTGACCATGGACCAGCCGCTACTACCACTTTGTCTGAATCAACATCACCATCTGCAGTCTTAACCCCCACAACCTTGTCACGATCGATGTTTATACCCTTAACTTTGCTCTCAACCTGTATTTCACAATCAAATTCTCTAGAACGATTAGCGTAACCCAAAGTCACACTATAGGGATCAGCAAACCCGGATAAAGGTTCCCAGGCGTACGATTCGGCTTCCTCTGGATATGCATTAAGACCCAGATCCTGTACAAATCCGGAATCAACTTCATTAACATCTATTCCTAATCGCTGCTGCATTTGCAAATTCTCTAGCATTGGAGTGCGGTAATGTTGTGGAACCGCAAGCAAATAACCTGTCTTCTTGTAGCCAGAAGAAACACCTGTAATTTCTTCAAAATTACGGAATATTTTTAAACTCTCCCAGGCCATCATCGCGGTCTCAGGGTTAGAGTAATGCATCCGTAATATAGCCTGGGATCTTGATGTAGAACCTGATCCAAGGACATCCTTTTCCAACAACAACGTACGAGTCATACCCCTCTCAGCAAGATTGTATTGAATCGAACACCCCATCACGCCGCCACCTACGATAAGAGCATCGTAAGACTTATTCACTCTATTCTCCCTTCTTCTCTGAACTCCCGAATTTGTAAATTGTAATGCGATGTAGCTGAGTGGATGAAATTTTGAAAATCCTCCATTTAAGAAGTTCTTCTTTCCAAAATCACTTTTTCTCCAAAATCTTTTATTAGCTCTTGAGCAGATCTTGAGTCCACAACCGAAAGAGCGACATTATTCACTCCAATTGATTCAAGATGATCAAGTTTTTCGTTAATTTCTCTTCCTGTTCCTGTTAACGTTCGAGCAATAAGATCGCTCGACACAAACTTTTCCTCTCCTTCCTTTAGATATGCATAATGCCCTTCATGAACATCGAGATATCTTCTGTCTGATGGAGTGGATGGCGTCTTTTTATCCCCGTATTCCGTGATGTATTTGTTGTAACCTTCAGCAATATCAGAATTAGACATACCTAGATTGGATCCGGGACCGAAGCTGCTTTCCCACATAGCATGAACGCCGGGTACTAAAGTGGGCCCTATGTTCCTTATCACCCTCTCGCTAGAGACGGTCTCGCCTTCCCGAAGAACACAGGATGAGGTCAACACCGTCACATATGGTTTTATATCTGTACCACCAAATCGATCAAATGAGTTACCAGATCTCTTGGCACTTTCCATGACAGTGGGCATACCTTCCGGCACATTTAAGGAACGACCAGTTGTGATCCAGCCGTCAGATATTTCCCCTACCAACTGCTGCCCCTTCGGACCGTTTGCAGCCACCATTACCGGAATAGGATCCTCTATGTTGAAGAAATCATCACGACCAGAGTTTTCCTTACTATGGATCAGCCTTATCCATCTTTCTCTATCTCCCTCTTTGAACAGGACATCTTTTCCAGCCAATAAACCTTTTAATTGAGATACATAAGTTGTAAATTCTTTCATCTTGAGAGCAGGCAAGCCCATCGTATTTCTACCTGTGTATCCTGTACCAATACCCACAATTACCCTGCCTGGAGCGAGTTTATTTATGGTAGCTGCCGCGGCCGCTGTTACCGGCACAATACGATTGCTAGGTATTGTAACCAAGGTACCCAGTTTTATCTTTTCTGTATTTTCCGCTGCCAATGCCATTGTTGCCCACACATCTGAGTAAATGAGTTGGGAATCAAAAAACCATGCGTGGGTGAAGCCAGCTTTTTCAGCGGCCTGGACATCTTTCCATGCATTTATATATGACGGGATAGCTATTCCATAGTCCATATCAACACCTACTCTATATGTTCTTTAGTAGCTAGGCTCTACCCGAGACACCAAGGTATTCGATCACATCATCTGGATAGAGTGTTATAGTCACGATATCATCCCCCAAACCTTGAAAATATGTTTTCCCTCGCTCTTCCCCTAAATAACGGATTGCCAGTCTAAGCAACCAGGTAGCACCTGGTGCTGGTCCAATTTCCGCTCGTCCGCGGATCATGACTGCATGATAGGGCGGTTCCCGGCGATCTATAACGAGAGTAGCCTTGCCCATTCTTTCGATATTTCTAGTCTTCTGTGACCTTTTGCCAGCGGTCATTACGAATTTTCCATATTGGTACATGTACCAAATAGGCATTCCATGGGCCCGATTCTTGTTGTCCACAGTCGCCAGTATTGCGACATTTGGATCTGAAAATAGCTGCTCTTTGTCAAATGGATCCAAGTTCATCGGCGTACCTCCTACATCTAGGATACTAACAGGACTTGAACCTCTGCCTCTAGGTTAGGAATTGCACCAAAAGGGGGTTTCAGTGGGGCATATTGAGGATTAACATTACTATGCGCCTATTTTGAACTAAGATCAAAATAATTATTAAGGTTGCTCAATACGTATTTTCACTCTTGTGTGGTTTTTAATGTGGAATTATAGTCTTTGGGATTATGCTTCGGAAAAGGAGATTTAAGTGGGTGATATGAAGACTGTTGTTCGCACAGCAGTTTTATCCTTGATATTGTCCAGTGCTTTTCTGATAGCTTGCGGGCCATCAGTCGGTCGGGCTACCGGCCTTACTGAACCGCAACCTCCTGCTACCCAAAAACTTCCTAACCCAGAAATTGCAAGCTCAATCAACCTTACATCTGTTCCTGAAAACGAGATTTCCAGCAGATTAAATAAAGAAATAACAGACGGAATCTGGCTGCTTGGAACAGATATTGAACCTGGCACCTATATGTCAGAAAACCACAACAACAGTTGTGATTGGGCGAGACTAAAGGGTTTTTCAGGAGACATAGACGACATAATATCCAATGATAATCCGATTGGTAGAACAATTGTGACAATAACTCCTAGTGATGCAGGGTTCAGTTCTCAAGGATGTGGCACCTGGGTGTTTATAGAACCATACGCAACCTTTGAGCCTTTGGTTCCCGTAACGTCTCCAATTGCCGTACCAGCAGCTACATTGACTCCAACTCCCGAAATTGCTGGAGCTTCCGTTCCGCATTCACCAATGAGAATTCAACCCACCCAAACCATGATTTCCACAAGAACCAAAGTACCGGCCCCTACCGCAACTATGAATCCCACAAAAACCAGAGTTGTGGTACTTACTCAGACCTCTACACCTATTCAGACGGCTACGCCTGCACCTACTCTGACACCCACCCCGACTCCTACCTTCACACTCACCCCGACTCCGACTCTGACACC
>DLRJ01000148.1 GCA_002500485.1 Dehalococcoidia bacterium UBA7891
AGAATATGTGATAAACGGGCGGAAGATGTTCATTAGTAACGGGGATAATGGGAATGCCTTCGCCCTAATGGCCAAAACGGATCCCAATTCAAATCCAAGACACCGAGGAATAAGCTGTTTTATTTTTGAAAAACCAACTGAAGGTTTTAAGGTAGGTCAGCACCTGGATAAATTGGGCTATAGAGGTTTGGATACCTGCGAGTTGATCTTTGACGACTGCAGAGTGCCTGTTGACAATCTTATTGGAGGAGAAGAAGGGCGCGGATTTGGCCAGGTAATGAACGGGTTGGAGACAGGGAGGATTAATGTGGCTGCAAGGGCTGTGGGTGTTGCACAAGCCGCCTTAGAGGCCTCGGTGTCATACTCCAAGAAACGCTCGGCTTTCGGCAAACTGATATCAGAACATCAAGCAATCCAATTGAAGTTAGCTGAAATGGCTGCAAAAGTTCATGCAGCTCGCTTAATGGTCTACGACGCAGCAAGTAAGAAAGATTCTGGGGAAAGGAATGATCTTGAGACCGCAATGGCCAAATTGTTCGCGAGTGAGGTTTGTGGAGAGGTTGCTATGGAGGCTATGCGTGTTCATGGTGGGGTTGGTTATACAAAAGACTTGCCGGTAGAACGATATTACAGAGATGCACCTCTAATGATTATTGGCGAAGGAACAAACGAGATTATGAAGCTAGTAATTGCTAGGCGGTTGCTTGAAAAATATTCAGATTGATTAATAAGCAGGAAAAAAATGACTTCAAAAAAAATTATTGTCGATTCTAGGGACAGTTTTGGAGGGTGGTTTGAGGAATTTTCCCCAGGGCAAATTTTTAAACACTGGCCAGGTAAAACCATTACAGAAATGGATAATCATTTATTTTCTTTATTGACAATGAATGATAACCCTCTCCACACAGATGAAAATTACATGTCAGAACACCAACATGGTAAAACTCTTGTAAACGGATTACTGGTGATGAGCCTGGTTGTCGGAATGAGCGTTCGACAAACTTCAGGTAAGGCTATCGCCAACTTACTTTACGAATCTGTTACACATGATGGACCTACATTTCATGGAGATACTATTTATGCTGAGAGTGAAGTTCTGACAGTGACTGCATCCCAGAGCAGAAATGACAGAGGTCTGGTCTATATTGAGAGTCGAGGGATAAACCAAAAAAAAGAAAAAATACTTACGTTGAGACGGAAATTTTTGGTACAAAAAAGATCATAAACAATATAGCACGGCTTATTTAAAGGACAACATGACAAAATTTGCTGATTCGCTCCAAGATATTTCAGTATCAAAAAAATCCCTCCTCACCATAGGACTGGACCCAGACCCAGTTAAGATGCCAGTATCGGATGTTTTTGAGTTTTGCAAGCTTATTATTGATCACACTGAGGGGTTTACTGCGGCTTATAAGCCTAATTTAGGCTTTTTTGAGGCATTTGGTTTGGAAGGATTAAAGTCCCTTGAAAAAGTGATTGATCACATCAAGTCCAATTATTCCGACGTTCTAATAATTGGTGACGCTAAAAGAGGTGATATAGCACCTACAAGTTCCAAATATGCATATGCTATGTTTGAGATTTGGGATTTCGATGCAGTTACTGTTAATGCCTTTTCTGGATTGGATTCCATTGAACCATTTCTTAGATACACGGATCGTGGCGTTTTTGTATGGTGTAAATCTTCAAATCCTGACGGATATCAATTACAGGATCTTGTAGTAAAAGGAACCACAGACAGAAAGATTTATCAGGTCATTGCTGAGTATTGTGTTTCTTGGAACAATGAAGGGAATTTAGGGTTGGTAGTTGGAGCGACCTATCCTGATGAATTGAAAATTGTAAGGGATATAGTAGGAGAATTACCAATATTGGTTCCCGGAATTGGGTCACAATCTGGAGACTTAGAAGCATCAGTTAGAGTTGGGCTAGGTAGGGAAAACCATGGATTACTTGTAAGTTCTTCAAGGGGAATTATATATGCCTCGTCTGATCGAAATAATTTCGGGTCAGCTGCTGCAAATACAGCTGCGAATCTTCGAGAAAATATTAATAATATCTTGGAAGATTTAGGACGAAGTTTTATTTAACAGGTAAGGTGGCAAGAAACGATATGGTAACGGACTACTCCCTCGGGGACATCATAACCTTGAAGAAAAAACATCCGTGTGGAGAGGTAATATGGAGGGTAGACAGGATAGGGGCGGATATAGGAATTGTGTGCCGAGGGTGTAATCGAAGACTTATCATACCAAGATCAGATTTGGAAAAGAGAACTCGATCTCATAGAAAAACTGAATAAGGATTCGCCTCATTAATTTGGAAAGTTAAATTATTCGTTGACATGCTTGGTTCCCGTATTTAAGATTTGATTCTTCTCTATTAAACCGCGATGCTAGGAGGCCAATCAAGTTGCTGGAACTCGAAATTGAAAGTATTCGTGTGAGACAAGAAACCCAGCAAAGGGCCGTTGTATTAAAAGTTAAAGACTCGGATTTGTACCTTCCTATATTCATTGGCCAATTTGAAGTCGAAGCTATCAGGTTCAAACTCATGGAGGTGGAAGTTCAAAGGCCGATGACACATGATTTACTTGGGTCTGTAATAGGAGATTTGGGCGGAACTATACACAGTATTGTTGTGTCAGAACTTAAGGATGATACTTTTTTCGCGAAAATTGTAATTGATACTAACGGTACCCTAATTGAAATAGACGCAAGACCCAGTGATGCCCTTGCACTGGCTGTTCGCTCTGAGGCGCCAATATATGCAGAGGACGAAGTGGTGGAGAAAGCTGGAGTATCTCTTGATGTGGAACCAGAAAGTGCCGACACGAAAGGATCTGAAGAAAAGCAGGTAAATGAAGAAGAATTAGAGGGCCTTTCGGCGTTCACGGATTTTATCGATTCGCTAGATTTAGAAGACATAGGCAACAAGGGTTGAGAGGCCCAATTATTGAACTTTTGACCCAAAGAAATACATTGTGATAAAGTTAACAACCGTTCGTGTGAGGCCTTATGAATACCAAAAAATATGGGGCTATTGTTCGTTTGGTGGGAGTTGGGTGGTACGTTGGTATTTGCATAGGCGTAGGTGCATGGGCGGGTCTATGGGCTGATAACCGGTTTGGACTTAGCCCAATACTCACCCTTGCTGGAATCACCATAGGTCTTGTGGTGGCTTTGACCGGTATGATAAGAATGCTGATGGCAGTTCTTAGATATGTGTCAGAATCCGATTGAGTAGGAGTTTCAAAAGTAGTGTCAAAGATACTGGGTAACCCCAGATCATTAGCTATATTGATAATATGCGTGGCCGTACTCGCGGTAAGCATATTGGGTGGAGCCCTAGGTAACACTTTGGGGTTCGGCTTTTTTGCTTCTTCTTTGCCCGCAATTCAACTTCCTGCAGAAAAAGTAACTGACGGTTTTAATACGCCAATTGGCAAATGGGACTTGATGAACACGATGGTTACTACTTGGTTGGCCATGTTAGTGCTCATCGTTATCTCTTTGGTAATAAGAAAAAATCTGAAAGACGTGCCAAGTAGGCTACAAGCCCTATTTGAATTAATAATAGAATTTTTTCTTGCACTTTGCGAACAGATAGCTGGCAAAGAGAAGGCTAGAAGATTTTTCCCGCTAGTTTTCACGATTTTTATTTTTATAGTTGCAGCAAACTGGATGGGGATATTACCTGGGTTTGGTACTGTAGGCCGCATCGCAGGACCGGAAGAAATTGCACATCACCATGACGCCCATGACTATCATGACCCAGCCCTCATGCAGACGACCCTTGAGTCAAAAGAAAGCAAGGCAAAATCCCATGCGTCAGGTGAGACCCATGGGGATGATCATGACTCGCACCTGGGGGCGGTTAAACTACACGTTTTTCGAGATTATAAATCTGTTCCTTTAGCGACCTTGTCACCAGGTTCTTTGGAAGAGGAACTTACATTTTCTCAATATGGAGAAAATCACGGCAATGTGGGTGAGGGGAAAAGGGCCGGTCACTTAGTTCCTTTTTTGAGGAGCGCCAATACGGATCTAAATATGTCTTTAGCGATTGCCCTTATTGCAATGGTAATGGTCCATTTTTGGGGATTTAGTATCCTGGGATTCTTCGGTCATGCGGGAAAATTTATAAGCTTTAAATCGGGGCCGATTGGTTTTTTTGTGGGTATTCTTGAACTCATAAGTGAATTAGGGAGAGTGATTAGTTTCACTTTTAGGTTATTTGGCAATATATTTGCCGGTGAGGTTCTTCTTATGGCAATGGCATTCTTGTTGCCATTAATAGGAATAATTCCATTCTTAGGTTTGGAATTGTTCGTTGGATTAATACAAGCCTTTGTTTTTGCAATGCTTACTCTAGTTTTCGCATCTATGGCAAGCATAAGTCACGATGATGGAGATCATCACTGAAACATTAAATGAGAACGTTTCAGTGAAAATATAAACGTAATCAAAATTTAAGGAGTTTGAAATGGAAGGAGACATAATGAACGTGGGTGCCGGTCTCGCGATCGGACTTGGAGCTATCGGTCCCGGCATCGGTATTGGTATGCTTGCCTCGAAGGCCATGGAAGCCTTGGGTCGTAATCCTGAAGCAGGTGCTCAGATACAACAGAACATGATTCTGGCTATTGCGTTCACGGAAGCTATCGCTATTTATGCTCTAGTTGTCGCTATCATAATTAAATTCGTCTAGTGGTTGGGTCTCATTTAGCATCTTAATTGCCATTGGGGTATAGGTGCCGACGAGTACTTCATAAATAGGAGTTCGGTATGGGAGATCTTGGAATAAATCTGCCAGGACTGATAACACAGATTATCAGTTTTGTAATATTGTTTGTCATATTGTCAAAGGTCTTATATAAGCCTTTGGTAGCAATGTTGGATCAAAGAGCAGAAAAAATTACAGCCGGATTAGAGGCTGCAGAAAAGGCAAAAGAAGAGGCAGCCAAATCGGAAGAAGCGATTCAGGAGCAACTTCAGGAAGCTAGATCTGAGGGGCAGAAACTAGTTGCACAGGCAAGAGAGACTGCTGATAGATTTAGGGAAGAAGAGATGGCTAAAGTAAGAGAGGACCTAGATGCAGAAAGATCTAGGGCAGAATCTAACATTCAGAGAGAGAGAGATGCCGCAATAGAGGAGCTTCGTAAAGAGTTTGCAAGCTTGGCTATTACAGCTGCAGAAAAGGTAGTAAAAACTTCACTCGATGAGGAAGGACACCGCACTCTTATTGAAGGCGTTTTGAACGAAGAAGGGTCGAGGAATAACTAGATATGGCTTTGTCAGCGAGAAGATATGCGCAGGCACTATTTTTGATAGCCGAAGAGAAAGGTGATCAAGAACAATGGCTTGCGGATCTAGAATTGCTCGCAGACTCCTCAAGAAATTCTGATTTCATCGCGTTTATAGACTCCCCGAAAATTGAAAATGTAAAGAAAATAGAAGTCATTAAAGAAGCTTTTTCAAAGTCTGTGTCAGAAATGGCATTGAATTTTGTTTCTTTGTTAGCTACTCGGAATTCTGTGGCTTCTCTCCCCAATATCGCAGATGCCTTTCAGGAATTAGTCGATTCAGAAAAAGGAGTGGAACGAGCAGAGATTGTTTCTGCGGTTAAACTCACGGATGCACAGGAAAGAGACATAGTGGGTAAATTGGCGCGGATGGTTGGGAAAGAACTGTCAGTTACAACCTACGTTGATGAGTCGATACTTGGGGGATACCTGGCTAGAGTAGGGGATAGATTGGTAGACGGGAGTGTTAAAACCCAATTGGAAAATATGCGCAGAGAGCTCATCAGGGGGGCTTGATCTTAGGTTAATGTATTCGGAAAACAAAATAAGCGGGTTATTCCCATAAAACGGAGGGTGATATGGCCGTCAGAGGACAGGACATAGCATCGGTAATAAAAAAACAAATAGAAGGATTCGGTACCGACCTTGGTATGGTGGATGTAGGGACGGTGATTGAAGTAGGCGATGGTATTGCCCGAGTACATGGGCTGTCCGGTGTTGCCTACAATGAGTTGGTAGAATTCGAAGGTGGAGTGGCCGGAATGGCTTTGAACTTGGAGGAAGATAGCGTTGGTATTGTGATTCTAGGTGATCCATCAGGAATCAGCGAAGGTACCGAGGTTAGAGGAACTGGAAGAGTAATGCAGGTTCCAGTCGGGGAAGGACTTCTAGGTAGAGTTGTCGATGGGATTGGTAACGCCATTGATGGAAAAGGTCCAGTGGATACCAATGAGACTAGGGAAGTGGAAATTGTCGCCCCCAATGTGGCAATAAGGAAGTCCGTTGATACCCCTGTGCAGACAGGGATTAAGGCTGTGGATGCAATGATACCAATCGGACGTGGGCAAAGAGAGTTAATTATTGGAGACCGTACAACAGGTAAAACAGCTATATGTACTGACGCCATCATTAACCAGAAGGGTGGGGATATGGTTTGTGTCTATGTTGCCGTTGGTCAGAAAGTTGGTAAGGTCGCCCAGATAGTCGGAATCCTAGAACAACAAGGCGCAATGGAACACACCATTGTTGTCGCAGCCAACGCATCTGATTCAGCTCCGGCTCAATATTTAGCTCCGTACACAGGATGTGCAATGGCTGAATATTTTATGGCTCAAGGTAAGGATGTCCTGATAGCCTATGACGATTTGTCCAAACACGCTTGGGCTTACAGACAGATGTCGTTACTGCTGAAGAGGCCACCAGGCCGAGAAGCCTATCCTGGAGATGTTTTTTATCTTCATAGCAGGTTGTTAGAGAGGGCTGCAAAAATGGATGATGCTCATGGTGGTGGGTCGATAACGGCTTTGCCAGTAATTGAAACTCAAGCTGGAGACGTATCAGCTTATGTCCCCACTAATGTTATATCCATTACAGATGGACAAATATACTTGGAACCGGAGCTCTTCAACTCGGGGACACGGCCAGCTGTTAACGTGGGAGTTTCTGTCTCCCGTGTAGGGAGTGCCGCCCAAACTAGGGCAATGAGGGCAGTTGCAGGGCAGCTGAGACTTGAGCTAGCACAATATAGGGAACTTGTAACTTTTGCTCAATTTGGGACTGACGATCTTGACGCATCTACACGTAGACAATTGGAAAGAGGACAGAGGAGTGTTGAGGTTTTGAAACAAGGTCAAAATGTGCCTTTACCGGTTGAACAGCAAGTCGCTATCTTATATGCCTTAAACGAAGGATATTTAGACGACGTGGAAATAACTGACATAATCCGTTGGGAAGAAGCATTCCATGCATATATGAGTTCCAGCCATGGAGACCTTTTGAAAGTTATAGTAGATGAGGCAGATCTGAGCGATGACTCTCGGACTTCGCTGAATTCTGCGTTGGAAGAATTCAAAAAAAGTGGGTTGGCTAACTAAATGGCTAGTGTCAGACAAATAGCTAGGCGTATCAGAAGCGTCGAAAATACGGCGAAAATTACCAAAGCCATGGCTATGATCGCGGCTTCGAAATTGAGGAGGAGTCAAGACGCTGCCACTCAAGGTAGGTCGTACGCGGAAAATATGGCTGCGATAGTTTCCAATGTGGTCTCCCAGATGAATGAAGACGAATCCCACCAACCCTTGCTAGAAAGCCGCCTGATAAAAAACGCCGGGATTGCCATAATTGCACCAGACAGAGGTCTTACCGGTGGGCTAAACGCCAACATATTTAGGTCTGTTAGCGATTTCATTAAATCGCAAAGCAGCCCTATTAAAGTAGTAGCAATAGGTAAAAAAAGTGTTGATTTCACAAGACGAAATGACATTGAAACAATTGCTGAATATACCGGCATTGGTGATAGACCCGGTCCGGGTGACACTCTACCGATTGCAGCGGATATAGCTGAAGCATTTTCAAATGAAAAGGTAGATTCATTCCATATAGCCTACGGTCAGTTTGTCAACACAACACTTCAGAGACCTGTCATAGAGCCGTTACTTCCCGTAATACCTAGTGAAGTTGTATCCAATTCTGTTGGCTATATATTTGAACCAAATGCAGCTGAAGTGCTTAGAAGATTGCTTCCAAGGTACCTTGAGACTTTGGTACATCATGCGATATTAGAAGGGAATGCAAGTGAACAGTCGGCAAGAATGGTGGCTATGAATCAGGCTACTGATAATGCCAACGATATGGTTGGAGACTTGACTCTGCTAATGAATAAATTAAGACAAGAGACAATCACAACAGAACTCCTCGATATTGTAGGGGGAGTAGCCGCACTTGAAAGCTAAAAAATTTAATGCTGTTTAGGCTCAGGAGTATAAAATGGCAACCGGAAAGATAGTACAAGTAATTGGAACAGTGGTGGATGTGGAATTCCCACCTGATGGTATGCCTCTGGTGTATAACGCATTGGAGACTACTATAGGGGATGGAAAACTTGTCCTTGAGGTGGAACAACACATCGGTAACAACTGGGTAAGGTGCTTGGCCTTAGGTCCGACTGAAGGTCTAATTAGAGGCACTGACGCCGTGGATACTGGAGATGCAATTTCAGTACCGGTGGGAGATGTTACTCTTGGCCGACTATTCAATACTCTTGGAGAAACTCTTGATGGGTTGGAAGAAATTGAAGGATCAGAAAAATGGCCGATTCATAGGCCAGCTCCTTCCTTTGAAGACCAAGCTACTGAAGTCGAAGTACTAGAGACTGGGATAAAAGTATTGGATTTGATGACCCCCTTTACAAAAGGCGGAAAAATTGGAGCGTTTGGCGGAGCTGGAGTAGGGAAGACCGTCGTTATTCAGGAGCTTATAAACAATATTGCAACTGAGCATCAAGGGGTGTCTGTGTTTGCAGGGGTTGGTGAACGCTCGAGGGAAGGAAATGATCTTTGGTATGAGATGCAAGAAGCAGGGGTTTTGCCTCAGACAGTGTTGGTATTCGGACAAATGAACGAGCCGCCGGGCATTCGGGCCCGCGTAGCACAGACTGGACTGACAATGGCAGAATATTTCAAGGAAGAGAGAGGGCAAGATGTTCTTCTTTTCGTAGACAATATCTACAGGTATATCCTGGCTGGGATGGAAGTCTCTGCACTTTTAGGAAGAATGCCTTCTGCTGTTGGATACCAGCCTACCTTAGGAACGGAGATGGGTGCGCTACAAGAACGGATTACTTCCTCAAAGAATGGCTCCATTACATCAGTGCAAGCTGTATATGTTCCAGCCGATGATTATACTGATCCAGGTATCGTCACAACATTTGGCCATTTGGACGCGGTGATGACTTTAGAAAGAACACTCGCTTCCCAAGGATTATATCCAGCAGTGGACCCGTTGACCTCATTCTCCAACATCTTGGAACCTGCCATTGTTGGGCAGGAACATTATGATGTGGCCACTGGTGTCCGCCAGGTTCTCCAACGATATCAGGAGCTGCAGGATATTATCGCTATACTGGGAATTGAAGAACTATCGGATGAAGATCGAGCTACGGTGTCCAGGGCTAGAAAGATTCAAAGGTTCCTGACACAACCTTTCTCGGTTGCAGAAGTTTTCACTGGACAAGCAGGTAAATACGTTGCTTTAAGGGACACGGTGCAAGGTTTCAAAGAAATTCTTGATGGTGTACATGATGAATTGCCTGAACAAGCTTTCTACATGGTGGGAACGATTGAAGAAGCTGTTGAGAAAGGCGCAGCAATGGCAGAGGCCTCATAGGCAATAAAGGCAATACTATGAAATTAGAAGTTGTAACAACTGAAGAAACCGTTTTTTCTGAGGACGTTGATATAGTTATCGCACCAGGCGCGGAAGGCCAGTTAGGAATACTTCCTAGGCACGCTTCTTTGCTTACGGCTCTTAATTCAGGGGATATTGTAGTGCGGAAAGATGGACAAGAATCAGTTATAACAGTTAATGGCGGGTTTCTAGAGGTCGCCGGAGACCATGTCAGAATACTCGCCAATAGCAATCAATAGTATTCGCTTTAGTTAATTATTCAGCATCCTTCATATAAAAGGTCATCGATTGCAAAGATAGAACTGGATCAATATTTCGCATCACCACATTGGCCGGTGCAAATGGAGCTATAGGCGCATAATTCAAAATACCACTTATGCCGTTCTCGACTAGAGTGTCTATTACGGATTGAGCTTGATTCGAAGGTACAGCTACTATTCCAATCGATATGTCTTTGGCTTTGACTGTTCTGGCAATCTCCCCCATAGATTGGACCGTAATAGTCCCCAAACTAGAGTTGTATTGGCCGATATCATTGTCAAAGGCAGCAACTATCTCAAATCCTTCAGGAGAAAAGCCTGGATAGTTTATTATCGCTCTACCAAGCCTTCCTAAACCTACCAGACACGCCTTCCAGGCTTTATCGATTCCCAATATCTGTCTGAGCTCATCAAGAAGGAATTGAATATTGTATCCTCGACCCTGTTTTCCAAATCTTCCGAAGTAACTCAGGTCTTTTCGTATTTGCGCTGGTGTCATTTGTAGAAGTTCCCCGAGTTGATGAGAGCTTATTACTTCCACTTTAGAATCCAGTAGCTGACTGAGGATTCTCACATATATGGGCAGTCTTTGGACTACAACTTCAGGTACTTCAATTTGGGTGAGGTTATTGTTGTTTTGCATTACCGGACATTATATGGCTATTAAGAAAAGTGGAGCAGCTTGATTGTAGAGCATTTTTGCAAATTAACAAATATTTAACTGGAGAAGAGA
The DNA here is from genome assembly GCA_002500485.1 of Dehalococcoidia bacterium UBA7891. Classification (GTDB taxonomy): domain Bacteria; phylum Chloroflexota; class Dehalococcoidia; order Lucifugimonadales; family UBA826; genus UBA11996. The sequence goes on from DLRJ01000148.1 coordinate 10,706, forward strand.
TAAATATTCAATGAAAAGAATTAGAAGTAACTTTCTTGAGCAGATTGGTTAAAAATTGCCTGACGACTATTACAAGGCAATTAATATGATAAGTTGTTTCAATTTTGCTGGCCCTTTTTCCCTTCTTGACTAAAATTTGCCTCGATTGATAAAATTGCAAGGCTTTTTTCTATTAAAAAACTGCTAAATTGTTTCACCTGGATGCAATCTAATTGGTTTAGGGTGATATAAAGCTTGTTTGATTAGTCACTTGGAGGTAATCGATGACGGAAGAAAATGCGACTCTATACAGGGGTTTGCGAGAGGTTTACATAGATAGGACTACATCGAGCTACATTGACGGCAAAGCAGGCAAACTATACTACCGTGGGTTTTCAATTGATGATTTAGCAGAAAATTGTAGTTTCGAAGAAATCATATATTTGGTGATGATTGGTGAGCTTCCCACAAGTGATCAACTATCTGGGTTTGTTGCGGAGCTTAAAGCCAATATGGAGCTTCCAGAGGCCATTTTAGATATCATCCGGATCACCAAGGACGCACATCCGATGGATGTATTGAGAACAGCAATTTCTGCATTGGCTACATTTGATCCAGATGTAGATGACAACTCGCCGGAAGCCACATTGAGGAAGGGCACAAGACTCACCGCACAGGCCCCAACCATAGCTGCTGCTCACTCACGTATAAGAGAAGGAAAAGATCCAGTTAAACCCAACCCGGACCTTAGCATTGCTGCTAATTTTCTATATATGATATTTGATGAGATACCTGATCCCCGAGATGCCAAACTCATTGATAAAGATTTTGTGCTTCATGCGGAACACGGATTAAATGCTTCTTCATTTGGGGCTAGAGTTGCGGCATCTACTCAAGCTGACTTGCATTGCGCCATTACAACAGGCGTATCGGTTTTGAAAGGTCCTTCACACGGTGGAGCAGCAGAGTCGGTTATGACTATGTCGTTAGAAATAGGAAGTGAAGATAATGCTGCTGACTATGTAAGAAATACCCTAGATGGTGGTGGACGGATAATGGGATTTGGCCACAGAGTTTATACGGCCGTTGATCCTCGATCTTTGCATCTGCAAGACGACTTAAAGGCTCTTGGGGAAAGAAAGGGAGAGCCAAAATGGTACTCCATACTCCAAAAGGTTGTGGAAGTTATGCAGCCTTACTCCCGACGGGGAATTTGCCAAAACGTAGACTTCTTTTCAGGTGCCATGTACTACTTATTAGGGATCCCTGAAGATTTATTCATATCAATATTCGCCGTTGGCCGTATACCTGGATGGACGGCTCAGGTAGTTGAGCAGTTTGAAAATAATATTTTACTGAGACCTAGACTCCAGTACGTAGGGGAACTAGACCGGGAATTTATTCCGATAGATAATCGTTCATAGTTTTTCCCTTAAACCAACTGTTATACCTCTAGAAAGGAGTATCTTTGAGTAAGAAAATATTGGTGGAAGAATGTACCCATCACTGGGTTATAGATCAACCCAATGGCCCGGTGAGCATTGGTAACTGTAAGCTCTGTGGGCATAAGGAAGAGTTCCGAAATTCGATGCCTGGCTCCGGCTGGGACAGAAGCGGGCAGGCCAAAAAAAACACAACATCAGAATCAAAGTCGAAATAGGTCATTAATTTAAAATAATAAATCTTTGAGTTATATACTCTGGAGTTGATTAATTGAATTCTCCAGCTCGAAGTTTAATTGGGCAGACTATTATGGATGATGGCCCAATTTCCTTTGAGACTTTTATGGAAATTGCCCTTTATTCAGATGTCGGTTATTATCAAAACGAAGATATTTTTGGGGTCGCGGGAGATTACTACACCAGCCCGCATATACACCCAATATTTGCCTCGCTGTGTGCTCTTCAAGTTGAAAAAATGTGGAAAACAATGGATCGCCCTTCCCCGTTTTTTATTATTGAACAGGGAGCAGGAGATGCCACTTTGGCAAAGGATTTTTCAGAAGCTATTTCGATTCTAAATCAAGATTTGTATTCCTCCCTTACTTACACATGCGTGGACAGGCGACAGATAGAGATTGCTGACGACAGTCATATGGAAATTGTGCAGTCTGATTATGTTGCACCTTTTCATAGAACCGGAGTACTTATATCAAATGAGTTGATTGACTCCTTTCCAGTAAGAATGATCGAAGTGAGAGATGGAGAAATTTTCGAGATATATGTTGGTATAGATACTCAGGGTAATTTCGAAGAGATTTTAATTCCTATCACACTCGATGACTATGCCGATTTTATGCCTTCTAATATCAGACAGTTGAATGGGTACAGGGGCCCCATAAATACCAAGATGGATGATTGGTATAGAAATATTTCCGACGCTTTAAACTGTGGATTTGTAATAACCATTGATTATGGTTTTGATAGAGAAGTTTTCTTTTCAATGGAAAAATCACACAGACTACTTCAAACCTATTATAAGCATATAGATGGCTCCAACCCGTTCCAGAGAATTGGATCTCAAGATATAACAGCTCACGTGGATTTTGATACTCTTAAACAAAGTGGATATAAATATGGATTTAAAGAATTCGGATATTTTTCACAGGCAGAATGGCTAAACTCGATGGGTTTAGATCATTTGCTTCGTAACATGAGAAAAGACAGCCTAGAAAAAAGTAGGATCATTAATTTAATATCAGGACTGAATGATATTTCTGGGTTGGGAGGATTTAAGGTTTTGATACAAGGCAAAAATGTGGAACATTTTGATATGAGAGATTTAAATGCGAATATTTTTTGGCCCCAAGAGTTAGAATTGCCTCAGGTCAAAAATGTTCATATGGCAAATTCTAAAAAATTGGAAAGCAGGGAAACTAAGTTCTTTTAGGCCTTGGAATACATTTTCGTGTGGTGGTTATGAAACCGGTATGAGCAATCATCCGATGAGAGGGCCTCATTGTTCGTCCAGAAATTTCCCAGGATCTTTCCATTATTTCAATAGTGTTAATCAAGGAAAACTCTGGGTGTTTTTTTATTTTTTCCACCAGATCTGAAACCTGAGATATATTTGGGAGAAAGGATAGGAAAGTACCACCTCGTTTCAGGCACTGTGCAGCTGAATTAACGACCTTCCAAGGCTCAGGGAGGTCCAAGATTAGACTGTCAACATCATGGTGAGGTATTGCCTCAGAGACGTCTCCGATATGAAAAGACACATTGTTGTAGCCAGGATTGTATTTTTGTAGATTAGATTTAGCCGATAAAGACATATCTTGTCTTATGTCGTAACTATCTACATGTCCATTTTCTCCGACCAGTTCAGATAAAGTAATTGTAAGAGAACCAGAACCGGAACCGGCTTCGACTACTTTGGCGCCGGGGAAAATATTGGAATACGTAGTTATAGATCCCAGGTCTTTAGGATATACAATCGTGGCCACTCGTGGCATATTCAAGGTGTATTGAAATCTTGTTGGTTTAAAAGCTAGCAGTAAATGGCCGGTGGTTGTAGGGAACCAACTTCCTTCTGGTTTACCTATTATCTCCGTATGGTTTAAGTTTCCAATATGAGACTCAAATTGGTCCGATTCTTGTAATTGGACCATATACTCCCTAGAACGTCTGTCATATAAGACAGCCAAGTCTCCGGCTTGAAATATTTGCTTATTAAAACTGTCCATAACCAGTGATGAGATTTTAAAGGGATTTAATAGTCTCGAGGACATCAATAGGATTTAAATCCATAGCCGCACGATAGGTATTGATAAATTTAATGACACCTTTCTTATCAACCACTACTATAGCCCTTTTTGGTGTACCCCTTTTTTCATCAAACACCCCGTAAGAATCTGATACTTCCCCATGAGGGTAAAAATCTGACAAGATTGGGTAGGGTATACCACCCAAGGATCCTGAAAATGCGGATTGGGCAGCCTTAGAATCGCAACTAATACCCAGAACTTGGGTATCTACTTCTTCAAATGCAGCATTGTGCACTCTGAAAGAAGAAACTTGGTGGGTTCAACCACCCGTAAAAGAATATATATGAAAAGAAAGAACTACATTCTTTTCTCCCTGAAATGAGCTTAATGTCACCGGCTCCCCAGAATGGGCAGCAAGGGTGAAGTCTGGGGCTTTATCGCCTACAGATAACATGAATTTCTCCTTATCATCGAGCTTTTCTAGCTAAGAATTCTTAGCTATTTTAATAAAATTGGAAAGTGACTCAAGATGTTCTTGTGGGAATTGCAGCCCAAGGTTCATAGTATTTACAGAGACATGAGTGGCACCTAGTTGCCCCCATGCTAAGAAATTTTTCTGGATTTCAAAATTCGTCATGTTAAGGGAAATGCGACCCTCTATTCCTATGTCTTCTATCGATTTATTATTGGCCTCTAAATAGCGGTTAAGACGTTCAAAATTGATTTTGTTTTCATCGTCTGGTGAACCTTGAGGAAGCCATCCGTCTCCAAATTTAGCTATCCGACGTAAAACAGGGTCTGCCATTCCTCCAAACCAAATAGGGATCGATTTTCTTGGAGGTAAGGGGTTTAAACCGGCATCTGTGACAATATGGTGATCTCCCTTAAATGTGACTAATTCTTCTGCCCATAATTTCCTTAGCAGGTTTATTTGTTCTTCTGATCGTTTACCACGATTATGGAAATTCTCTCCAAGCGCTTCATATTCAACTTGATTCCAACCTGTCCCGATTCCTAGTCGTAATCGACCACCTGACAAGAGATCGAGTGTGGCTGATTGCTTGGCAAAAAGGGCTGTTTGCCTTTGCGGCAGAATGATTACCCCGGTGGCGAGTTCTATGTGGGTTGAAATTCCTGCCACATAGCTATAAAAAGTAATCGGTTCATAAAATGAATCAGTATGTTGATAAGCACCAGACCATCCAGGGCGGCTTGAGGCGTTTGCACCCAGTACATGGTCAAAAGCCAAGATGTGATCAAACCCCATGGCTTCTACACTTTGAACATATTCTTTTATCGCTGCTACCTCTGTACCAGACTCAGTTTGGGGAAAAACGGCTCCAAGACGCATCGTAATATTCCTATTATTGTTGGATTTTCAATTGCTAGTTTACTATATGTGCAATATATATTGCCTTCGCAGGATTCGTGAATTTATGGAAGAAAACCATTTGGTGTTGAGGGGTGGCAGGATAATAGATCCTGCCAATAACTTTGATGAGGTAGCTGACATTGTCATTAGGTGTGGAAAAATACAGCACATATCGGAAATTGGAGTTGAGAGTTCAGGCGCAAACACCATAAACCTAAAGGGAAAATGGGTCATACCTGGCCAAATTGATACTCATGCTCATGTCGCTGGTATTTCCAGAACAGTGGATCCTTCTTTGGGGTATGGAATGTTGGCAAAAGCCGGCACCACGACTGTTGTGGATATGGGTGGTACGGGGAAAAATTTAATCGACGGTATTAAACGAAATGGGGCCGGGCTGAATGTGGCTGGCCAATTTGCTTTGATCCCAGGACTTACGATTCCTTCTGATAACCCTTCCAAGGGAGAAATAGCCAGTACTGTTTCCGACGCCCTGAGGCAAGGTTGTATAGGTGTAAAAATGTTAGGTGGATACCATCCTTTCTCCCCAGAAACCACATCGGAAATTGTTAGAGAATCGAATTCCCAGGGGGCATATGTGGCGTTTCACGTCGGTTCCAAGGATTCAGGTAGTCATCTTGGCGGTTTGCGGGAGATACCAGAGATTTTAGGCGAAGGAAGGCTACATATATGTCATGTCAATTCTTATTGCAGGGGGGTTGTGAAAGATTCAGGGGATGAGTGCAAGGAGGCAATTGCTATCCTTAGTTCCTTGAAGGGTCAGATAAATTCTGAGGTTTATCATGCTGTGGCAAACGGTACGAATGGGGCCTGCGACAAAGACGGGAATGTAATTGCAAACGTACCTAGAAACTGTTTGGTGGCAAGAGGCTTTGAGCCGACTATCGATGGTATGAGGCAAGCAATAATGGATGGGTATGCATCTGTTATCAGTGTTAAGGGGGGGGGGATATCGTATATAAAAGGCAAAGAGGCTTTAGATATATATAACAAATCGAAGACTATGGTGGGGATGAGTTTTCCTGTTAACCTACCCGGCTCGGCTTTTAATTTGACTACAGAAAAGGATAGTGTTGGCGATTTTGTCGTCGATGCTGTCAGCACGGATGGAGGTTCCCATCCTCGAAATGTGGCTATCCAAACTAGCATGGCCTTGGTTCGATTTGGCGCATTTACTCCTATGGACATGGCCAGTAAGTTATCTTGGACACCTTCTAGAATGATGGGCCTCTTGAACAAGGGGCATTTTTCTCAAGGGGCTGATGCAGATATTACCGTGATAGACCCCCATTCGGGAGAACCGGTAATGTCTTTCGTGGATGGGGATCCAATAATGATCAACGGTGAGGTGATCGGCAAAGGAGGTCGGATTTTGGTCACTGCCGCGGCAGAGCGTACGATGTCTGACAGTGGGGTGAAATACCAAGTTATTGATTTGGCCGAAAGTAAGTTATATCAAAATTACTAAAGATGGTTATTTAACCTCCCGTTATTACGGTTGGGCGTATAACTAATCTTAACTTGGTCTTTTGACTGTTATTCAAATAAAGATGGGGTTTTATTCAATTAGCCATTACCGGTTTTTTGGGCTCGCTTTATCTGGCGAAGCCTGGCTTCCCCTGAAAGTATTCTTTTTCGTAGTCTAAGGCTTGCAGGAGTTATTTCTATTAGCTCATCTTCAGAAATAATGTCCAAAGATTCTTCTAAAGAAAGTGTTTGTGGCTTTATTAGCTTGGTGGCTATATCAGATGTTGAAGAGCGCACATTAGTTAGTTTCTTCTCTTTGCACACATTTACAACTAAATCTGAAGATCTTGAGTTTAGGCCGACTATCATACCTTCATAAACTTGAATTCCGCTATCTATGAGATTTTTCCCACGTTCTTGAGAGTTAATAAGCCCGTATGCCACTGATTCTCCTTCTTCTGAAGCTACAAGGAATCCTTGATTCGACCTTCTAACTTTCCCTTCTTTTCTTCTGTATTCAGCGAACCTACTAGACATAATGCCATCCCCATGTGTCGCATTTTGGAAAAAAGACCTAAACCCAATAAGGCCTCTTGTCGGGACCAAAAATGTTAATCTAAGGGTTCCATTCCCGTCGTTCACAACGTCTTCTAATAACCCTAGTCTACGGTTCAAATTCTCAGTCAAGACCCCATAGTAATCTTCGTTCGTTTCAACATGTAAATATTCGAAAGGTTCGTGAAGGCGGCCGTCAATTATTTTCAATATCGGTTGCGCTTGCGATACTTGAAATTCATAGCCTTCTCTTCGCATGGTTTCTGCAAGAACTGACAAATGTAACTCGCCTCTACCGCTGACATTAAACTCGTCAGTATTTTCAGTTTGATCTACCCGTAGCCCCACATTGGTACGTAGCTCTTCCTTGAGTCTTTTTAAGAGCTCCCTTGAGGTGTGGTGCATTCCTTCCTTTCCCATGAAAGGCGAAGTATTGACACCAAAGGTCATTTTTACTGTGGGTTCGTCAACTTTGATAGGAGGTAGTGGATTGGGGTTGCTGGGATCAGAAATTGTATCTCCAATATTTACCTCAGATAAGCCAGTAATAGCGACAATTTCGCCAGGGCCTGCATTATCGGTTTTACTTCTTTTCATCCCGTCATATATAAAGGTAGTTTCAATTATGTGATTAGAAATTTCCCCATCAGGTGAAATCAAAGCAGCAGGTGATTTGCTGGATACATTTCCACGTGATATTTTTCCTATCGCTATTTGGCCTGCGTAGTCATCATGGTCCAATGCCGTAACTAATATTTGCAAAGGGTCATCCGGATTTCCGGTTGGTGATGGTACCTCCTTAACTATCACATCTATCAAAGGACTAATGTCACTGGGGATATCAGACATATTTTCGATAGCATATCCCTCACGGGCTGAAGCAAAAAGAACTGGATATTCCAACTGTGATTCCTTTGTCGCCAATTCTAAAAATAAATCATCAACTTCAGCGTGCACTTCTTGTGGCCTTCGTTCGGGCCGATCTATTTTGTTGATAACCACTATTGGGGTCAGTCCATAGGTCAATGCTTGCTGGAGAACGTATTTGGTCTGTGGCATTGGTCCGTCCACAGAATCCACGAGTAGAATACACCCGTCGGCCATATTCATTACTCTTTCTACTTCTCCGCTGAAATCAGCGTGGCCAGGGGTATCTATGATATTTATTTTGGTGCCCTGATACATGATTGAAGTATTTTTGGCTAATATGGTAATTCCCTTTTCTTTTTCAAGGGGATTGCTGTCCATTATTAATTCGCCAGGGTCTTCACGCTCAGTGAAAATGTTGTTTTGCTTCAGGAAAGCATCTACAAGTGTAGTTTTACCATGATCAACATGAGCAATTATGGTGATATTTCTAATTTTTTCGGGTGGGATCATCATCGACAGAGGTCCTTTACAAAACTATTTACACATCAATGATCTCATATCAATGATTAAATGCAGAGGGGATATCAAACGGATTAAGGGTTAATTTATCTAAATCAGGGTCGAGTTGCGTTTTGAATATATATTTGGATTTCCAATCAAAAGAGGAATAAGATAATTTTGTGGAGCCAACGGTCGGGATTGAACCGACGACCTGCTCTTTACGAAAGAGCTGCTCTACCACTGAGCTACGTTGGCATATCATTGGAGCGGATACAATTTTACTATATGCTTTGTTTCTATTTAATAGAAATGATGGGGAGACACTTTGGTTCATCCTTTGATTATTGCCCACCGAGGGTTTTCATCTGAAAGACCTGAAAATACGATCAGTAGTTTTGATCATGCGTTCAACAACGGGTTCAATCTGTTGGAACTGGATGTGCACCTGTCCTCTGATGGTGTGCTGGTGGTCATGCACGATGAAAAGGTGGACAGGACCACAAATGGAACAGGCTTTTTGAAATCGATGACATATAAAGAAATCAGCCAACTTGATGCTGGCTCTTGGTTTCGAGGCACAGATGAAGTTTCTTACACTGGTCAAGTAGTCCCAAGTTTAGACCAATTCCTATCTAGATATAGTAGTAAGGTACATGTTTTTATAGAGATTAAATCATTAGAAGAAGAGTTGATTGATAAACTCAAGGAGCGATTGAGTGCCTATGGTTTAATTCCTAAAATTTCAAGCGAAAGACTTGATATTCCGGGTACGTCAATAATTTCGTTCAATCGAGCTCAGATTACTTTGTCGGCCCGCGCTATGCCGACCGTGGGTCACGGTTTGTTGGTAATTAAACCTACTGAAGATCACATAAGGTTTTGTGTGGATAATCAAATAAGGGGATTGTTTCCTAACATAAATTTTTTGTCCTCAGAATTGATGGACCTGGCTAAATCCAATTCTTTGCATATAGGAGTGTGGGGTGCCGATTCAGTGGAAGATTTAGCCCTTGTTTCCAATTACGAAGTGTTAGGGGTTACTGTAGATTGGCCTTCAGAGGCGAAGAAATATTTTCAAGGTGACATTTAGCCTCATGAGTTAGCTCGCTGTTTTTGATCTTCCTCTTGGGCTACTATCACCCCTTTTTCTACATCTACCCATTTCAGAATACCTGTGCCAGCGATTATTATGGATAAAATTGATGCAACTGCCATCCTGGTGTCAAACATTGCAGTGACAACGACATAAAGCATAGGTCCAAATACTGAAGACGCGCGGCTCATAAATCCAAAGAAGGAAAAAAATTCACCGCTACGGGTTTCAGGCGTAATTTGGGCAAACAAACTTCTGGCCAAAGCCTGACTTCCGCCCATTACAAGCCCTACGGAGATGCCAAGTATTATCCATTGAAGCTCTGCTGTGAATCCTAATGGGATCCAAAGGGAGTTTCTTATTAGATTAGGCCACCAATCTAAAGCACCATCTCCCAGTTTAGATCTGTGATACCTACCGATATTAGTAATTCCATCCAGATTACCACCAGATATAGAAATGCTGTACTGAGAATTATCAGAAGTGTCAATCTTTTCAACTAAACTTTTAGTGGCGGTGATAGAAAGTGATTGGTTTAGCTCCAAATCACCAATTTCAATCCTCCAAGCAGTATCTACTTTAGAGTCAGATAAATCGGGCAATTTTTCAAGCAAGTAGTCAGATTTTGCCTCGTTATATATGAGCTGATAGTCGAAATCAGCATGTTTATTTGGTTCTAATGGGATAATTGCAACCCCAAATAGAACTATTACGATCCAACCAGCCAGAGCTATATATAAGGATTTTTTGGTATTCCATATCGATGCAAGTTTGCTGAACCCCATTGCTGACGGTGCGGCAACGAACTGAATTATTAGAAGGGATAATATTATGAACATTTGATCAATCTTCAAAGCATCGGTCGCAAAGGCAGTAGCAATTCCCATTACTGTTTGAATACCATCGTTGAAGAGCAGATATGCTGCGAGATAAATTAGTATGACTCTGAACTGCATTAATTCTTTGAATGTTTTACTTAATTCTGAAAGAGCAACTCTCGGTGCTCCAGATAAAGTGAGGCCCTCAATTTTATTAAAAATTACAGGTTCAGGTATTGCTTTCAAAGCCCAAAGAGACCATCCAAACCACCATAAGCCGACCGAAGCGATACATAGCCTCAGGATCAAATCAGTGTGATCACTTTGAGAAGTCAATACCAGAACAATCACATGGAATAATAAGAGTAGGCCACCGCCAATATAGCCAAAGGCATATCCGCGACTGCTGACTTCATCCAATAAGTTTCTCGGGGCTATATGAGGAAGAAATGAATTGTAAATTACTAGCCCACCAGCGAACCCAATATTACCCAATATGAATGTTCCTAATAGCCAAGCCCACGGATGAGACGTGTATGCGGAGAAAAACCCGAGCACGGCGAATAGAGAGCCTGCTACGGTGTAGATCCATAACAAAGTTTTTTTGATCGGAATCCTGTCAGCAATCACTCCTAGGATTGGACTTGTAATTGCTACTATCAAGGTGGAAATGGCTAACCCTACACTCCAAGATGAGCTTCCTGTGAAATTTATCCCCCATAGAACAGCTTCTTCCCCTAGGGCATTTTTGAACAGGAGAACGTAATACACAGGGAAAAATGCGGCTAACCCACTTGTAGCGTAACCAGAATTCGCCCAGTCATACATACACCAGGCTCTAATTATTTTGCGATCAGATTTAGGAAGCTTGTTCAATTATGGGTTCTTCGACAAATTCAATACTTAGGGTGGAAATTAATTTGACACAACGACATACTATATTCATAAAAATTTTATATCTACCCTGTTAGTGAAAAACAGGAATAATTGAGGATTCTAAATGCTAGATTACTACAACGTAACTGAACTTCTTTCCACGGAAGATAGGCAGATTCAAAATTCTGCTAGGGATTATCTGGACAGCGAGGTAATGCCAGGTGTAAAGGATTGGTGGGAGTTTGGTGAATTTCCCAAACATTTGGTTCCTGAGTTCGGGGAAATGGGATTCTTGGGATCAAATCTACCTGCGGAGTATGGTTGCCCTGGAGTCAATAACAAATCGTATGGCCTCATCATGTATGAGCTCGAAAGAATAGATTCAGGTTTCAGAAGCTTTGCCAGTGTACAGAGTGCCTTGGTTATGTATCCCATATATAGATATGGTTCTGAAGACCAAAAGAAAAAATATTTACCCGAAATGGCTAAAGGCAATACCATTGGATGTTTTGGACTTACCGAGCATGATGGTGGTTCAGACCCGGGGGCAATGAAGACAAACGCCAAGAAAGATGGTGAATCCTACATATTAAACGGTACAAAAATGTGGATTACCAACGGAAATATTGCCGATGTGGCTCTCGTTTGGGCCAAAGATGAGACAGATACGGTGAGAGGATTTTTGATTCCTACAGACACACCTGGATTCACGGCCAACAAAATAGAGCACAAGATGAGCATGCGAGCATCAGTTACCAGTGAGCTGGTGCTGGAAGATGTGAGAGTGCCGGCTACCAGTATTCTACCAGAATCGAACGGTTTATCAGCTCCTTTATCCTGCCTAACTCAGGCGCGCTATGGCATCGCTTGGGGTGCTCTTGGTGCACTTGAAAGTGTTTATGAAGATGCTCTTAGATTCTCTAAAGCAAGAAGCACTTTTGGCAAACCTATTGCCTCCAGGCAACTTGTTCAAGATAAATTGGTAGATATGGTTACAGATCATACTCAGGGACTGTTATTGGCCTGGAGGTTAGGGGAAATGAAAGATGCAGGAACAATGGATTATAACCACGTTTCCGTTGCAAAAAGAGAGAATGTTCGTTCTGCCTTGAAGGCAGCCAGAAGTGCAAGGGAAGTGTTGGGTGGCAGCGGAATCACATTGGACTACGGTGTCATAAGACATATGTTGAATCTAGAAACGGTCGACACTTATGAAGGTACGAGAGATGTACACACCTTGATAATTGGGCGACATATTACCGGTGAAAACGCACTGGTTTGATTTTTGCCACTCCATTGATTTTAATAAATAGTTTTTGGGTTAACTAGAACCTTTTTACAGACATAATAAATATGAAGGGTAGGGTTTTTAAGGCGCTACCCACTTTTAATCTGTGTTTAAGATTAGGTTAGAAAGAATCAAATACAGTGGTCAGAAGGTTATAGAAGTGAGACTCCAGCAACCCCTAACACCGTTAAGAAGGTTCCTGTTGCTCTGACAGCCAGAACTCTCCCATTTAATGGTTCATTTAATAGTTTTATCATTGGTAGGCTGAGGATAAGGCCTATACCAAAGACAAAGATAGGCCTGCTGGCCATAACCGTCGACACCATGTAAATTTCTCCTGCATATATAGCCAGGAAGAAAAACAATATTGCGAAGAAAACTAGAAATCCTTCAGTAAACCCAATAAGAAACAAAGATTTAGGTTTCTGAAAGATAGATGTGACACCTTTCACTACTCCAGGCAGCAGGATTAATGAAAAACAGGTAAGCCCTCCGGATACTCCGCGAACCATATACTGTGTCCACATATCAACATCATCTGCAATTGTCTTAGCTAGGAATTGACTTAATCCGAAAAGAATACTTGCTAGGAATAGGAGCAGCATTGCCGTAACGTCAGATTTGGCTAACGCCTTTTTCCCCGAGGGTGACAACGATACTAAGGCTGCCCCAAAGACTGTAATTAATATGCAGGCTAGGGAATATATGGTGACCTGTTCTCCCAATATGAAAAAAGCCAATGCGGCAACAAAGACAGGGTAGGTGGAGACCACGGGTACGACCCGTGAAACGTCCTGCGATTCCATTATTTGGAACATAATAACGAGGTACATCCCAGAGGATATACCAGAAAAAATTACAACGGTCAGGGTGCTTAATGTTAGGCCCGAAAATGCGGATATGGGAATAACAATAAGACCAAGGCAGATTTGTGCCACTCCCACAGTGACTATGAATACCTTAGCGTTATCAACATGCTTTGAAATCAGTAATTTGTCTAGGACTGACACAAGTGCAAAGGTAAAGGCACTCGCTAATGAAAACCACATCCATTCCATCGGGTTAAAGGTGTCCTTGGGATTTACTTGGTGATCCTAAACGTTTATATCTAAAGTTCAAAAGTTTTGGCCCAAATACCAGGGGAATCTGACTCATGCTGCATTTCTTGCCGCATCCTTTCATTGTCAGGATGGGCAGTTTGTTGTTTTTGCCACTCCTCAGTCTGCGAAGCATTGGCGGAATCTAATTCGTAAAAAGTCATGTATTTAGGTGAGCCTTCGACAGTCTGATAGCGACGGCCTCGTATTACGCCGTCGACTGTTTCATAATTCGGCACGTAAATTTTGTTGTACCAATTGTTCCATTCATCTTCTGTGTTGCTAGGAATATTCATCCTTCCAATTTGTAAAGCTGGAGCCATAGGGCTTGAAACTACTTCCTCTGTCAGTTCTGTTGGGAATATCATTTGATATACATTTCGGATGTATTTTGTTCCTATAACATCTGGTGACATTCGTTTTGACCAATCTGTCGGATTGTTTTTCAACTCAACATATTCTGGAGATTTCATAACTGAAGAATGTTCCAGCTCGTATACCGCTAGGTGTTTTGGGCCGCTTTTCACAGCTTCGTAACGAGCCGCACTTAAGACTCCGGGAACCGACAATCTTTCCGATATGTGTTCCTGGTTATACCACTCATTGAATTCTTCTTCATGCTCCGAGGCTACCTCGCTCCAAACAGCGAGCATACCTGTTCCTTTTAACTTGGCCATGCTTACCTCAATTCATAGACGGTTGATTCAGGCAATATAACATACAGGTTTAAGAAAATAACTTTTTGTAATGGTGATGGCAATTGCTGCTGAAGAGGTTTTGCGGGTTCCTTGTATCCTTGGCTTGGAGGAAATCTTCAAACTCATAATTTGTTACTTCATTCAATCATCAGTAGAACTTATATTTTTGTTTAAAAATGCTTCCATAGAAGATTCAACAATTTCCTTATTGGTATTCCAGGCTGCAGCATGGTGAGCTTTTTTAAGCCGGAGGTACGTAACTATGTCCGACCTGTTTTCCGCTAATTGATCACTCAGAGAAACAGGGACTGTCACATCGGACTCACTATGTATCAGCAGGATGGGAGTCGTTAATTCATCGCTTCTTGATAAGTAGTTTAGGTTCTCCCAATTCAACTTAACCATCCAAGAGACCAATTTTTTTACAGGATATTCGGCTCCCCGTGGTAACAATGGTATTTCTGCCGCCTTCATTGAGATAATTTTGTTAAGATTCAAAGCAGGAGATTCTAAAATTGCCCCGTTTATTAGTGATTTTAAAGAAGATTCCAACAAATACTTGACTACTATTGCGCCTCCCATGCTGTGTCCCATCAGAAATATTTTTTCGGCACCCTTTTCCTGGCAGAATTTCACAGCACTTTCCAAATCCCGCCATTCGGTTAGGCCGAACATGTGGTAGCCACCTTTGTCTAACGGTGCATTTTGATCATTCCTATAGTCTGACAACAGAACATTCAGGCCAGATTTACGGAAAGTTGACACAAATCGCATAGATTCTGTTCTATAAGATCTATGGCCGTGAACACCTATGACCCAGTTGTTGCTATTATTTGGGATGTGCCATCCGGTAAGAGTTCCAAGTTCAGAATCGAAAGACACATCGGTATAGTCAAGTCCAAGATCAATTTTAGGGTTGGTTTCATATATGAATAGACTAGTTCTTATCCTAGCCCCTTGTCCCAAAGATCCATTTTTTGAAACAATCTCTCTAGTTATGATCCCATTTTCTTGGTAAGGGGGTCCCCCTATGAGTATCGAACCATCACGACCAATTAAGCCAACACAAGGTAACAGGCCATCAGTAGCGTCTCTGCCACGAGGATGGAAAGTTATTTTGTCTTTTTCAATGGATACAATGGAGGAAAAATATTCAAGTTTTTCCCAGAATATTTTAAAACCTTGCCGCCTCGTTTCAATAGCGTAGTAAATTGTGACAAAGGCGGTTATCCCTATTATTCCTGCTAGAAATGATAAAAATACTATGGCTATCATGTTGGTAAACATTCTTGCAAACAGTTGGTCAGGTTTCAGTAAATTTTACTACCTAATGAGAGCGCGTTGTAGCACTTCTAAATATAATGTTAATCTTCCATCCTTGAAATCGGAGCCTCAGGAAGAAAAATGAAAAAAAATATAATCAATATTAATAGGCATAGGAAAGAACCTATTGATGTTGTTTGTATTGGCATGGTGACTCCGGCTGAAGTTTATGTAGTTGAGAAACTTCCAGATTGGAATACGGGGACCAAATGGATCAGCCGTGCAGACTTCATTTCTGACGATGCTGCTATCGTCGCCTGTTGTATTGCAAAATGGGGCCTTTCCAGCGGCCTGGTATGTAACAAACTTGGGGATGACGTTTCAGGAAATAATGTGTTCGACGAGTTAGAGGCATTGGGAGTGGTGGGAGGATTTGTCAAGGACAAAAACCTTGAAACTCCATACGAAATTGTTATATCAGACTCTACCGGAGGACGGACATATATTTGGGATAGGAGGGAAGATTTACTGACTACTTTGGAGTTTGCCGATACTGCTGTAATTTCGGGTGCCAAATGTGCTTATGCTGATTGGTACGATTATCCATACAATTTGCCTGCAATTAAGAAAGCTGTGGAAAAAAATGTTCCGGTGCTCATTAATATAGAAGACCGACCCCAAAGCACTGAATCAGTCAAGGAGCTGGTAGAACTAGCTACTTGGGTTCAATGCACCCCTGACCAAACTAATAACACCCACAATAAGTATGAAACGTGTAATGAGTTATTAAGACTAGGAGTCAAAGGAGTGCTCTTTACTGGATCAGAAGAGGGTTGTTTTTGGAAATCCAAGTCAGAATCATTCTCTGTCCGGCCACCTTCGATAGACTTGTTAGACGCTAATGGAGCTGGTGCTGTGTTGTCGTCAGGATTTTTGTATGGAATTAGTAAAGGTTGGGATGCAAATGTTTCTTGCCGGTTTGCAGTGTCAGCGGCCTCTTTGCAGTGTCAAATAGTGTCTCCTTCTGCAATACCAAAGGAAGAAGTAATGAAAGTGTCACAAGGTCTCGAAGTTATTATTTCTTGATTTTATTCCAACTTAAAATTCTAAGCCTGAATTAATGAGGATTGGGGGATGCCAGTCTGATAAATTTTCCGCAATGAAATTATGAACCAGCTTATAAAAACTGTTGCGATGAATAAAATCCCCCCTATGGTGAGCATAGTGTCCGCGGGAAGAAGAACTCTCAATCCGTTAAATAGGTCGATTTTTAGGAAAGCAAGATCGGAAATTGCCCCATTTGCCAGATTCATGGATGCCATTATTCCTCCAATATGAACAGAATATACTGCTCCAACCCGCCCTCTCACAGAGTCGTCGGTTACCAATTGAATCATTGTATGAGTGAGGGTCATATATCCTGCTTGTGAGGCTCCCATTAGAGCAGCGCTCCCTATTGCGAAGTATATGTTTGGGGAAAAGGCCAACAGGATTGGGGCTAACCCACTTATTACCCCAAGGTTAAGGAATAATTTACCTTTTGTTGTCTCACTAGTAACCCCAGATAGCCATATCAAACTTATTAACGCGCCACCCCCGATAGACATCATC
This sequence comes from Dehalococcoidia bacterium UBA7891, assembly GCA_002500485.1. Classification (GTDB taxonomy): domain Bacteria; phylum Chloroflexota; class Dehalococcoidia; order Lucifugimonadales; family UBA826; genus UBA11996. The sequence goes on from DLRJ01000148.1 coordinate 27,918, forward strand.
ATGAGGCTGAAGTCTGCTCCGTCAGTTGCATTAAATCTTTCCACTGACAAGACGGGTAAAACAGCTTCGAATGACATTGTGAAACCACAATGAAAGAAGGCCATCATTACTATTAATTTCAACAAAGGATGTCTATAAACGTACGGTAGGCCTTGAGTAAAGTTAGAAAAGAACCCTTTTTTGTTATCCATCGATCCTGTGCTAGGTGTTTTTATCCTTAAGGATTGAACAAGGCTAACAACGTAAAACATAGAACATGCTAGGAAGGCCCACTCTATACGCGTGCTTTCAAGAAGGGGGAGTATGGTTAATGGTCCTAGAAGTCTTGACCCGTGCATAGTCGCTTGATTTAAAGCAATGGCATTTAGTAATTTGTCCTTGGGTACTAAATTTGGGACTAAGGCTTGGCCAACAGGCATTTGTGCTGATCTTGCAGCACCATTCACAAATGCGAGAATCATGAGGTGCCACATTTCTATCTGACCAAAAGCTAATAACCCCGCAAGAAATAATGTGTGTGTTAGATTGAGTCCATATATAGTGGCCATTACCTTTCGTCTTTCGTACCGATCAGCCAGGTATCCCGTAAACGGAGGGATTATGACCCTGGGAATCATTGCTAGAAAGGTGACGAGTCCTACGTAAAGTGATGACTCAGACATTTCCCAAACGATCCACCCTCGAGCGACTATAAGAGCCCAGGCTGCAGCGCTCGCACTCATATTACCTGTCCATAGGACCCTGTAATCTCTATATTGAAGGGCAGCTAGGAAGCGGCTTTCAAGAATCTTCGTTATCAAAATGCCACGGGGGTGAAATCAATATGTTGCATGAGCGATCATTATAGAGCTTAGCTCACTAAATAAACACTAATGACTGTGCGAATATGTCAGTATTGTAAAACCGCATTGATAATTTTAATTAATAAGAGATAAATAGAGATAGTGGAGGAGAGAATGAAGAATGAGATTCCTATTGAAAAAGAGTTTTTGTTTTATTTCGAAAAATTGAGTAACTGGGGCAGGGGAGGTTCAGACGATCAACGAGGCAGTTTACCCTAACGTTGTACAGCCCATACAACAAGTGTAAATAGTAGCTATGGGGATGTGGATTTTAGATAATGCCAACCTAGATGATCTAGCAAAATAATGTGCAGCGAGTAGCAAGTGGGAATTTTTGATAAACATAGCACCTGTGAAAGTAACAAATACTACCGATTCTCCCGTAAATCCAATTGCCATACTCTGATGGAAAAACTGCTCAAAACCATCAAAACATGCCCATTGTTCAGACGGTTTTTAGACGTATTGCTGGACACCTCTTCAAATATTTCATATCCTGTACGCCCTTTGTTGACGGGTGTAGTCAGCGATTTAATGAATGATAGGGGAGAGAAAGAGTATGGCTAAGTACAAGGTAGTAACACAAAAACCAGCTGGCGTTACTTTTGATTTGGCAGATGGTCAATATTTGCTAGAAAAGGAATCACTTGACTCCATTGATGCAGAAATAATAGAAATCGATGCGGCAACAGAGGACGAGTTTATAGCTTCTGCCAAAGACGCAGACGCCGTAATCGCTAGAGGTCGACCGATAACCAAGAAAATCATAGATGCTTTGGAGAATTGCAAAGTTATCTCCCTTGGCAGTGTCGGTGCAGATACTGTTGATGTAAATGCAGCAACGGCGAAGGGCATACCAGTCACAAATGTTCCGGACACCTTTATCGAAGAAGTGGCTGATCACACCATGATGCTTCTTCTTGCTTCATATCGAAGACTAAATATTATGGACCAAATGGTACGAGAAAATAGGTGGTCAGAAGGCCGACCTCTTCTTTCAGAATTTCCACGATTGTGGGGGCAAACCTTAGGTTTTATAGCCTTTGGACATGTAGCTAAAGCAGTATCGATTAGAGCCAAAGCTTTTGGTCTAAGATTAATTGCCTTTGATCCCTATATTGAAGAACTATCTATGACAGAATACGGGGTACAACCTATTAGCACCTTGGAAGAGATGTTGAGTATGTCAGATATAGTTTCAATGCATGCTCCCTCCACAGAGGATGCTTTCCATCTAATGAGTGAGTCTCAATTCAAATCCATGAAATCGACGGCCCTATTTATTAATAACGGGCGAGGCCCAACGGTAGATGAAGAGGCTTTAATTAAAGCACTTGAGAATAAATGGATAGCTGGTGCTGGACTTGATGTATTTGAACAAGAACCTCCAGATCCCGAAAACCCTCTCCTGCATATGGAAAACGTGATATCCACTCCTCACGTTGCCTCTGCATCGCAAAGGATGGCTCCTGAGACTAGGAGACGAGTTGGCAAGGAACTTTCATTAGTCCTTACAGGACGATGGCCAAGAAGTTGTGTGAATCCAGCTGTATTAGCGGATTCGGGGCTTAAGCGGTGGCAACCTTATTCTATGGGTAGAGGCCCCGGTTCCGGCTAATACACATTGCTGAAATAAAGATCTAGAAAAGGGTGATTTTGTCACCCTTTTTTATTGTCTTGGTGAATGGGTACAGTAGCTGTGATTGTGAGGAGTATTGCCATCAAGGCCACTATCGAAAGGGTATAGAAAGCGTAGTTGTAATTTCCTGTGAGATCAAAAACCAAACCCGAGAGAAGGGCCCCCACGGCTTGGCTGAAGGATACAAATGGTTCTGTGAAACCTCTGATTGTCCCTAAAGAACTGCGACCGAAATAATCTGCCATGGCGACGGATGGCACAACTAACATCCCCCCTAGGGCAGTGCCAAACAGTGAGGCATATATCCATGCTTCCGTTACAGTGTCAGCTGTGCTAAATAATATAGAGCATACACTCATCAATGCAGCTACCATCGCGTAACAGTAGCGTGCCTTTATTTTTTCGATAGTCCAACCCCAACCTAAACCACCAAGACCAGTGAATATCGCGTTTAAGCTCACAGCTGCTGCTGCTTGGTTAGAAGTTAGACCGGCATCCTGGAAAAACGCTGCCATGTGAGTGTTTGTTCCTGAATGAATAACGAAAAGAAGACCTCCAGCCAATGCCAGCTGCCATAAAGCCGGAGTTTTCAACGCTTCCTTCAAAGTCCAGCTTATTTCCTCAATTATGGCCGTTGTGTTTGTTTCAGTACTGGCAATCGAGGTTTCCTTATCTCCATCCGGTAGTAAACCGACTGATTCAGGAGTTTCCGCAAGTAAAAGAAAAACAGGAAGTAACGCTATAACCCAAACTCCCACACCCAGTAGATGCCAAGCAACTTGCCATCCATATATGCCTATCAGTATGGATGCCATTAGTGGAAACCCTGTCATCCCAATGGAATGACAGAAAGTGAGTATCCCGTTTGCCCTTCCGCGCTTCTGAATAAACCATCTAGAAACTACTACTGAAGACCCAATCTGAACAGGACTACTAAATATAATTCTTCCAATGCCGTAGGTAACATAGAAGGTGATCGGGATAGTAGCCCATCCTGTCAGGAAGGTAGTTACACCCAATATCATTATGCTTGAGGTAAGCACAGTTCTGGCACCATATTTATCAATCAACCAGCCTATAGCAGGTGATATGAAGGTAGATGCCAATCCACCTACACTGACCGCTCCAGCCAACACGGTTCTACTCCACCCTAAATCTTCCGCCATTGGATACATAAAAACAGCCAGGGTTAGGCTTGCTGCGGCATTCCTGACAATTTGAGTGGACCCAGATGTACCTAAAATAAGCCAGCCATAGTAGAACGGCGTGCGTTTTGAAAGAAATTTTGCTAGGTTCAATGAAGATCCTCATGGATTCAAAATGTGATATACCGCAGGGATGCTACCATGTAGGGGATACTGCTTCAAACATTCAAAATGTTGTATTGTTAATAGTGCACCCACAATGCTAAAATTTTTCTTTAATTCGATTGTTATGAATGAAGCCGTAGTTTTTGGGTGAGAAATTTATTTTCACTCTAAAAAAGCAGTATGAGGAGTTTTATTAGTTTGCCTGAGATAAAAGTTGCGATAATCGGAGTTGGAAACTGTGCGTCCTCCTTGGTTCAAGGGGTTGCCAAGTACGCTGACGCAGGCCCTAACGACACTGTTCCCGGCCTGATGCATCCTGTTTTGGGAGAGTACGGTATCGGAGATATAAAAGTTGTTGCTGCGTTTGATGTTGATGCAAATAAAGTCGGTAAAGATCTCTCAGAAGCTATCTTTGCAGACCCAAATAATACCGTAAAGTTTCAAGATGTTGAGGAAACTGGAGTGGTGGTCCAAAGAGGAATGACCCATGACGGGATAGGCCGTTATACCTCTGAAATCATAACTAAAGCCGAGGGTGGTACCGACGACGTGGCCGCGATTTTGAAAGAACGCGAAGTAGATGTGGTAATTAATTACCTGCCGGTAGGTTCTGAAGAGGCTACAAAATGGTATGTCGAACAAGTGTTGCAGGCAGGCTGCGGGTTTATAAACTGTATACCTGTTTTCATCGCTAGTGGAGAAAATGATTATTGGCAAAATAGGTTCAGAGAGGCTGGAGCACCAATAATTGGGGATGATATCAAATCTCAGGTAGGTGCCACTATCACTCACAGAGTGTTAACTAGATTATTTATGGATCGTGGCGTCGAACTCCAAAGGACATACCAACTAAATTTTGGTGGCAACACAGACTTCATGAATATGCTTGATAGAGACAGGCTGGTTTCTAAAAAAATATCAAAAACGCAATCTGTTACATCGCAAGTTGACGAATTCATACCTGACCGTGATGTTCATGTGGGCCCTAGTGACTATGTGCCGTGGCTCACAGACCGGAAGTGGTGTTATATCAGGATGGAAGGTAAAACTTTTGGAGATGTGCCTTTAAATATGGAGTTAAAGCTTGAAGTTTGGGATAGCCCTAACTCAGCAGGGGTCGTAATAGATGCGGTCCGTTGTGCCAAAATCGCAAAGGATAGAGGCATAAGCGGCCCTGTAACTGCACCTTCGTCATATTTTATGAAGTCTCCGCTCATTCAGTACACGGACGATGAAGCTAGGCAACTTGTTGAGGATTTCATCGCTGGAGAAGAATCCGCCCAAGGTTAGTTTCACCCATCCGTGGTTTGTCTATAGACGAGGTTATATGAACCAACCTCTTAAGGTTGCACTAGTTTCCCCGTATGATTTTGCTTCACCTGGTGGTGTCACAACTCATATACAAAATTTGAGTGTTAATTTAGAACAAAGGGGTGTATTCACCCGGGTTTTTGCGCCTGTTTCGGCAATGTCTCACAACTCAATTTCAAACTTAATCCCTATGGGGGTCCCAGTTTCGATACCAATAGGTGGATCGATAGCGAGAATATCTCTATCCGTTTGGTTGGCAGGCAGGCTCAGGAAATCGATTGAGACTGAAAATTTCGATATTGTTCATGTTCATGAGCCATTTGCAGGAGCCTTGACTCTCGCAGTGTTGGCGAAGCAGTTACAAAACAATCCACTTATGGTGGCTACATTTCATTCGTTCGAAGGTTCAGGCCTATATCAGATAGTTCCTAATAAGTTATTAAACAAATATTTCGGAAAAATAGATGGGAAAATTGCCGTTTCATCAGCAGCTAGATCTTATGTTAGTAAATATTTACCAGCAGACTACGACATTATCCCAAACGGGATAAATACTGATGAAATTCTAATGGCCACCCCATTTCAAAACCTTCTCGATGACAAGGTAAACATTTTGTTTGTGGGGCGGCTTGAGAAAAGGAAGGGTTTAAAATACCTTCTGGCATCGTATTGTGACCTAAAATGGAAATTTCCTAATATAAGACTCATCATTGTGGGCGCTGGAAAAATGGATGTAGAATCACAACGGATTCTGGGAGAAAGAAACCCTGAGGACGTCTTCATCGCGGGATCTGTTACACACGAAGAAAAATTGAAATATTTTAAAACTGCAGATATTTTTTGTACTCCAGCGACTGGTCAAGAAAGCTTTGGAATAGTGCTATTAGAAGCTATGTCGGCTGAATTACCAATTGTGGCCTCCGGAATAGATGGTTATCGGTCGGTGCTAGACGAAAAGGAAGGTTTGTTTACAAACATAAAAGATTCTCATGACTTGTCGGAAAAGTTGTCACGGCTGATTGCTAATAAAAAAATGAGAATACAAATGGGGAAAAATGGAAGAGAAAAATCAAAATTATTTTCTTGGTCAATAGTGACTGATAAAATTATGGACCATTATTTATCATTACTTAGCCTTCGAAAGACAGATCACATCAGATGCATTGATTGATATTATTTTTATGCGCAGAGAGAGAATATGACTGCCAGAGAAAATCTACGGGAACTGCTTTATAAATATTATGAAAAGCCTTTCGCTGCTTTTTTTGACCGGATTGGCTTTACCCCAAACATGGTTACCTTGCTCGGTCTCCTGATAATTTTGATATCAGCGATATTTATTTCTGTAGGCTATTTTTGGTTAGGCGGAATTATTGTGGCCATTGGAGGGGCTCTAGATCTGATTGATGGTGCCTTGGCTAGGAAGAAAGGGTTGGTTTCGAAATTTGGCGCTATGTTTGATTCAGTTGCAGATAGAGTACAAGAGGCATTAGTACTGCTCGGCCTATTAATTTACTATTCCCTAAACGATTGCGTGTCGACCGATCTTGTCCCCTTTAATTTACTGGAAGGTTTTAATTCTTGTGCTTTCGCTCAAATAATGACCTACACGGCATTTGTAGGGTCAGTTATGGTTAGCTATCTTAGGTCGCGAGCAGAAGGGTTGGGAATAGAGTGTAAAGTTGGGATTATGACTCGGCCTGAACGAGTAGCTATTATATCTGTAGGGCTTGTTATAGCCCATTGGGTGCCAATTGTTATGATTATAGTCTTAATGATTCTTACAGGACTGGGTTTTTTCACAACGATTCAAAGATTAATGCATTCTTCTAAAGAGCTATAACCCAGGAGATTATAGGATATGCAAATACTAAACTATTCGGATAGAGAGATCGTCAAAAACCGATTTGAAAACGAATTAGTAGATGAGGTAAGTATAACTTTGTTTACTCAAACGGACCTAGGAGGTCTGATAGTTCCTGGTCGTGAATGCGAGACTTGCGCGCCAACTGAACAACTATTGAGAGAAGTTAGTGAAACATCTGAACTAATAAACTTTAGGAAACTAGATATTAGGAGTGATTCAGAAGAAGCTGAACGATGTAATATTTCCAGAATACCTTCCTTTTTAGTTTCGAAGAGAGATGAGACAAACGTGAGATATATTGGCATGCCTGCTGGAACTGAGTTTCCGGTTTTGATGGAAGCCCTGGTTAATGTTTCATCTGATGAACCGAAAATATCGGAAGAGACGAAAGGTTTTTTAGAAGACCTTGAAGAAAATGTCTCAATCAAAACATTTGTCACACCAAATTGACCGTATTGCCCAGGTGTGGCCAGTTTGACCCACGCAATGGCAGCATTCACACAGAAAGTAGTGGCTGAAGTTATTGAGGTTCAAGAGTTTCCGGATTTAGGGAAGGCATATCAAGTTAGAGGAGTCCCTTTAACTGTAATTAATGAAAAATATAGCTTTACTGGTGCGGCAAACGAACAAATGCTAGTGGAGCACGTAAAAATAGCGTTGCTGAAAGATCTGGAAGGAGATAGCTAATTTTGAATTTCAGTTCCCAATTATATCTGCATTTGGTATTTCTGGGATTAGCGATATTTTGTTTTATTTTTTTGAGCACTGTCACCCTAGCATCTGATTCTGACATCAAAATTAAGTCAGCTTCGGCGGAAAGCGAATTTCCCGAGGGGATTCGCTTTTCTGTACAGGCTATATCTAATAGCCGTATATCAGAAATAGCCGTTAATTTCCGAATTGGCCAACAGGTATCTGGAGTGTACGAATATTTGGATTTTGAGGATGCTCTGGAGGTCGAAGGTAGTCTTTTCTGGAAGACAAACACCAGTTCCAAATATGTGCCTCCAGGAACTATTATTGAATATTCTTTTAGCATTTCAAATGAATCAGGCAACACCTTTGATTCCGAGAAAAAGTATCTCGTATATTCCGATACTCGATTTGAATGGCAAGAAGTAGAATTAGGTACGATATCGGTTGCTTACCATGGACCTGTTAAAAGTAGAGCAGAAGATTTGTTGGATGCCATGAACCAGACCTTATATTCAATGGAGCCTGTATTTGGGGATGTTCAAGGGGACCCAATCAGAGTGACAATGTACAACAATGTTGCAGAAATGATGGGAGCGTTACCTCCTAGCAGCTCCACGATAAGAAGTGAATTGATAACAGAAGGACAGGCCTATCCGGACATTGGCACTATATTAGTCCTCGGTGGTGGCAGACTTTCAAGAGGCACTGCCTCTCATGAAGTGACTCACATATTGGTCCATCGAGCCGGGGATAGTGTGTTTAGCGGTATACCTTCATGGTTAAATGAGGGGTTGGCAGAATTCGGAAATGTGTCCCCCAGTTTTTCTTATGATGTGGCACTTGATTTTGCGGTTCATGCGGATAGATTGATGCCTATTACTTTGATGAGGAACCGGCCTGGGGATCCGGAAGATGTGATTATTTTTTATGGCTCAGCAAGCTCAATAGTAGAATTTATGATATATAAATTCGGACCTGAAAAAATGCTTAACCTCTTAACCGAACATAAATCTGGGAGGAATATGGATGATTCGATAGAGTTTATTTATGGCATCACTAAACTTGAACTTGAGAACCAGTGGAGAAACTATATAGGTGCCCCTGCATATGAACCAGAATTGTTAGAGAAGAAGTTACCTACTCCGATACCCAGACCAACCGTTGGACTTTTTTCTTTGACCCCTCAGTCTGGCTCCTATTCAATAAAATCTACAGAAATAGATACCTCTGAAAACCTATCTTCATATGATGAACCCAATGACAGAGTGAGTACTGATATTCAGGATCCAGATGCTGCGCAATCCACAGGTTGCAATCGATTAGATACGAAGAGCTCTGTAACCGATTATGCGATGTTTCTTTTGATTATTCCACCATTGCTTATATGGTCCCGTCGCAGATAAACCTGCCATTGATACAATAGTACAGTTATTTATGTTTAGGGCGTGTAATAAATGAGCTTATCTTCCGATTGGTACAAAGCGATAGAACAGACATATGTTGTCAAATACCCAAAGCAGCATTTGGCTACTTTCGGCGTTACCAGCATAGAATATTTTGTAGTTACTGAACCTTTGTACACAGCGATTGATTCGCAAAAAAAAGAACTGGAAGGGGTGGTTCGGAAAGGCAAAGTGAAGGCTGAACAACCAACGTTAATTACTCCAACCTATGCTATGAATTTGAATGGGTTCAGTGATGAGGCGTATAAGTACCTCAATGAGGTAGCGCATCTATACGGTGCCAACAGCCCTGGTATTATGTATCAGTACAATAATGAACCTGAAAATTTGGAAATTCTTAGCGGCAACCCAACCGCGATCGCCCACCGTATCTCTAAAGAGCTCAGAGAAAAAAAGAATGATCTCTCTGTTGTTATATCTGGAGTGGACGAGTTCTGGGATGTAGCTTTGCTTAAATTCATATATGAATTTACAGCCTCATCTGTTTCTTTCAACAGCCGAGAAATGAGAGGTGCTGGACTCATGGAACCGCAAAGTTCTGCTGGAGGAGTTCCGACGGCAGCCGTGAACCAGATTGAGGAAATGTTCAAGTCAGTGAAAAAAGGTGGAAGTGCAGAGACTCTAAAGAATGAGTTGGATAAATGGGGAATTTATCCTTATTATGAAGATAGATTTTTAAATCTATTTCGATAAAGCTCCTTAAAAAATATTAATTTTCTATTCTTCCAGATGCAATGACTTTTACAGACTCCACTTAAATGGCCTCTCCTTTAAGATATATTTAGTCTTTTCTTTATCCTTCCTATGCTAGAATTAAGCTTACAAAATGTACGCGGGGCAATATGTATAGACAAGAAGAACCAGAAGTTAACATAGAGCAAATTATTGCAAGGATTAAGGGGTTGTTTGGTGGCTCTTCAGGTGGTAGTAATAAAGGGTCAAGCAAGGCTCCGATACTTATCCTTGGAATAATCCTTTTAGGTGTCATCGGGTGGTTTGCAACAGGATTCTTTTCTGTTCAACCTGGGGAGGAGGCGGCTCTGCGAATGTTTGGTAAATATTCTGACACCAGAGGGACAGGATTACAGTGGTGGTGGCCGGGACCGATTGGGGCGAAAGATATAGTCCGGGTTGATGAAATACGTAGGTTAGAACTTGGAGTACGAGCAGGGACTCCCGTGCTTGATGAATCATTGATGATCACTGGAGACCCAGATGAACAGGGAGCGCCGGGAGAAGCACCTAATATAGTTGATGTGCAGCTATTGGTTCAATATGACATTAAGAATGTTAAAGACTACCTCTACAGAGTGGTCTCACCAGATGCTTTCACCTTGAAAGATGCCACTGAGACATCGTTGAGACAAATTGTCGGGAGTAGGCCTATTGACGACGTCTTAACCGATAACAAGGAAATTATACAAATTGAGACCAAAGCAAAGCTTCAGGACATATTAGATCAATACCAAAGTGGTATAAGGATCAGAGAAGTAAAATTGCTGTATGTATTCGCTCCAGAACAGGTGAAAGATGCATTTGATGACGTTGTTAGAGCAAAGGAAGACAAGGCTCGGATAATCAACTTGGCTGATGCATACAAAGAAAGTGTTTTGCCTCAGGCAAGAGGTACCGCAGCGAAAGCATTACAAGATGCAGAGGGGACAAGACAGCAAGATATTGCTGTTGCGGAAGGAGAAGCACAGAGATTCTTGGCGATTCAAAAGGAATACGCGAAATCAAAAGATGTGACACGAAAACGCCTCTATCTAGAAGCTATGGAAGATATACTCCCAGGTGTCGGGAAAATATTGGGGAATCCAGATGAAGTGATATTAGTCAATCCAGACAATGTTAGTAATGTGATGCCTGTTCCGGTATCTGGCGGGCAGGAGTAGCACCATAATGAAATTACTCTCTATTCTACTCGTTGCACTGATTATAGTATTGGCCATTATGCTGCCTCAAATCTTTTTCTCTGTGAGTGAAACAGAAGTTGGCATTGTTACAC
>DLRJ01000127.1 GCA_002500485.1 Dehalococcoidia bacterium UBA7891
GAATGGCTGGGACAACTGTTCCGGATACCACAGTTCGAATCCTACAATTCTTGGCTTTAGCCATACCCATCTCTCAGGAACGGGCGCAATCGATTATGGTGACATTTTGGTGGTCCCTATGTCCGGAAAACTTCTTCCGGAACCAGGAGAAGAAACAAAGCCTGAGACTGGTTACAGATCAAGCTTTTCACATTCTTCTGAGAAGGCAAAGCCTGGCTACTACCGTGTCACCCTTGAAGATGATATGATCGAAGCTGAAATGACAGTGACGGAGCGGGTCGGCTTTCACAGGTACACATTTACAAAAGAAGGTCTTTCTCACATTCTCATCGACCTTAAGCATGGTCTTGGTGATCGCACTACTGAATCGTGGGTGAAGATCACAAATGATCGTGAAATTGTGGGTATGCGCAGATCTAAAGGTTGGGCAAAGGATCAGGTCATCTTTTTTGTGGCCCAATTTTCCAATTCCTTTGAAGCAACGGGAATATTAAAAGATGGAAATGTGCTGCAAGATGGGAATGAAAGTGCAGGTCTCAATTTGAAAACATTTGCTTCCTTTATTCTTCCGGCGAAGTCACAATTATTAATGAAAGTGGCCATCTCAGCTGTTGATATTGAAGGCGCAAGACAAAATCTTGAAAAAGAACTGCCGGGTTGGGATTTTGACAAAGCAAAACAATCAGCCAACACGCGGTGGGAAGAAATGTTATCTGTTATTTCCGTTAAGGGTGGTACTGATAGTGAAAAGACTAATTTCTATACCGCCCTCTACCACAGCCTCATTGCTCCAAACGTATTCAATGATGTAGATGGAAGATATCGCGGTGCAGATTTGGACATTCATCAACTCCCTCCCAGCAGGTCAATGTATACCGTGTTTTCACTCTGGGATACGTTTCGCGCTGCTCATCCCCTGTTTGTTCTTTTATATCCGGATATTGCTACTGAACTGGTCAGAACACTTCTTGTAAAGTATGAAGAGGGTGACCTCCTCCCTGTCTGGGAACTGGCCGGCAACGAAACAGGAACCATGATCGGTTATCATTCAATTCCGGTCATCGTCGATGCGTACGCTAAAGGTTTGACCAATTTTGATGTGGAAGCCGCTTTTTACGCAATGAAGGCAAGTGCTGAGGCCAATCACTTGGGGCTTGAATTCTATAAGAAGAAAGGGTACATACCCATCGATCGTGAGAATGAGGGTGTGTCCAAAACACTGGAATACGCCTATGACGACTGGTGTATTGCCAAGATGGCGGAGAATCTTGACAAACTGCGTGACCATGAAAATTATATGCGAAGGGCAATGAACTATCGTCAGGTGTTTGATAGTGAAACAAAGTTCATGCGTGGAAAAAAAGGAGGCCAGTGGGAGCCGTCCTTCGATCCTTTTGCGGTAACATCTTCATACACGGAAGCCAATGCGTGGCAGTATACATATTTTGTTCCACACGATATCTCCGGAATGATGGAAATGATGGGTGGCGAAAAAGAATTCATCGATCGATTGGATGACTTGTTTTCAGCTTCAACAGATCTTTCTGGAAGACATCAACCGGATATTACCGGACTCATAGGCCAATACGCTCATGGAAACGAGCCGAGCCACAATTTCGCTTATCTTTATAACTACGCCGGCAAACCTTGGAAAACACAAAACATAACCCGTCAGATTATGGATAACCTTTACAACACTGGGAGAGACGGGCTACCGGGAAATGAAGATTGTGGTCAAATGTCGGCGTGGTATGTTTTCAGTGCCCTTGGATTCTATCCTGTCACTCCGGGAGAAGATATTTATGTCTTAGGTACACCCATTTTTGATGAAGCAACCATCAATATACAAAATGGTAACTCTTTCACAATCAGAGCGGACGGAGTTTCATCAGAGAACCGATATATTCAAGAAGCTTCCTTGAATGGCACTTCCTTACACCAATCATACTTGTCTCACAGTACCATTATATCCGGAGGCGAACTAAACCTGAAAATGAGTGATAGACCTAATCAAAATTGGGCCACTGATCGTTCTCAGCGACCCGTGTCAGCAATGAATCTGGACATTGTTGCCAATCCCGTTTTTGACTATAAAGAACGGGGATTTCTTGACACTATGACAGTCTCTATTTCAACGCCTACCCCTGGAGTAGCCATCCACTATACCATCGATGGTTCAAAACCCTCTGTAACATCGCCTATTTACAAAACTCCTATCCGACTCAACAAAACAACACAGGTCAAGGCCCTAGCCGTCAAACCTGAATATTTGCCAAGCTATATTGAAAACGTCACTTTTACACAGATACCTTACAAAGTCTCCGTTGCCTACAAACAACAATACAGCCCTCTTTATACAGCGGGTGGGAATAATGGTCTGTTTGATGGTGTTCGTGGGGCACTTAATGCTTGGGGCTCATGGCAAGGATTTCATGCGGTTGATTTCGATATTGTGATTGATCTAGGAAAATTGAGAAATGTGAATCAAATCAGAACAACATTCCTTCAGAGTTATCCATCATGGATTTGGCTCCCCAAATCGGTCGTCTTCTCTGTGTCAACTGATGGTTCGAACTTCACTTCTCTAGAACGCCAAAATCACAACGTTTCAGTGAAAAGAGATGGATCGTTCACAAAAGATTTTATCCAGTCAATAGGGGGTAAAGATATCCGCTATGTCAAAATTTATGCTGAAAATGTGAAAACTTGTCCTGACTGGCATCCAGGTGCTGGTGGAAAAGCTTGGATATTCGTGGATGAAGTTGTCATTGAATAAAGTAGTGTTTAAACTACTATGAGCGAACCCGAAGATATGGATCACCTAGTCGCCTATTACGTCATGTCTCGTCCTATCGGTTTCTGGGGTCCCGTTAGAAAAGAAGCTGAACGCCAGGGACTGATTTCTTCTACCTGACATCGGGGAAATGAAATCAAACCTCATTCTCTACCCTCTTATCGCCATGGCGGCCTTCACATTTCTCGTCACCGCCCACCTCTATTTTGTTCAGAGAAAAGCCATAAAGAAGTGGGATGTCAAATACGGTTTTTTCAAGACTTATGAAGGCGACAGGCCGGAGTATCTGCAAGCTGCACGAGATCACTATAAGAACATATTTCAATTGCCTATTCTATTCTACGTCTGGACTGGTATTCTTTTCATGATGGGAAATGTTGACACGTTAGATCTGTCCCTCGCTTGGCTATTTGTAGCTTCAAGATATCTTCACAGCGGTATCCGGATTATCGATCATACAAAACTCTTACACAGATCATCAGTTTTCATCGCGGGCTGGTTCGTTTTGCTTTTTGCCTGGGGAAAATTGCTTTTCGATCTATTATTCTCTTATTCTTGAATAGATCCCTTACTCCTCTTTCTTTCGGTCTTTATTGTCCTCAGAAAAAATGATCGCTGAACAACAAAAAG
>DLRJ01000036.1:0-2969 GCA_002500485.1 Dehalococcoidia bacterium UBA7891
TCGTATAATCAATAAACGAAAGCTAATAATCATGCGGAAATCCTTATTCATTTCGAAGTAGCCGAAGCCGAGCCGTTTAATATTAAACAGGGATAGTATATTATAGTTGACTCTTATATTGGGAACCTCTACTAACCTAAGCTTTTGAGTATTTGCAGAAAATACTCGACCACTTTGTTGCAACTAACCTCTCTTCACCTGATGACCTTTTGAAGGGATTAATACAAATAACCACTTCTAGATTAATTAACAAAGTATAAGTAATTGAGAAGGATTGAATTTGTAATATTGTAATAATACTAACGCCTGAAACCCAAATATTTATTCCTGAATTCATTGTTGCATAGAGTCTCAAAAAGGACTACGATGCATTCATAGAAACTGTCAATCGAAGCTATGCTACCACTCAATTGAACCAATAGGAGTTACCCATGTGCTTAGGAATACCTGGTCAAATTGTTGAATTTATTGATGATGAAAAAAATATCGCCAAAGTAGACGTATCCGGTATAAAACGTAATATCAATGTCTGTTTAGTCAAAGAGGACGCCTCACTTGGAGATTGGGTTCTGATCCATGTGGGGTTTGCCATGAGCATTCTTGACGAGAAAGAAGCTCAGGAGACCTTGAAATTTTTAAGGGAACTGGATGGGAGTCTAGAGGAAGAAATGAAATTGCTGAAGCAAAGTGATATTAATTAAACTAAATTGAGGCAGGGGAAACATGAAATACATTGATGAATATCGCGATGGAAATGTAGCTCAACAACTGGCTACAGAAATTACCAAATTGAGCAAGGGACATTCATTCAAGTTCATGGAAGTTTGTGGTGGGCACACCCATACAATTTTTAAGCATGGCATTGAAGATATTCTACCGGATAATATCGAACTGATTCATGGCCCAGGGTGTCCGGTATGTGTTCTTCCGATGGGGCGGATAGATGATGCAATTGCAATTGCTAAAACAGAAGGGACGATCTTTACTACCTTTGGCGACATGATGCGGGTGCCTGGTTCCGAAGGGAGTTTATTGGATATCAAAGCTGCTGGAGCTGATGTACGCTTCATTTACTCTCCACTGGATGCTTTAAAAATTGCTAAACAGAACCCTGATCGAGAAGTGGTTTTTTTTGCCATCGGGTTTGAAACCACTGCTCCTTCGACAGCAGTGACTCTCTTGCAGGCACAAGCTGAGAATATCCAGAATTTTTCTATTTTTTGTAATCATGTGGCTGTTATTCCAGTTATTAGAGCAATTTTGGATTCGCCGGATTTACAGTTGGAAGGCTTCATTGGACCAGGGCATGTCAGTATTGTGATTGGATTGCATGTCTACGAATTTATTGCCCGTGATTATCAAAAACCTGTCGTGATCTCCGGTTTTGAACCCCTTGATATCATTCAGTCAATCTGGATGTTGCTCAAACAGAAAAAAGAAGGGAAAGTGATAGTTGAAAATCAATACAAGCGATTGGTGCATCCGGAGGGGAATTTGAAATCCCAGGAAGTGATGACTCAAACCTTGGAAATACGACCTCATTTTTTATGGAGGGGACTAGGATCTATTAAGCATAGCGCCCTGAAAATTAACTCTGATTTCGCTAACTGGGATGCGGAGGAACGTTTCGAAGTTCCTGGTCTGCAAGTACCAGATCCCCAAGCCTGTCAATGTGGCGAAGTGTTGAAAGGAGTGATCAAACCCTGGGAATGCAAAGTATTTGGGACTGCCTGTACCCCAGAATCCCCTATTGGCAGTTGTATGGTTTCTCCGGAAGGTGCCTGTGCCGCTTACTTCAATTATGGGCGGCTTTCGATGGCATCACAGCGCCGTGAATTATTAGCAGCAGAGAAATAACTGATGGCGCAACAATTCCAAACATTAGATGAAGCACTCGAAAAAATTGAAAAGGTTCGTCAAGCTCGGCAGGGAAAATTTTATCTGAAAGACAAAACAATCATTTTGAGCCATGGAAGCGGTGGTACTGCCAGCCACAACCTGATTGAAGGGATGATCGGAAAAATCTTTTCCAATCCTCTATTAGACCAAATGGATGACAGTGCCATCCTTCCAATCAATGGCTCGGATGCGAGGTTGGCCTTCACCACGGATTCTTATGTGGTTAGCCCCATCTTCTTCCCAGGAGGCAATATTGGGGAATTGGCAGTCAATGGAACGGTCAATGATTTAGCAGTTTCAGGTGCTCATCCCCTCTGGCTCTCCGTGGGTTTAATTCTAGAAGAAGGTTTTGCCATAGCAGATCTCAAACAGATTATCGAATCAATGCAGGCCGCTGCTGAAAAAGCTGGAGTGCAGATTGTGACCGGTGATACCAAAGTTGTACAGCGAGGTAGCGCAGATAAAATCTTTATCAATACTGCCGGTATTGGATTATTTCAGTTCCCAATCAATCTCTCTTCTTTCAATGCACAGCCAGGTGATAAAGTTTTACTCAGCGGCCCTATCGGAGATCATGGCATTGCTGTGATGCTGGCAAGAGAAGCGCTGGAAATTGAAGCAGATATTCAAAGTGATACCGCCCCTCTCAATGGGATTATCCAGAATTTATTGGATGCAACCAAAGCCATCCATTGTCTGAAAGATGCCACCCGGGGGGGAGTTGCTACTGTTTTAAATGAAATTGCGCTTAGTTCTAATGTCGCTATTGCTGTTGATGAAGAGACTATACCGATTCGACCAGAAGTCAATGGCGCTTGTGAAATATTAGGTCTGGATCCCCTCACCATTGCCAATGAGGGACGTTTTATTGCCATTGTTGCCTCTGAAGACGCAGAAACCGCACTCCAAGCCTTGCAAAATAATCCACAAGGTTCCGAAGCCTGTATCATTGGTGAGGTGCTCGAAGAACCTGAAGGGATGGTTTTTTTAAGAACTGCCCTTGGAGGACATCGTGTTTTGGATATGCTGGTGGGGGATCCCCTGCCTCGTATTTGTTAGAAAGTAAACAT
>DLRJ01000036.1:3303-3558 GCA_002500485.1 Dehalococcoidia bacterium UBA7891
ACAATTTGAAAAAAGGAGAATATTATGACGAAAACAACCCTTCTGAATGAAACATCAAACTGCCCTTGGAAGGCCTCTGGTTCAGGACATCCTAGTGGGCAATCCCTTCCTACGAAGTTCGCAATTGCTGGAAAAGGGGGTTCTGGAAAAACCACCATTTCAGGTACTCTGGCACGGCTAATGGCGAGTAAAATGGAGCAGAACTTGGTAGCCATCGATGGTGATTCGAATCCCAATTTAGCCACCACTCTAGGG
>DLRJ01000029.1 GCA_002500485.1 Dehalococcoidia bacterium UBA7891
TTTGTGCCCAAGCAGGTGCAATTAAAAATATAGAAATCAGCAAAGTTAATTGAATTAATTTACAATTATTTCTCTTAAGTATTTTCATACAAAACTCCATTAATATTGAAAGAATTTCTAAAGAGGATGTCCCTTTAGATACAGGCTGTATAATAGTATGTGAAATAATTATGTAATTGATCTATATCAAATATGAAGAACCTGACAGATAAGTCGCTCTATTACTAGATTTCTTATTTCCTTATATAATTTTTTTATTATCTAGCCTGCGAACAGCAACAATTGATGACTTTGGGGGTTGGTTAGGTTTTTTGGAAGGCCAATTAGAGCCAATTGGAACTTTTCGAATCTGGGTGAACTCTCTGCCATCTGTTGTTTTCATAGTATACCGTCTTTGTTCAGAAGCCATATCTCGACGTATGCCATTAATCACTCCAGGATGCTGCGGGGTGAGAAACAGTGTTTTTTGATCGGTGCTAAATTGCAAACCGCACAATTCAGACTCAATCGGTCCAATAGCAAAAGGCAGAGATTGGCCTAGATAAGGCCCTGAAGTGGGTATAAACCATGCACTGTTGTTGCTGTAAATACCTCGGGTTGTGCTGTTGGAGACACCATCACGGTCGGTGATCGATTCGTTTAGTATTTCTGATGAGATATCCGTCACCATCCACAGGTTACCTTTGTCATCGATTTCAAGATTGTCTGGACTTGCCCAACCTGCGCCGCCATCCGACGGCTCACCGCCCATCGCCAGTATTTCCCACTTGAAGGTCAAAGATTCGGGCGCAGCATTGTTGTCATCCTCAATTTTGACGATAATACCGGGGCGATAAGGGTCGTTTTGATTGTCGGTAAGATTTGTATTTTCCTCGAAGTCATCCCAAGCAAAAATCTCTCTGTCAGGACTGTCAGAAGAACCTCCAGTAATCGCCGTAAAAGCAAAATACAAAACGCCTTTGTTGTCATCAAACTCACAGTCTTCAGGCCGAGGACAGCCCGTTGCCCCTACCGCATTAGCGGCATAGTGGGCATCAATTAATATAGCCCCTTGCAGCTCGATTTCGTCATCACCCTGATACAAGTCACCCAACTTTTTAAAACCGATGTCCCGATAAATTGAGTTGACATCATCATCCTTTGTGTATGCTTTTATACCGCCTTGCATTCTATCTGGATTTGGGAGACTGACCGTGCCGCCGATAGACTTGCTCGGCAAAACTGGATCAAGGGCTGTATCTGGGATCAGAGGTATCCAATAGCCGGTTCCATCGTTGGAAAATTTAGCAGCATGCAGTACCCCTTCTTCCAGCAGTCCTGAATTACTTTTCGATTTCGGATCGGAGACCTTAGCCTTGCTGATCATTTTATAAATATGCCCACCCTTGCTGTCATCACCAGCGTAGACTGCAAGTGGCCTGTTTTTCTTGCAATTAAGGGCAAATGCTTCATGGTGGTATCGACCCAGCATGGTGTGTTTGGTGCCATAATCGTCCTTGTTTTCTGGATCAACCTCAACTCCCCAACCGTATTTATTTCCTGCCAACTCAAAAATATTGCCTAGACCACTGAAGGTTGTTGTGACAAAGGGTATTGTTGTCGGTGGAAACGAACTGCCATCAGCCTTGACCGGACCGTACACGTGAGCATCATGCCACTCCTCTGCACTGATCACCGTCCCCCAAGGAGTGGTTGTACCAGAACAATTCCAATAGCTGCCTATACATTTATCTGCCAAACCGTCATCGAATCCAATTTTGTTATGCTTTCTAAAAACAGCGCTGGCTGGACCGGTGGATTTGGATAACTTGGCTGGATCGTTAAGCGCTTGGGTCACTGAAATTCTCCTGTCTCGGTCCGAAAATGTTCTGATCCAATCGCCATTGTTGTTCCTCTCAACTGAGATGACGGATATACCCATATCGGCAGCACCTTCTAAGGCAATGGACTTAATCATCGCTTTTCTGGGATCCCCTTCATCCATTGCTGGAAAATCCCAGATTACATTGTCCTCGATTTCATCAAAAACACCATCAAGCAAACTATAGCCCATTACCATGGGAAAGGTTTCCACATAGGTTTCCACACTGTCAAAATCCATGTTTTCATGATTGACAACCAAATATGCCCGATCCTTTCCAGTTTCCACAAATCCGATGTGGTCATTGTTGAAACCATATCTGGAATCACCCACAGGATCGCCCCAAGAGGCAATCACATTGTAGGTAAAACCTTCTGGCAGGACCAAATCGTCCTGGACTTCATATTCAGAGTAGAATTCAATTTGTTGGTCAGGAGTCAGGCCATCCGAAATCATAGGGACTGCCATCGATATGGGCTTCCAAGATAATTCTTTAGTGATTCGCTTAAGTAATTCTTTCGCATTGCCAGAAAAAGAGTTTGTAAAACCATAACCTGAGGTTAAAAGCGCTGAACTTAATCCAAAAAATTGGATGAATTTTCTTCGATCAAAAATTGTTACTAGTCTATTGGTAGTCTTTGCCATCTGAGTGTTTGCAGATTATTACTAATTTTAATTCTCTCCGTCTTTAAGATAATTATAGTTTAGAGAATAGCTTAGTATAAGACATTCGTTGATGTTTGAATGTTAATTTTTAGAGACAACTTCCTTAAAGGGTTTCAAGATGGTGATTCGGGAATAGTCGCTCAATCATTCTCAATATTTATATTGAAGATCTAGAAACATTCTCTGATA
>DLRJ01000008.1 GCA_002500485.1 Dehalococcoidia bacterium UBA7891
TTGATGGGCACAGCTATAAAAGAATATGAAATATATTCAGCCAAAACACACCCGGACGATTTATTTGGCGATGTTGAGTGGCTAAAAAGCTAAAATATCACTTGGCTTTTTCAGGGAAATTATTCTTTTTACCCAATTCGCATTTGATTGCTCTCCTTGTTCTATTGGTGACCCTAACCCTTACGATTTATTTGAGGATAACCTTTGGTTCTAATACTCTATATTTGCCGGTTCCTTGGTATTACCCATGGGTATTAGCTGTACCCCAATTGATTCTGTTGTTGTTTGTGAGTTTTGCTTCTGAGGCCGATCGTAAACCGATAAAAGCTGTCCTTCATATGCCGTATAACGAAGGATGGCTTCGACAGTCAATGATCACCGTATTGGCTAGTATAGTCGCGATATTTTTATATTCATTCACTATTTACAAAATAGATATTCCTTATCTGATGCCGCCTCAAGTCCCCAAAAATATATTGGGTGAGGAATGGTTAATGTTGGTTAATTTGTTCGCAATGGTACTTTGGGTACCGTTTGCGGAGGAACTTTTTTTTAGAGGTTTTCTGTTAACCTCTTGGATTCCTAAATATGGTCATTCGAAATCTATAATGCTTGTTTCATTGGTATTTATGTTCGTACATTCGCACCCGGGATTGTATTTTCCAGTATTTATGAGTTCCGTATTGATCTCATATCTATTCATAAAAACTAAGTCTTTGTGGCCAGCTTTTTTATCACATGCGGTTCTGAATTTGATAGTTGTGATAGTTGCGGCTTCTGCTTGAATTGGGCAGAATGTTGTGCACGTAATCCTATATTGACCAGGTGGGGAGCAAAGTGGAAAATAGAATTAACTTAAAACTTATCTCTGTGAAATCAGAGAATAGGCCTGCTTTAGTGCCTTATTTAACTGTTGGATATCCAACTATAAAGCTGTCAGACGAAATAGCCTTGAAGGCTCTTAGATCCGGGGCTGATATGTTGGAATTAGGGATACCTTTTAGTGACCCTATAGCTGACGGGCCAACTATTCAAAAAACTGGTTTCAAGGCCCTTGAAAACGGTGTTAGCCTTTCAGTGTGTATGGATGTTTTAACTAGTATCCGGAAAGAGAACGATGCTGCTCCAATTATATTCATGGGTTATTTCAATCCGTTTCTTCAATATGGACTGGAACGGTTTATGGAAGAGGCATCAGATCGTGGCCTCGATGGTTTGATAATTCCTGATCTACCGATAGAAGAGTCCGTGGTTATATCTGAGCAATGTAGGAAAAATGGAATACACCTTATTCCTTTATTGGCTCCTACCAGTACTGAGGAAAGAATAAAATCTTCCTGTGAACATGCAGGTGGATTTATATATTGTGTCAGCCTTACCGGTGTAACTGGAGCGCGTGAAGGTTTATCTGCGGGTGTAGAGGAGTTGGTCGAAAAAATCAGGAATCATACGGATTTGCCTGTATTGGTTGGGTTTGGAGTTTCTCAGAAAAAAGATGTTGAGATGATATCTAAATTTGCAGAAGGGGCGGTGGTTGGCAGTGCATTTTTGGATCATATAGCGAGTTCCAGAGACGGGGGCGAGATATCGGCAGCTGGAGAATTCATCGAGAGCATATTGGTGAAATAAAACAGAGAGGTTGTAATGTCTAAAGTACAAGCAATAAGAGGTGCGACAACATCCCCAAGTAATAGTTCGGAGAAAATTCTGGCTGCTACTACTGAGATGTTGGATTTAATAATAAAAGAAAACTCGTTGAAAGTTGAAGACATCATTAGCGCATTTTTTACAACGACTCAAGATTTAAATGCTGAATTTCCTCCGGTGGCTGCTAGGAAAATTGGATGGGTAAATGTTGCCCTAATGTGTGCTCACGAAATGAAAGTTCCTGGAGCACTGCAAAAATGCATCCGAGTCATGGTGCACGTGAACACTGATAAGAATCCTACTGATATTGTGAATATATATCTTCGAGATGCTGCCAATCTCAGGAAGCGAGAATTGGAAGATGATTAATGATCTGGGTGTTGAAGAAGCTGGATGATATTTCCATCTGGGTCTTGAAATGTGCAGACCCCCCCGCCCCAATGTTCCTCTTCTGGTTCCCTAAGAAACTTGACCCCATTATCTTTGAGGGTAGTGGCGAATGTTTTTATATCTTTGACATCGAAATTCAACATTATTCTTAGAGGTTCTATGGAATCATCTGTTATTTCTGAATGCGATCCAATGCTAAACCTGAGTTCCCCCCATCTGTAGGCAATGAAATTCTCTCTCACAGAGTGAGGGGTAAGGCCTAGTTTAATTTCATAAAAATGCCTTAGGCGCCCTAAGTCATATGTCCATATGATTGCCCCTGAAAATCTGATCATGATTCCTTTATTTTACTCTTCATTTAGTCAATAATTCGTTTCCAATTTCATCAAGCCCTTGTATATAATGAGAATAGAAGACAGAAACGCTGGGTGGATGAAAGTTTACAGAGGGTCTTTTAAAAGGAGGTAAGTCGCGTTGGATAGTAGTAGTAGGAGGTCGACCAGGTAGGTGTTCTCTGGAACGCCTCCACATGTAAAGCGCTCGGAGTAGGTTACTACTGCGGGCGCTTTTAGCTTTTTCCCTCAAAAAACTTTCTTGGGTTGTCAACCATAATGTTTTGTATATCTTCTTTTGATGCACCCAAGCCTTTAAGTCTAGGAATAACTTGCCGGGTTATGAATAAATATCCGTCCGGATTATACTTCGATCGACTCGTCTGCCCTTCTTTTGAATCTATGCTGAGCCTGACTGACCAGTCATGTCCTAGCATGATTCTATTTCCATAGCCGTCTGCTATCAGCTTCATGGCAGTATCGGTTCTTTGCTCCCAATTCGGAGTTCCCATAGCTCTGCCACCTGGATACCTATCCAGCCCTATCCAAACACCTTTATCGAGTAGACTTTCTAGGTAATGTACGTCCATGGTGTCGTTGCTGTGCCCAATGTAGACCCTATTTAAGTCAACCTTTTCATCTTCAAAAATTCTTACCTGTTGCTCGCCGACACGATCAGGGGCCCAGGTATGGGTGGATATTGGAACCCCGGTTTCTTTTTGGGCCCGTGCAGCTGCCCTGAGTATAATTTCTCCTTCTCGAGTAACTCCGCCAACATCATTAGCCACTTTAATTATCCCAGCTTTTATATTGGTACCTTCAATTCCTGTTGTTATTTCTCTCTTGTAAAGAGACGCAACACTATCTATAGAAGCATTCCAAAATACTCTAGGTATGTCCCTCCATGTCCCAGTAGCACATATTATATTTACACCCGATTCCTTTGACACTTTTGCCAACATATCAATATCCCTGCCGAGGTCGAGTGTAGTCACATCAATTATTGAATCAAGCCCGTCATCTTTTGCTTCGGAAAGAACCTTTATTGCCTCGGCTATTGAATCTTCTCGGTGTATGAATTCTGGATATATTTGGGGTATACCGGCAGAACTGACTACGATGTGTTCGTGCGATAAGGTGAAGCCTAAGTCAGAAGTTTCCATTGGGCCCAAAACTGATTCTATTTTGCTCATAGTACCTTCTCCCTTTAGTCGTATTTTTTGACGGAGTCTAACTATCCCTGATCACGGGATTACTAAGCGTGCCTACACCCGAAATCTCGATTTCACATGTATCGCCATTTTTCATATCCTTGGACGTACCATCAGTTCCCATCCAGATCACGTCTCCAGGGTACAAAGTTAGGTACCGGGTAATTTCTGAGATATATTTTTCTACTCCAAAAATCATGTCATTGGTGTCAAACGAAATGGTTTCCTGACCATTAAGCCTTACGGTCGTTGTCATGTCATCGAGGATTGCTTCTGTTTCAATCCAAGGTCCCATAGGCTTAAAGGTGTCAGTATTTTTGGCGCGCCATAAAGTTCTATCAGAGGCTTGCCATGTTCTCTCACTGACGTCATTACCCACGGTATATCCCAAAACGTACTTTAGAGAATCTTGCATCGAAACATTCTTGGCGATTTTCCCAATAACCACTACCAGCTCAGCTTCGTAGTGAATTTTATCTGTTGCGTCCTTGGGTATGACTATGGGATCCTCGTGGCCTATGATTGCATTATTGGCTCTATATCCAATATCGGCCTTTTCAGGTAAATTGGGCTCCCTGTTCAACAGGGATGCTGCCTCTAAGACATGTTTCTTGTAATTTACCCCTGCGGCGTAGAAAGTTTTCGGAATAACAGGAGGTAGTATTTTCACTTCTTCAACCGGAAATTTTTTAGTGGTTTGCTCATAACCATCAAATGGTGATCCATGAACTTTGGATACTATGGTTTCGTTCAAAATACCATAGAATTGCTCATCTTTTGTCTGGCATCTTAGCCATCTCATATCTTTAACTCCTGGTCTATTTTATCTATAAGGATAGGTAATAATTGCTCTGAAACTATGTTGCATTCTGTAACGTGAGGAAACCCGGACAATATAAACTCATCTATTCCAAGCTGCCAATATTTCAGCAATTCTTCTGAGACCTGTTCCACATTTCCAACTATGGCTGTCCCGCAATTCACTCGGACATTGGATATGCCATTCCACAAATGTGTGCCCATTTTGTTATTTTTATATTTTTGGGATTGAGATCTCTGACCTACCATACTGGTGTTTTCGGAAGACTTTCCTCTTTGTTTCAAAACAGATTTAGAGGTTTGAGCTAGTAGTTCATCTGCAATTTCCCATGCTTCTTTTTCAGATTGTCTGACTATTAAGTGAGTTCTTAGACCAAAACGAGGAGATCGTCCTTTAGCCATATATTTTTCCTGCGCTTTTTCCAGGTGGGGCTTCAGTGTTTCCTGAGGAAGAATCCATGCTAAATATGTATCAGCCTTATCGGCCGACAAATTCAGTGCAGCCTCTGATGCCCCGCCGAGGTAAAATGCCGGCTTACCCTTCGGTCCAGGAGAACAAACCGCTCCATTCAGATTGATGAATTCACCATTAAAATTAATTGCCTCTGGTTTGTCCCATAATTTTTTGCATGCAGAAATAAATTCAGAAGCTCTTTCGTACCTAGTATCATGATCTGCCTTTTCTCCCAATCTTTCCATATCCCCCTCTATACCGCCTGGCACTATGTTTAGATCTATCCTTCCACCTGAGATTTGATCCAGCGTGGCGGCCATTTGTGCGAATAATCCTACCGATATGAATCCAGGTCTCACTGCGACGAGGAATCTTATTTTTTCGGTGACTGCAGCTAAAGCCGCAACTGTTGTCCAGGTTTCGGCAAGAGGTGCATTTTCATCAAAAAGGCCGTTTGAAAATCTTGTAGGTACAAGAAGTGAGTAAAATCCGTTTTCTTCTGCAGTGAGAGCCACTTTTTTTAGGTAATCAAATGTTGGAGGGATTTCTGCCTTGTCTGTGCCTATATGTTCTCCATCTCCGTCTATGGGTATGAACCAATCAAACTTAGGTTTGCTGCGGGGCTCTATTATCTCTGACAACTGCACGTTCTCCCTACCCTGGTGGGTTTTTTACATTGTGGAACATAACTAGGCTCAAACCCCTAATTAAATATGGGGACGATTAAACTTTCGAGTATTTTGGATATGTTATCTGGGTGCCATCGTCTAGGTCCTCAACTAGAAAATCACCAAATAATAATGGAGCTTCGACCTGAAGTAATTTAAGTATTTCAATTGCGAGGAATCTTATTTCCCAATCAGCGAAAATGGCCCCTCTCATTTCTATGAAGTGTCTTAATGCCCTCACATTTGCGGTAATAAAAACTTTCGTTTCAGTTGCATTTGGCAAAACTGATCTGGCTGCTTGTCTTATAGCTTTTCTTCTATCGGTATTGCTATCAAATATTGATTTCGGCAATGATTTTTCTAAAGCAGTGACTAGTTCAGTGTAGCTTTCGGCTGCATGAATTAACGCGTCGTCTAATACTTTTCTCGCTTCTTTCGAGAATTCTCTTTCTGAGGACAGGGCTGGAGGAACAACAAATGTGCCCTCTGTTTCATCCACGTATCTTTGAGATCTTTGACTGTAAGCGAATCCCGCTCGATGCCGAACCAATTCGTGAGTAAGGCTTCTAGAAACTCCAGTCACGATGAAACCGTAATTTACGTGTTCAAATACACTTCCATCTTTAGAGCTAAGTAGATTGTTGATAAAATCAGTTATGTCTCTACGGCCTCTGCCGTAGCTCATGTAACACATTCTTGCCGATATCTCTATAACAGCAGCTGATTCGTCGTCACCAGCCCTCACAGAATCAGGAATCGGAGGTACATTTTCCTCTTCAAAAAAATTAGCGATTTGGGACCAGTTAATAGTTGGTTTAGTGACCAAATAAACGCTAGGATTTTCTTTGAAGGCCATTAATATCTCCAGGAACTTTCAGTTTCAAAGAATCTTATCACTTAGCCTTAGAAATTTGCATTCTCAGGGGGGTGAAATAGACAGGGTTTTCTGCTGAAATTAGAATTGTTGAGCGTGCCTTCAGCGTGATATAATGAAGGTTGGCAAAAAAATAATCATTGGAGTGTTCTGGCTTTGGCAGAGAGAAAACGAAAATATGAGTTGATTATGGCCCTGTCCCCGGTTTCGACCGAGGCTGAGGCTACAGTAATTGTGGACAGTATTGCGGATGTTATCACCTCGTCAGGTGGAGAGGTGACAAGCAGGGAAGAATGGGGTGTGAAAAGGCTTTCGTACTTGGTAAACAATTTTCAGGAAGGAAGCTATTATAAAGCTGATATTTCAATGGACTCATCTGACGTTAAAGAATTGGAAAGGACTTTGAACGCAAATCAAGATGTATTGGTACATTTGATATCGAAAATGTAATTCTCGTTAGAGGCAGGGTTTGATATGACTATGAATAAAATACTCATAATCGGGAACTTGGGATCCGATCCTGAGATGAGGTACACGCCCAACGGAAACCCAGTAACCTCATTCACTGTTGCAACAAATCGACGATATAAAACCTCTGCTGGGGAGAATAAAGAAGAAACTGAGTGGTTTCGAATCAGTGCTTGGAATAGGTTGGCAGAAACATCCAATCAATACCTGCAACGGGGAAGTAAGGTTTACGTAGAAGGCCGCCTCAGTAGCCGAACATATGTCGGAAATGATGGAGAAACTAGGGTGTCCCTTGACGTGAATGCTTCTGAGGTTCGATTCATCGATAGTAGGGGTGGTAATACGGGTTCGTCAGGAGGGTTTTCGGAGGGAGGATCAATTCCCGATTCCACAGGATCTTCTCCTACGGTTCCTTCGATCGAAGAGGGTGGGGAAATCGAAGATGATTTGCCGTGGTAAGCGAGGAGAATTTTAACTTTTCGTAAGTTTAGTAACTAAATCGGAGTCTATTAATGACAACAGAAAGAGAAAGTACCCCACAAAGAAGGCCTGGAGGTCGCCCACGCTTTTATTCACGTCGGAAGGTTTGCCAACCTTGCGTGGATAAAAAGGAATTGGACTACAAGGATGTCGATTATATTAAGAAATTTCTTTCTGAAAGATACATGATAGAGGCTCGTCGAAAAAGTGGTATGTGTGCGAAATGTCAAAGGTCTTTGGCCAAAGCCGTGAAAAAGGCCCGCCACTTAGCGCTGCTCCCTTTTTCGCCTGCCCAAAAAGGTGCTTTACCTGTTCATTACAGGCCTCGGTCATAACTAGCCCGCATGTTTTCCCTCGTGTAAATAATTAATCATTCCAGGAAAGTCTTAAATCAAGTGAGTTCTGGTCGTCCTTTAAGTGTAGACAAAAGAAGGGTTGCTATGCAGCAACCTGTGCTAAGGCGTCGTCAAAAACTAACTATTGGCCTCTTAGGATTATCTTTTCTGTTGGTGGTTTCAATATTCGTCGCCGGATATATCGTGGTATTTGTAATGCCACATAGGGAGTTGGTGGTGAAAGTGGATGGGGTCGAATATACAAGAGGTGATTTGGTTGAATTGGTGAGGATAAGGCAAAAAAGCTCCGAATTTATGGGAGGCACATTTGATGCCAGTTCCGGAATATTTGAGTCTCTCCAGTTGATGGTAGAAAACGAGGTTTTGATGCAAATGGGCCCCTCTCAGGGAATTTTTGTTTCTGACGAGGAGATAGATGACCAAATAGCTCTCATCATGCGTCCGGAAAAACAAATGGCTCTTGGCAAATCGGAGGAACAGATTGTTCGGGAAACCTCTGAGCGACATTTGAACTACTTGAATACTATTCAAATAGATGAGCCAACACATAGATTGTTGGTACAGAAGGCGATCCTTAGGGAAAAATTTAGACAGCAGGTTGGAGAGTCGGTTCCATTCTTAGCAGAGCAAGTTCACCTTTTCCGGATTGTGATGCCACAAACAGGTGAGATGGACATAATGCAGGTCAAATATGAGGATGCCATAAGAGATATCACAGATCCGGAACAGTTTCAGTTAGCCTATATTGAAATTGCACGCGAGTTTTCAGTAGATATCCCAGAAAAAGTCAGGTTGGGAGGAGACATGGGTTGGATTGCCAAAGGAGTTATCCCAGATTACGAGCGGGACTTTTTTTTATTAGATCCTGGAGAATTAAGTGACCCTGTCAAAAACAAAGACAACCACACCCAGACTTTCTTTTTTATGATCTCCGAGCGTCAGCCGGCGAAAGAATTATCATCTGATGTTCGCGACGAACTAAAATCAAAGGCTCTACAAGATTGGGTTAATAGCGAAAGAAGCAATCATGATGTCTATGCGATCTTTAACTCGGATATTTACGATTGGGTCTTTCAACAGCTGCGGTTGTCATCTCGTGCACCAACTCCAACACCGGACCCACTTCAGTCAATATTGAATTCTAGGTAAAGGCGCCTTATGAGAAACTCTATAGGGGTTGGACTTATTGGGATGGGTGTGGTCGGATCAGGAGTGGCAAAAACAATAACTGAAAACTCTACCGTATTGCATGGTCACGTAGGATTGCCACTAAATCTAGTGAAGGTAGCGGTTCGTGATACCTCAAAGCAAAGAGATTTCATGGTTGATCAAAAAATTTTAGGAGATAGTCCTGAAGATTTAATAAATGATGAATCAGTAAATATCGTGGTGGAATTGATGGGTGGTGAATATCCAGCATTGGAATTCATTCTGGCAGCAGTAAAAAATGGCAAGCATGTAGTTACTGCGAACAAAGAAGTCATATCAAAACATGGAGCTGAAATATTTTCTTTGGCTAGAGACAACAATGTCAGAGTACTTTTCGAAGCAAGTGTGGGTGGGGGGATACCAATAATTTCTCCCTTGATGCGTGATTTGGTGGCCAATGACATCAAATCTATTAAAGCAATTATCAACGGAACTACCAATTACATTCTCACCCGAATGGCCAACGAACAAGCTGATTATCAGGAAGTGCTGCAGGAGGCTCAAAAACTGGGCTATGCTGAATCAGATCCAACCAGTGATGTAGAGGGAATAGATGCGGCGTATAAATTGTCGATATTATCTACCTTAGCGTTCAGGGCTAGCGTGAAAGACACTGACATATTTATAGAAGGGATAACCAACCTTACTGATAAAGATTTTTTATACGCTAGAGAATTAGGATATTCTATAAAGTTGTTGGCTATAGCGACTCGAAACGATTCTAGTGTACTGGGAAGAGTTCATCCTGCTTTGATACCAGAGGATCAAATGTTAGCTAAAGTGGATGATGTCCTGAATGCCGTGGAAGTAGAAACGGATTTGGTAGATAAGGTATTGTTTCATGGCCCCGGCGCAGGCTCCCTGCCCACCAGCAGTGCCGTAGTGGCAGATATCGTCAACATTGCTCGAACCATTGCCGACGGCACTAATTTACTAGACCCGGTTCGTTTATCTGATGAGATAGAGATTAAATCAATAGATACTTTGGTAACCAAATACTATTTTAGACTTGAAGCTGAGGATCAGCCAGGAGTACTTGCTAGAATTGCTGCTGTGCTAGGGGATTGCGGTATTAGTATTTCATCTTTCATTCAAAAAGGATTGGGTGATCATTCTTCGAATGCTGAATTGGTCATTATGACTCACGAAGCCAGTGAAAGTTCTGTAACAACGGCAGTAGCGAGTTTAAGGGAACTGGATGTTGTTAAGATGATAGGTAATGTGATCAGGGTGGTCGGGTAACCGACTTATATCGTTGGAGGTTTGAATGCAGCATTTGTTGTTCTATGGTTGGAATCGTTGAAGTAGTTGTACAAAAGCGAAGGCGGAGCTTTCGCAGGCTGGATTTGAGTGTGAAGTAAGGGATTTTTTCAATGAACCTTTTTCCTTGGATGAACTCCAGGGTGTTTTATTAGGAGATGATCCATCCGAGCTATTTTCTTGGAGAAGCCCATCTTTTAAAAAGCTAGATTTGGAAAAATCAAATGTGGCTGCCGCTCAAATGTTGGATCTGATGATTGCCGAACCCAGGTTGATCAAAAGACCTATCGTAATCTATCAGGGCAAAAGATTTGTAACTTCAGAATGGAAAAAGATTTTGAGGCTGAACTAAATATGATTAATTTGTCTGGAAAGGAAGCAATCGTCACCGGAGGAGGTAGCGGTATAGGTAGAGGTATATGTTCGGTTTTGGCCTTGGCAGGGGCAAGCGTGTTAGTGACAGACATATCTGGGAAAGGTGCTGAGGATACCCTGAAACATTGTGGTTACGGCGGTAAATATAGAGCAAGACAAATGGATGTTACTAATGAAAATTCAATCGATACAATTATTTCAGAACACATCGAGGATAGAAAAAAGATCGATATATTGGTAAACAATGCAGGAATAATTGGATCTGAAGGTTGGTCAAATAGAGAAATTCCGAATGATCGAGACTGGACCGAAGTATATGAGGTTAATGTAAGGGGGGTTGTAAAGGTTTCTGAAAGGGTTAGCAAAGAGTTTCAGAAGCAGGAACACGGCAAAATCATTAACATCGCCTCAATAGCTGCTCGGCAAGGAAGCCCAGATTCACCACATTACAATGCTTCAAAGGCGGCAGTTGTGAGTTGGACACAATCGCATGCTTTACGAATGGCTGCATATAATGTGAATGTAAATGCCGTTTGTCCGGGGCTCATATGGACCCCAATATGGGAATCGATCGCAAGAAAAAGAGCTAAATATGGAGGCAGTCTTAAGACCTACGGTCTTGAAGGTAAAAAACTTTTTGATCAAACCGTTAAAGCGTGGATTCCGCTTCAAAGAGAGCAGACTCCAGAGGATATCGGAAACATGGTGGCTTTTTTAGCATCTGATCTCGCAGAAAACATTACAGGGCAGTCCATTAACGTGGATGGTGGTCGGTTTACCAATTAAAATGTTTGCCCATGTTATTTTATAGGATCTTTAGATGTCCTGTTTTTTACCAATAGAAGGCATGGGAATATTCCTATTAAGCAGAGTACTGAACCAATTATAAAGAAATGATGGAATAAATTTACCCCTGCTTGGATTAATTGATCTTCAAACCCTGACGTGGGATTTCCAAGAACTCCAGTTCCTGGAATTTGTAAATTTATACCTAGTAGTAAATCTTGGAATCTTTGAGATCCCCAAGCTGATAGTGCAGCAATGCCAAAAGTCATTCCCAGGAATCGTGAAGAGCTGATTATTCCAGCTGCCGAACCTTGGTGTCTTGTACCAGTACTATTGATAGCGGATGTCGTAATCGGCGCTATCACCAATCCAAACCCAAACCCAGCTGCTAATAAATGGTATGACATCAATGGGTCCCCAATTAACTCGTTCCAGCGGCTCATAAATAGTAGGGCTATAAAACAAAGTATAAGCCCAGAAATCGCGGGTATTCTGAGATCATAATGTTTGCTAAGCCATCCCCCTATCAACGCTCCAATTGGGATAGCGATTGTCATTCTCATTAGAATTAACCCCCCTTCAAGAGAGCTGCCAGATAGGACGGTGTTTACCATTAGTGGTATTGTCACCAAACTGATGATGAGGGCTGCTCCATAGAATAAATGTAAGGTGTTCGCAGCTAAGAATCGGATGTTTTTGAATAGTTCAATGGGTATGACTGAATCATCATTTTGCTTTGATAATAGGTAGTAACCGATTAGCAAAGATACCCCAACAGATATAAAAATTATCAAAAATGATGTATTACTTCCAGATTGGGAGCATCCTAATGTGATAAAGCAGATTGCTGCGACTATTATGCCGGAGCCAAGGTAATCTATTTTGTGCGTGGTTTTCTTCGAGTTAGGGACGAGAAATAAAATTCCCGCTATTACAAGTAATCCAATTGGTATGTTTAACCAAAATACCCACTGCCATGAAAAAGACTGAGTGATTAATCCTCCCCATAAAGGACCGGTGACTGCACCAGCTTCTGCGGATGCCCCGGTCAACCCCAATGGGATAGCTCTTTTATTACCAGAATATAAATCACTGATGATTGCTATCGTAATTGGAATTAAGGCCCCAGCCCCGATAGCTTGGATTATTCGAGTAGCAATGACCCAGTTTATCGACGTTGTGGTTTCTAAAATGCTGGATACACAACTTCTGATTAAGATACTGTCATGGTAGGAATAAGATTCTAAAAACCCCATCGAGTTAGTCAACCCGGTACCAACCGACCCCAGCAAAAAAACTGACATAGAAGCTACGTAGATAAATTTGCGGCCATATATGTCAGAAATTCTACCCATAATAGGCATTACAGATACGTATCCTAATAGGTAACCTGTAACTGTCCACATAGCCCTATCTAGTTCGGTCACATCAACCATTAAGTCTGACATTATCTGGGGAAGTATCGTAACAACTACAGTTTGATCGTCTGCAGCAAAAAATATACCTGCAAAAACAGGTATCAGAGCCACATTTTTATTGGTGATTTTCATCATGTATTCAGCTATAAATACTAGTCTAAAGGGTTCTCAATGACTATTTCTTCATTAAATCTGGATATGTCAATTATTCTTTGGATTTCGTTCATATTTTCTGAATCATCATATCCATTTAATTGACCAAAAATAATTGCTCTAGTTAGATAGAGGGAGTCTTTGTCTATCCACACAATTATTTCAACGTTATTATCACTTGTGTCTCCGACCAAATTAGAAAGTGATGAAGCCGGCATAGATCCTTCTATATTCCAATATTTCTCGCTATTAGACCTGAATTTTGGGGAAGTGGTGCTGGATAGTATTTTCTCAATTCCTTTCTCGGGGTCAAAAAAGGAAAGAGGGGTTATGGAATCCTCGGTGACTTCCCATTTTTGAGTAAGTGGGTTTAAAAAAAAAGCAGTATTGTCGATTGTTGAAAAGCCTCCAGAAAGTGTCAAATTGCCAAATAAGAATTTGGCTTCAATAACCATTGAATTCGTATCAGACAATAACCCGGTTGCTTCAGAGAAAACCAAATCACCTATTCGGGTGCCACTAACATTCTTGTGCGATAATCGGAATTCGAAAGATGAGACAGAATTCATTATTGTCCCGCTCTGGTCTAATATTTGCTTTGCCGTCTTGCTTTGGATTTCGGACGAAAGCGGATTATCTGATGCACAAGATAGATTAAATATACTCACTAGAAAAATTGCTACCAGAATAATATAGAAATTATCTCTTATCATTATTACTCACTACGGTAGACAAAAAAAAACCCCGTTCGAGCGAGCGGGGTTTTTCCATCCAAAAGGAATTTATATCTGGATTATGTTCTGTTCCTTGAAAGGATAACAGAGCCAATTCCTACCATCGCGATGCCAAACAGGAATGACAGTAACATAAGATCTTTAATTATTCTTTCCCCAACGCTGGGTAGTCCAAGTCCTAGTACACTATCTACGACAACAACAACGGGAGTACCATCC
>DLRJ01000141.1 GCA_002500485.1 Dehalococcoidia bacterium UBA7891
AGTAAGTACGTAATAAATGAAATGAGCCCAAAGTATGGTGACTGGAGAAGCTTCGATCGCATCGGTGAAAACCTTCCGAGCGTTTATGACAAACTAAAAGTCTAGTCTCCATGCCCCTCCAATCGAGCATTAAAGTTCTAGGTAAAAATACGACACCTAGCCCTTATAGATGGGTGGTTTACACACTCTTTGTTATGTGTAACATCATGGGTTTTCTTATTGCAAATACCATAGGTATATTATTACCTTCAATAAGCGCTGACTTGAATCTAACTCCCACACAGCAAGGCATTCTTAGTTCCGCTCCTTTTTGGGCAAACGTTGGTTTGATGATTGTCATCGCCCTCTGGGTTTCTCGATACGCTCCCAAAATACTCACCTTAGTGACAGTGATTTTAGGTGGAGCGCTTATTCTTCTTCAAGCTTGGGCCCAAGGATTTTTTGTAATTTTTGTTGGAAGGTTTCTGTTCGGAATTACTATGATAGCTCGAGAACCTGCAAGATCACTATTAATTCGACAGTGGCTTCCCCAAAGGGAAGTAAATCACGCAGGAGGAATTTCCAATTTATTCTTTGGGATCATGGTCAGCGGTGGTGTTTTCCTACTACCAATGCTATTAAATTACTTTAATGGCAATTGGAGAACTGTCATGGTCACCTTTGCCTTTATCTTTTTTGGACTTGCAATAATATGGGCGATAATTGGTAAGGAAAACCCACTCGCTGAACCGGAAGAGGACGAGAAGTCTAATGAATTCCAAATAATCGTAAGAATTTTCCGTTTTAAAGATATCTGGTCCGCAGGTATAGGTTTTCTTGGTGTCCTTATGTCTTTTGCTTCATTTAATAGCTTTTTACCTACCTTGTTTGTGGATTCCTATGATTTATCCTTGGGGAAATCTGGATTGATAGTTGCCTTATACATCCTCCCTGGAGGATTTTCCGGTGTGCTAGTTGGTCTATTTTGCAAATCGCCTAAATCTCGAAGTCTCATCTTAATGCTAGCCGGTCTGGTTATTACAATAACTTTTGCTGCAATGACCCTGGTCGAGAATTACAATTGGCTGATCCTGATATCTTTTACAAACGGGTTGGCATGGGGGTTTTTCCCTCTCTTGTATATGGTTCCATTCCATATAAGCGGCATAAAACCAAGGGAAATCGCAGTTTCCGTGGCTACGGTAATGACCATGGCTTCTATTGGGGGTTCAATTGGCCCGACACTAACTGGGTATTTACAAGAATCCCTGGGAAGTTTGGAAATATCCCTCAGGTACGTCTCAATTGCGCCCATGACGCTCTTGGTGGCAGGAATTTTACTTAGGAAAACCCCGCAAACTTCGTAAATCATGACTCTTATCTCTTGATCTGTGGAAGCACATTGGTCTAGGTTTAGTTTCAGGGCCCCTAGAGATTATATTCAGGATCCATATAGCCTTTCTCTTTATCATAGACTTGGAGCCGTTGTCTGGTTGCATCGCAGATGATTATGCGGTCATCTTTAGTAACACTAATAGAAGTCGGTCTCGCAAAAACCCCTAACCTGGATTTGTCTTTAGCGCGTTTAAACGCCTTGTAATAATCCTGATTTACTTCCAAGAAATTCAAAGCGGAGCGAGAAAATTCGGTCGCATCGCCATGAAGGGAAGTGAGAATTTCCCCGTCGCTGTCAAAAATCTGAACCTTTTTGTTACCCCAATCGGCAACATATACATCTCCTTCGCTATCAACGGCAACATCAGAAGGGTGATTCAGTCTTAAAGCATCGGGAGATGATACCCCAAAAATTTGGAGCCATTCACCGTCCCCTGTAAATTTTTGAACCCTGTCATTACCCCAGTCAGCAACATATACAAACCCTTGGGAATCAACTGTTATACCCCACGGGTCATTAAACTGTCCTCTTTCCGACCCAAATTCACCCCAACAGTGGATAAAATGACCGTCACTGGTGAATTTTTGTATACGATGATTCCCAGCATCTACCACATAGAGATGGCCTGCCAAATCAGATGCTATTCCGGCAGGTTTTGAAAATTGTCCTTCGGCAGAACCTTCAACACCCCACTCAAAAACCTTCTGATCTTCTGAGTTGTATTTCAGTATCATATTTTTTATTTCATCCGTGCAATAAAGAAATCCTTTTTCGTCCACAGCCAGTGAAACGGGCCAAATGATGTCATTTTGCGCGAAGTCACTTATATACTCATCCTCTAATTTCCATTTTCCTATTCGTTTAAAATTCGGCTGGGACCTTTTATTACCATCATCCTCTTTGGGATCAGGAGCTCTACTTAGAACATACATAAAACCTGAATCCGTTGTCACGACGCTATAGGGAAACAAAAAACCTTCAGCGGATATAGATAAATGGCCGATAGCGTGACTGAAATTCCAAGTTCTGCCTTGTACTGTAGTTGTAAGCATGAACTAACCTCCTTTAGTGCGAATAAAACTTATAGACTTAAGTTCTCTAGTTATCCGAATTGGTATTCTCTTGTAGACGCTATAAGGGCTAGCATCACTGCCGCCTTCTCAGCTGAATCCTCGTAAGAGTCTTCATCCCAGCCTACTTCACCATGTTCCATGGCATGATCAATGAGTTCTTGCCTCGTCTTGTCCTTTACCGGCAAGGGGCCCATAAACTCAAGACATCGCTCAACCAGCACCTCAGGAGACATTGTTGCCGATCCTTCAGCTACTCTTCCAATAATTTTTTTTACACCCGGTAGGGTCACATCACTCATCGTGTCGGAAACAAAGTTAACCCTTTTAACAAGAGCGCCACTGTTTATCCATTCCTTACCTGTATGCCAACCTTCGACGCTGGGGGGATCCATTAATTCCTGGCCCATAAATCCCGGCTGATATACCGCCTCCTGTACCCGGGGATCAGGGCCAATCAGGTCCTCTGCTAAGCGGAGGGTACCGACAATCAGTTCGATAGGACTTCTGACTCTTTTATAAGCGGATTCTTTAAAAAAGTCAGAGTTAAACAACCCTCTCAAAACCGGTTTGATCTCATAATTGGATTCGACCAACAGGTCGGCAAGATATTCGACAGCCTCTGGATTATTAGGAGGTTCTATATTCCAG
>DLRJ01000153.1:0-10656 GCA_002500485.1 Dehalococcoidia bacterium UBA7891
GATGCCAACTAGTCTTGACCCTTATTTAATACTATGTATTCTCTTGACTTCTGGATGCGGCGCCAATAAATCGGATAACTATATTAGAGTTCACGATCCTACCACCATCAGAAACTTTGATGGGAAGTATATGCTTTTCAGCACGACCGGGGGTTCTGATGACAAGGGAATTAAGGCCCGGTACTATTCAGCTGAAAAGGGCATATGGCTTGCAGCAAACGATGTGCTGTCAGAGAAGAATACGCCAGAGTGGCTGAAATCACTCTACCCAGATAACCGGGAGAAATTCTGGGCACCGGATCTTCCTTTTCCAGATCGTAAGATTATGTATTTCTCCACTTGGTCATTCTCAGGACAAGATGGTGTTGCCTCCATCGGGCGAGCTGTGGGGACGGGCACTACCCCCAATATTGACTGGGTTGATGATGGCAAGCCGGTTGTTAGCACTGATAAATATACATACGATAATGGTGGGCCCTGTGCAATTGACCCGTCAGTTTTTGAAGATTATGTTGGCCATCTCTGGCTTTCTTTTGGGTCTCACGGATTGGAAGGCGCTCCCGGCTATGGAGGAATATGGATTGTTGAGCTTGATCCGGAGACAGGGCATATTCCGGTGTCAGCAGATCCGGTTTGGACGCCTAAAAACCCCGCGTACACACACTTGGCGAATTATGGGGATACGGAATACACAGAAAACAATGTTGAAGCACCCTTCATTTACAAGAATAACGGTTTCTATTATCTTTTTGTGAACTGGGATCGGTGTTGTAATGGTGTTGACAGTGACTACCGGATTCTTGTAGGCAGGTCGAAATCACCCATCGGGCCCTATATGGACAAAACAGGGAAGAGCATGTTCGATGGTGGTGGAAGTTTGGTTCTTGAAAGTGAAGGCAGATTCATTGGGCCGGGCCACGCCGGGATATTTCAGGATGAAGCGGGAAAGTATTGCTTTTCATTTCATTATTATGATAGTGAAGATGATGGCCGGGCTAAACTCGGACTTCGAGAGTTGGTTTGGAATGATAATTGGCCAGTTGTCACATCCAAGACTTACAAACTGACCGAATTTGCCTTTGAAACAAGTTTGCCTGCAGGATTGACTAGGCCACCACATGATGGAGAATAAATTCATGAAAAGGAATCTTGTCGTCACCACATTACTCCAGTTATTTCTAGGTTGTGCCGGTTCCGAATCTGCTTCGTGGGAGATACCCTCAGATGGTCTCCTAAGTAAGTTTGCAAAGGATGTTGATACCGACAACCCTCTCCCTGAATATCCAAGGCCGCAAATGTCCCGGGATGAGTGGATGAATCTAAATGGCCTTTGGGATTACGCGGTTTTACCGAAGAACTCATCAACTTTTGAGAAAGGCCAAGGTAAGATCCTGGTACCGTTTCCCATTGAATCGGCACTTTCGGGTGTTAAGAGGAAAGTTACTCCTGATCAGAAATTATGGTATAGAAAAACATTCCAACTTCCCTCTTCATGGGAGAATAGGCGAGTAATTCTTCATTTTGGTGCGGTGGATTGGGAGGCAAAAGTCTGGATCAACGGAAATGAAATTGGAATACACCGTGGTGGCTATGATGCATTCAGCTTTGATATCACTGATTACATTAAACCAGGATCAAATCAAACATTAACACTTGCAGTTTGGGATCCCGCAGATACTGAAGAGATTCCCCGTGGAAAGCAAGTTTTGAAGCCACGTGGAATCTGGTACACAGCTCTCACCGGAATCTGGCAAACAGTATGGATTGAACCGGTAGGAAATTCAGGAGGATTTATAGAATCATTAGAAGTGATTTCCAATGTAGACGAAGGAACGGTTGCAATAAATACCGATGTGTGGGGAATCGGGCCAGAGCATTCAATCAATATTGCGATAAAAAATGGAGAAACTGAAATTGTTAACTATTCCGGTCCCGCTAATAGGGAGGCAATTGTATCTGTCACACACCCAAGATTGTGGTCACCTGAAGATCCCTTTCTCTATGATTTAGAGGTGCATCTTCTGGAAAACAACAATATTGCTGACAAAGTCAACTCTTACTTTGGAATGCGTAAAATCTCCATCGGAAAAGCAGAGGACGGAATTACCAAACTCCTGCTGAAC
This sequence comes from Dehalococcoidia bacterium UBA7891, assembly GCA_002500485.1. GTDB lineage: Bacteria > Chloroflexota > Dehalococcoidia > Lucifugimonadales > UBA826 > UBA11996. The sequence goes on from DLRJ01000153.1 coordinate 2,124, forward strand.
AACAAGTTCACTTTCCAGCTCGGTCCTCTTGATCAGGGGTGGTGGCCTGACGGGCTCTATACCGCACCTACTGACGAAGCTCTTCGTTACGATATTGAGGTAACTAAACAGCTCGGTTTTAATATGATTCGGAAGCATGTGAAAATTGAGCCTGAGCGTTGGTATTACTGGTGTGACAAACTGGGAATTCTAGTTTGGCAGGATATGCCCAGCGGCGGAGAATATATAGATCGAAATGAACCGGATGCCATTAGATCAGATGAATCATCAGATCGTTTCAAGCTTGAAATCACGGAGATGATAAACCAATTAAGAAATTACACATCCATTATTGTTTGGGTCCCCTTTAACGAAGGTTGGGGGCAGTTTGAAACAAGAGCCATTACAAATATGGTAAAAAAACTTGATCCGACACGCCTGGTAAATCCGGCTAGTGGGTGGGCTGATCGAAAAGTTGGAGATATTAATGATATCCACTCTTATCCGGGACCTGATATGCCTGAAGTAGAGGAAAAAAGAGCCATAGTTCTTGGTGAGTTTGGAGGTCTAGGCCTGCCGGTAGAGAATCATACTTGGTTAGAAAAAGACAATTGGGGTTACAGAAATTTTACCACAGCAGAAGAATTAACTCAGGCTTATGCTAATCTTTACCGTGAGCTTCAGTGGATGATTAAGGCTGGTTTATCGGCTGCTGTATATACCCAGACAACTGATGTAGAAATCGAAGTAAATGGCCTAATGACTTATGACAGAGCTATCATCAAAATGAAACCAGAAGAAGTTATAAAGATCAATACGGGTTATTTGCCACCATATTTTTTGTCAGATGGGGAGATGTTTTTGAAAAATATGGAGGTCAATTTTTTAAATGAGCAAAAGAAAGGTAAGATATACTATACTACTGATGGTAGTGATCCCGATGAATCTTCTTTCTTATTTGATGACACTATCAAGATAGATCGCACCACCAAAATAAAGGCGCTTACGTACTGGGGGAACGGAAATTTTAGTGATGTGAATGAGAAAACATTCACAAAAGTGAAAACGATTTCCGGTGTTAATAATGAAATTTCCAAAGGTATCAAATATGAATACTACGATAAGAACTCCTTCGATAATAGTTCCCAGGGGCCACAGGGTTTTAGAAAACTGCCCGATTTTTCGCTTTTAACTCCAAAAAGTGTTAGTGTGACATCCGTTTTGGATCTGAAGAGTAGAGAATCCGATGATTATTTTGGGCTGAAGTTCGTTGGTTTTGTTCGTGTTCCAGCGAATGGAATATACACTTTCTATTCTGATTCTGATGACGGTAGCAAACTTTTTATTCACGACAAGCTTGTTGTAGATAACGATTATACTCACGGAATGACTGAACAGTCAGGTCAGATCGCTCTTAATAAAGGTAACCATCCTATAACAGTTATATTTTTTCAGGGTGAAGGCGGGAAGGGTCTTGAAGTAAGTTATTCAGGCCCGACGATTGAAAAGACAGCTATCCCTGCCAACGCTCTTTTTCATAGCAAAGATTGAGGATATAATGGCATGAGTAAATCTATTTTGGAGCTTTTATTTACTGCCGGTTTTACGTCACTCATAGTGGGGTGTAGTTCAGTTGATAACTCAGCCAGATCTAGACCGAACATCATTTTTATTATGTCGGATGATCATGCGGTGCCAGCTGTCAGCGCGTACGGAGGTTTTCTTGCTGAGATTTTTAAGACACCAAACTTGGACCGTTTGGCTGATGAAGGAATGCGATTCAATAACGCTTTCTGTACTAATTCCATATGTACACCCAGTCGGGCGTCAATCCTGACTGGCAAGTACAGCCACATGAACGGTGTCTATACTTTAGAAGAGAAGATTTCTGATGATCAAACAACATTTCCCAAATTACTTCGGCAAGCGGGCTATTACACCGGGATGATAGGGAAATGGCATTTGCATACGGAGCCTAAGGGTTTTGATTACTGGAAAGTGATGGTGGGACAAGGTCGTTATCATGACCCTATCTATTGCGAAATGGGAAAAGGGTGGTCGCGTGATCCTGAAGGTGGCGTGGGGGCCAGTTACAGCGGTCATGTCACGGACATAAATACGGACTTTGCTCTGGATTTTCTTGAAAACCGACCCAAGAATAAACCGTTCAGCCTGCTTCTCCACTACAAAGCTCCGCATGACGAGTGGGAATACAACGAAAAGTATGAAGATTTCTTGGCCGATATAGACGTTCCAGAGCCATCAACCCTCTACGATGACTATGGCACGCGCGGATATGGTATAAAACTCCAGACTCAAAAGATTGGCGAAAATCACACTTTTTACGAAAATGAAACCGGCCACTTATCGGGGAAAGCACGTAAAGCCGCGCAATACCAATCCTATATCAAGAGGTATCTTCGCTGCGTAGCATCCATCGATGAGAATATTGGCCGAGTTCTCAGGTATCTTGATGATAACGATCTGACTGATAATACTATTGTCGTATATACTTCAGACCAAGGGTTTTACCTCGGTGAACATGGTATGTACGATAAACGCTTTATGTACGAGGAGTCGCTACGAATTCCCCTACTGATCCGATATCCCAAGGCTGTGCAGTCCGGTATTGTCAATAATGACATAGTGACCAATATAGATTTTGCAAGTACGTTCCTCGATTATGCAAATGTAGGAATTCCTGAGGATATTCAAGGTGAAAGCCTTCGTGATCTTGTTGAAGGAAACACGCCAGAGGATTGGCGCCAGTCCATGTATTACCGATACTGGATGCACGGAGCTCACTTTAACATCCCTGGACATTATGGTATACGGACCAAGGATTATAAGCTCATCTATTTTTACAGCAAGGGGTTAGGTTATTCTTATGATGAATATTATCCTACCGTACATTGGAGCTATGAAGGGAATATTATTAGGGATGGAGAACCGTATTGGGAGATGTATGATCTCAAGAACGACCCCAATGAGTTAAACAACATCTATGACAACCCAAAATTCTTATCAATTCGTGAGCGTTTGATAAGTGAACTCTTCGAACTAAAGGATTATTATGGTGATTCGGATGAAGCCTTCCCTGAGTTGTTCAAATTGACAAGACAATACTCAGGAAGAAATTGAGGATAGAATAACATCATGGGTTTGAGATTGAAGAGAAGTCTCCTTACGGGCAGGCTGGAAAAAGAAGAGTTCCTCTCGGATGGGGATGATTAGCTCAATCGAGGAGATCTGTTTAATCTTAAAGATGATTCTTACGAGACAAATGATGTTTACGAAGAGTTCCCCGAGGTTGTAAAGGTCCTGAAACAAAGATTCCTCCAGAGTGGAGCTGTTTCTCTCTAGCTGTCCCTATATTTTATCCAACCCCTTAGTCAACCTTATGAGATCGAGCCATTGAGCTACAAAAAAGCATTTGTGACGCTCATTGTTATGATGCTTACGAAAACATTTGTCCAAGCTCAACAGCTTTATATCAATGAAGTCATGTCAAAAAACGATACTACAATCGCCGATATTGATGGCGAGTTCTCCGACTGGCTCGAAATCTATAACAGCGATTCTAATGCTGTGAGCTTGGAGGGGTACAGCCTGTCGGACAACGTGGATTTACCGGCCCGCTGGAAGTTCGGGAACATCGAGATTTTGGGGAAAAGTTTCCTATTGGTCTTCGCCTCGGGCAAAGACAGAAAAGATGGGACTGACAATCCCCATACGGATTTCAAGATTAAATCGGCCGGTGAACCACTGCTTCTTTCCAATCCTGATGGTGAGTTAATAGACTCTGTCTTCACAGGGAACATTCCCCCTGATTATTCCCGTGGAAGGCAACCGGACGGGAGTGCACACTGGTTGTTTTTCAAGACACCAACCCCTGGTGCTCCGAACACTTCGGAAGGTTCTAAAACCATCATCGAAATCGCCCTTCCTAACATTGAGCAAGACGGGGGATTCTACACCAATCGGGTTGAGGTTCATGTTTCTTCGGACTTTGAGGGTGGTGATGTACGGTTTACAACAGACGGTTCTGAGCCCGATTCTACATCAAGGCTCTACACAGAACCTCTTCAGTTCACCGAAACAACGGTTCTGAGAGCCAGAGTGCTTGATGCCTCCACCGGAGTGAAAAGCAAGACTTCTACCAGAACATTTTTCATCAATGATTCAGATCACGGTTTACCGGTTTTTTCAATATCTACCGCTCCGGACAATCTTTGGGGAGAAAACGGGATATATGAAGAAATCGAGTGGGAGGGTGAGAGTCTTATTGACATCGAGGTGCCCGTTAATATAGAAATGTTTGAAAATGATGGCTCAGTCGCTTTCAACCATAGAGCTGGGGCAGAAATTTTTGGAGGAGGGTCGACTGGATTCGAACAAAAGTCACTGGCAATTCTTTTTCGCAGTCGGTACGATATTGGTGAATTGAGTTATAAACTTTTTCCCAAAATACCACTTATGGAGTTTGAATCCTTTATACTCAGGAACAGTGGGAATGATTGGTGGTCGACTATGATTCGTGATGCGATCACCTACAGCTTGGTGAAGGGAAATAAGAACCTAGATTTTCAGGCATATCGTCCATCAGTTGTTTATCTCAATGGTGAGTATTGGGGAATTCACAACATTCGGGAAAAGATAAGTGAACATTTCATAGAGCACCATCATTTTGTAGCTGAAGAAGAACTGGACCTGCTTGAGTACAAGGAAGTGCCGATTCCAATAATCAAGCACGGTGATTTGGATAATTACAATGAGATTATAGGATTTTTGGAGAACTACGATCTGGCATCAGATTTGAATTACCAACACATCTCTTCTCTGATTGACATAGATAATTTCATTGATTATCAGGTAATGGAAACCTTTGCTGGTAATATTGATTGGCCAGCCAATAACAACAAATTCTGGCGCTCCAGAAATGAAGGAGGCAAGTGGAGATGGATTATCTACGATACCGATACCGGTTACGGTTTGTGGGACGATTGGTGGGAAGACGGGACGACAGGATATTATGTAAATCACATCCATCATGCAACCAATACGACCGAAGCGGGGGGAAATGCATGGCCAAATCCGGCATGGTCGACATTTATATTTAGGAAACTTCTGGAAAACGAAGGGTTCAAGACTCAATTCGTGAACAGGTATCTTGATCTATTGAATACAACACTTGCTCCGGAAAACACACTCCGTGTCATCGAAGAACTTCACAGTGTAATTGAGCTTTCCTTGCCTAGGCATCTTGACAGATGGGACAGGTCTCAAGGAGACTATCGTTATGAACTCAGCAAACTCCAAATTTTTGTGAACTTCAGGCCTGAAATAATAAGAAAGCATTTAAAGGAGTATTTTCAATATCCTTCTGAGGTGGAAATTACTGTGGGTGTTCAACCACCCGAAGGCGGTTTAGTCAATCTGAATACACTGTTTATTGAACAGGAGGAATGGACGGGGAAGTACTTTGGTGAAGTTCCCATTAAGCTGGCGCCTATACCGAATCCCGGTTTCAACTTCTCCCACTGGGAAGGAGGCAATGGTTCCATCAACGACGTGATTTCTGTTCTTCCCAGCGCCGGAATAAGCCTAACCGCGGTCTTTGCTCCTGATTCAATCGAAGGTTCTCTTGTTATTAATGAGATCAATTATAGTTCTTTTAACGTGGCCGATCCAGGTGACTGGTTAGAGTTTTACAACGGAAGTGTTAGTACAATTCAGCTAGAGAACTGGTATGTATCCAATGGCCGCGGAGAGGAGTTCCATTTTCCGGAAAACACCCAAATTGGGAGTGGAGAGTATCTTGTAATATGCAGGGAATGTGATCAGTTCAATTCGGTTTTTGGTTCAGATATTTCACTGGTTTGTGATCTCAACTTCGGTTTCAGCGCGAAAGGAGACAGTCTCACACTGTATAATCAGGAGAGAGTCGTGATTGATGAAGTTTATTATGAGACGAATGATCCTTGGCCCAGGAAGCAAGATGATTCTGGTCAGACTATCGAACTGGTCAATCCTGACCTCGACAACTCGGTCGGTGAGAACTGGTCTCTTTCTAAGGAATATGGTACACCAGGAGATAGAAATTCTCAATTTCAACGTATAACTGCTCCGTCCTTCGCACTTATTGATACGTCAAATGAATCTAATCTATTTGTTTACCCAAATCCTTTTCTTGGCTCCGCGAATGTTCAGTTCTATACTGAAGAAGACGGCATGGTAGAGGTGAAGATATATAATATTCTTGGGCACTACGTTACAAGTATTGCAAGAGGTCATCGGCCATCGGGGGTTTATGAAACAAGCTGGCACGGCTACAATCGCAATGGAAGGATCGCTTCCAGTGGGGTTTATATTGCCGTACTCTATGTTGATTCCAAGAAGTTCGGTGCCGCAAAGATTGTGAAGTTTTGAATCTAACTTTATACGAGAGGTAAATATGATTAGATCAATTAGTATTGTGTTGTTGGTGCTGTCCACCACAGGAGTAAGTTTGTCTTGGGAAGGAAGTTTGGGCCGCAATCATTATTCGGCCGAAGCCGATTCGGCCGAGGACCGTTCCCGTTCGATTTATACTAACTATTGCGCAAGCTGCCACGGGTCTACCATGCAGACTTTCGTAGATAGAAAATGGAAGTACGGCAACTCGGCTTCAGCAATTTTCGAGTCAATCCATAAAGGACGGGGCGGATCGGATGCAGCTATGCCGGCGTTCGGCGTTATGCTCAAGGAATCCCAGATTAATGAACTTGTAGACTATATCCTCAGTGGGATTGAGGAGGGGAAGGTGTACGACTTCGAGCAAGCATTTTCACCTACTGAAGTTTATAACGCCGAGAAGTTTGACTATACTTTGGAAGTCATTGCTTCAGATCTGGGAATTCCGTGGGGCATGGCATTTCTACCGAATGGTGATATCCTCGTAACTGATAGAGATGGAGCGATCTATCGGGTTATGAAGGATGGTAAGAAAGTTATAATTCGTGGAGGGCCTTCAGTTTATGCGGAGGGGCAGGGCGGCCTTCTCGATGTTGAGTTGCATCCGAATTTCGAGAAGAACGGATGGGTTTATCTTTCGTATTCCAGCCATAAAATGGAGGACGGCGAGACCGTCAGCTCTACCTCTGTCCGGCGATATAAGCTGAAGAGAAACAGGCTTACGAAAGAAAAACTGATTATTGAGGCTTTTCCTTATGGTGATACAGAAATACACTACGGATCGCGCCTTGAATTTGACAAGGAGGGCTACCTTTTTTTGACTGTAGGAGATAGGGGCTCAAGAGATACGAATCCGCAGGATCTCACCCGTTTCCCAGGCAAAGTTCACAGGACACACGATGACGGTTCGATTCCTTCTGACAACCCTTTTGTCGATACACCCGGGGCCGTGAAGAGCATCTATTCATTCGGGCACCGGAATCCGCAAGGATTTTTCATTCATCCTGTCACAGGCACTATCTGGTCCCATGAACACGGTCCACGCGGCGGCGACGAAATCAATATCGTAAGGAAAGGTGAGAACTACGGATGGCCCTTGGTTTCCTACGGTATTAATTATAACGGGACTGTATTTACAACGTTGACAAAAAAGGAAGGTATGCGAGACCCTTTTCACTATTGGATACCTTCTATCGGTCCGTCGGGAATGACCTTTGTTATCGGCGACCGTTACCCCGGATGGGATGGGCACCTGCTTGTAGGCTCACTCAGGTTTGAGTATCTCAACCTCTGCAAGATTGAGGATGAGAAAGTTCTGTCCGAATTGGTCTTGCTGAAAAACATCGGTAGAGTACGAAATGTAAAGCAGGGGCCAGACGGATACATTTACGTGGCTGTTGAGGAGCCGGGCATACTCTATAGGATTGTTCCCATAAAGAAGTGAATGGGTGAAGGCTAGTTTTATGACAGTGCCTTATCTGTTTCTTCTAGTTCTTCCTCACCTTCAATGTCATACCTCCCCTCACGGTAGTCGCGATGTATCTGGTTGATAGTCTTGAGGCTGTAGATGAAAACGAAAAGGCATCCGGCGAAAAAACCGAGAATAAATAAAAGAATATACAGGGTAGTATTCAATTTAATGGTTCAATAAGGTCTTGTTGGAATCTTCTGTCTGTTTCTGAAAAGTCGTACATCCAAATCAGGGTGCTGCCAAATATGCAGTTATAACAGTTGTGTCTTTTTCAACTTTCAGATGCTGACTTTACTGTTTCAAAGTATTTGGTGAAAGTCAACCCGATCTATTCAAAGTTGACTCTAACGCCGAGGAAGAGGTTCCCCCTCTATCCAGGGTGCGCCCGCTTCAAGCAAGTCTTGTGCCAGTTCGGACATTTTCTTCTGTGCTGACTCCAAGTCTCTCTTGGCTTCTGCCAACTGATCCATAGCGATCTCCAGGCTCTTTCTGTTAGTCTCAGTAGGGCCGTAAGTTGACTGACCTACGCCACGAGAGACGGAGAACAGGCGATCACTGATTGTTGGTTTTGTTTTTTCACCGGGTTCATTTTTGGATTGGTTACCGGATACTTTGCCTTCCAGTTCCAGA
>DLRJ01000153.1:11076-11370 GCA_002500485.1 Dehalococcoidia bacterium UBA7891
GGCCATGGCATTACTAAAAGCCAGGTTAAGCGCACTGGCTGAGCGGGCAGCATCTTCATACTTTCGCCAAAAGTCAGCCACATCTGCTAACTTGGCACCAGACAGTGCCCCTTTTCTGAGGCGAACGACTTCAAACTGTTCTGTTTTCGACAGTTTTTCTACTTTACCGTCTACCTGTTTGTACAGGGTAGCTGTATATGTTCCTGGCGCCGCCAGGAATCCTCCGGACGGTTCATCAAACAAAGATTCTTCGCTGCTGGATTCCAATTTGATTGCATCCGGGGCCGGGTATTT
>DLRJ01000060.1 GCA_002500485.1 Dehalococcoidia bacterium UBA7891
ACTCAAAGAGTAACTCAGGGATAATGAAAAAGAAATAATATTTTCAGCTGCCCTAGGATTTCAGGAATAGCAGGGAGAGTACCCTATTTATTCAAAATTCTGTGCCGTACTATGCTCTCTGTAACTATTATTAATGTGGCATCATCCCTCTGAATACATCAGGAGGATGACATGGATACAGACTCAATAGCTGTAATAGCTCAATTGCTTACCGGGCTGGCTACGTTGATAGTCGCTTCAGTATTAATTTGGCAGATGGTATTACAGAGAAAATTCCTGGAAACTGCTCATACAGATAATGAACAGAGCCTTACATTTGAATCTCTTGGTTTGACGGACAAATTATTAGCAGTTCGGATGGAAGAGGATTTTTCCAATGTATGGAGCAAGAGACATAGCACGGAAAAAAATTTAAATGAAGTAGAGTTTGAAAAACTAAACAATTACTACCTTCGATGGTGTACTGTCATGCAAACAGAGTGGCGCATGGGTCGTCTAACCAAAGAGGCCGACATGTTCTATTACAAACGTAAATTGTGGGCGATGCTTAATTCCATATGTGGCCGGGAATTTTACGTGAGGGAAGGTAGGGATTTCCTCAGGTTCGAAGGTTTAAGAGAACTTGGGGATGAGTTGTACGAGGAGCTTGAAGGCGCCCCCATGCCGGCATAATTCAAAAATTTGTGTGGCAATAGGCTCCATGTGTAGATAGGCGTAAAAGACGAAGTCCCTTACTGATTAGCAGTAATAGTGGAATTACGTGCGAGTTATTGTGACTATTTTTAGAAATAGCCAGTAAATTAGAGAAAATAAAATAGAATTACTACCGTTGTTGACAACGCAGTACCACCAAGTGGAATACAAACCAGTAATATCCATTCCTTCCTAGTATCCGGTATGTTGACGGGTATCCGGTTCCATATGAAAGACTTCAATTCAACTGGGTTTCCTCTTCACAAAATAAACAAATTTTTACAAGGTATTTTTGAGCGCACCGGGCGTGTTGCTCTCATTGCTTTTCGGTTTTATGGGTTTTACTCCATTCGTATTGATAAACCGAGCGTAGGTCCTTGTACGGTTGGTATGGTATATGAACCTGAATTTTGGGGCAACGATGAGCGCGTTAAAGAACATAAAGACGTAATAAGGGGTGGCGTTTCTTGGGACGCTGGCTTTGAGGCGGTTGGGCCAGAAAAGGTTCCCAATCTTTATAAAAAACATTGTGGGCCCACCTTACCGGACTATCTTTGAAAATAGTTTATTCTAATAATTGAATAGCATCCTCCAAATGGTCAGCCGTCACCGATAGATATACCTGCGTGGTGGCAAGGCTAGAGTGCCCCAGAAGTTCCTGTATTACTCTCAGATTTACGCCACGAGTTGCTAAGGTGGAGGCGAAATAGTGCCGAAAGCTATGAGTGTGGAGATTTACGCCAGCCTTGGTAGCCCACTTGCGAACCCATACGCCTAGACTGTGCTTATTCATTCCAAACACCCTCTCATCCTCGCCCAGCTCAGCGCACACTCTAGCCAGCATTTCGCATAGCTCAGCCCCAATCGGAATTACTCTATCTTTGTTGCCTTTGCCTGCCACAACTTTGACGCGACACCGTTGTAAATCAACGTCTTTGACTCGCAGGTCTGCCAGCTCAGCACGGCGCATTCCAGTCTTAACAGCCGTCTCTATTAGGGCGAGGTGAGTAGTGACTGATATCTTCCAAGAGCTGGCTTTGGTGATAGCGTCTTTCAGCCTCTCAATGTCTGCCTCGTTAACTATCTCTGGCAGTATATGGGGACGCTTAATCTTTATATCAAAGGTCATGCCGTGGAATTCTAGAAACTTCCTCAAATAGTCCGCATATCTCTTTCTGCTGTTGAGCTTGAGATGATTGGATTTTGAGAGGTACTTTTCAGCACTTTCAGCGTTAGTGGTGGCAGAATTGGTGGCAAGCCATTGAATATAGTGCCTGAGAAAATTCCCAGAAGTCTCAATGTAATTATCACTCAGACCCCGATTTTTAAGACTTAATAAGTAGTCTTCTAGGTCTATTTCGTGACTGGAAAGAGTAGTTGGGTGGGGTGGTGCTTTACCCACACCGAAGGTGGGGTCTTTAATGGCATTGAAGAGGTAGGGAGTTCGATCCTCCCCAGCTCCACCATTATGCCATTAGATTGCAGCAGCTTTCTAAGTTTCACCAACGACCGCTTAGCGATGGGCTTCCTTATTTGGGATCCAGTTCCTCTTCAATAATCCATCTAGACCAACCATTCTTTTTCTACTGAGGTTAATATTAAAATTGTTGCCTCAGTAGAAAAATTTCACCCACAAGTTGTTTGGATGAGTAGTTTGGTTACGAGGTACGGGTCCATGTTTGAAGCAGGCCTACGATCTTCAAGGTACCCTTTTTGATCAACTTCAACTTGCCAAGGAATTCTTATCGAGGCACCTCTATCAGATACACCATAACTAAATTGATCAATTCGTTGAGTTTCATGGAGTCCAGTCAGTCTTTTTTCATTTCCGACGCCATAATTTGCAATATGCTCATTTATGTTTTTCCCGATGGCTTCACAAGCATCGATAATTGGTTGGTAAGATTCTCGCATTGCTTTTGTAGAAAAATTTGTATGACAGCCTGCACCATTCCAGTCACCTGACACAGGTTTTGGATCAATTGATACAACAATACCGAATTCCTCAGCCACCCTATGGAGTAGCCATCTTGCTACCCACAACTGATCAGAAACCTCTAGCGGTCCAAGGGGTCCAACTTGAAATTCCCATTGACCAGGCATCACTTCGGCATTAGTGCCTGCAATTCCTATACCCGCATCGATACAAGCTGTTGCATGGGCTTCTGATACTCCTCTCCCAAAGTTATAATTTGCTCCCACACTACAATAGTATGGTCCCTGTGCTTCAGGGAATCCTCCATCGGGGAATCCAATCGGTTGTTTTCCATCCGCTTCAAATAACGTAAATTCCTGTTCAATGCCAAACCATGACTCATGATGTTTAAATTTTGAAGCGACTTCCGCGCAGGCCGCTCTGTTGTTTGTTGGATGTGGAGACATATCAGGTAGTAGAACTTCACACATGACTAATTTATTGTTTCCGCCTGAAATTGGATCAGGGCATGAAAAAACAGGACGTAAGACACAGTCTGAATTTTCTCCTGGCGCTTGGTTGGTACTGGACCCATCAAATCCCCAAATTGGAAAATCTGACTCGTCAGCTAAAACCCTGGTTTTAGATCTTAATGAAGGGGATGGCTCTGTTCCATCGATCCATATATATTCTGCTTTAAATGCCATTATTTGCACCTCAATTTTGTGATTTAAAAATCTACGGATATAACGTAATAAAATTAGAACTTTTTTGCAATGTCGAATGATATTTTATAAATTTATGCGAAGCAATTCGTTAATTTAGGATCTTTTTGTCTGTAACTGCTTTTGGTAAGAAACCTTAGCCTGATCAGCTTACTATATGTTTCTCCAAAACCTTAGGGTCAAACTCTACTCCTAGCCCAGCCCCTGTAGGGATTTTTATATATCCGTTTTCAAAAACGATAGGATCCTTGAATATTTTTTTGTGCAAAGATCCTTGGTTTGCCTCAGCAATCATAAAGTTTGGGGAGCAAGTAGCCACCTGTATGGCAGCTGCAGCTGCCACTGGACCACAATACATATGCGGTGCAATTACCGCATAGCTTGCTTCCGCCATAGCTGCAACTTTTTTCCCCACTAATATTCCTCCTGCTTGACCAATATCAATTTGAATAATTTGTGCAGCTTGCTTCCTTAATACCTCAGAAAATTGAAAAACGGTGGCTAGCCTCTCCCCAGTAGCAATTGGGATGCTGGTATGAGCGGCCACCCTAGCCATCTCATCTATATTTTCAGGTGAAACAGGTTCTTCAAACCAAAGTGGTTGGTACGGTTCTATCGCTTTTGCAACTCTTATTGCGCTGTAAGTCGTTAACTGTCCATGTGTACCTAATCCAACTTCAAGCTCATCCCCGACAGCAGATCTGATATTTTTAAAAATATTTTCGGCGTAAGTTATTTCCTTTAAACTGATATCCCTAGGAACGCCAGTTATCGGATGAAAAGGATCAAATTTACATGCAGTATTACCTTCTGCAAGTAACCGCTCTGCCACAGTTCCTGCATTTTCAGGGTTTCCTTCTGGAATGGGTGGCATGTAAGCGTAGGCTCTGAGTTTATCCCAACACTTCCCACCAAGCATATTGTAAATAGGTTGGTTATTAGCTTTACCTACAATGTCCCATAAGGCCATCTCTATCCCTGATATAACCATTCCAAAATGTAGGCTGGGTAATCTGTAATCATGTCTTCCCGCATACATTTCGTAGTAGATCTTTTCAATATTGAAAGGATCTTGCCCTATAACAAAAGCCTCAACGGTTTCATGAACTAATTGTATTTGAGATTTGAAATCCTTCCATGTCATTTTTCCAGTGAAAGAGCTACCTGTAAGTTTTTCTCCGATTCCCACTATTCCTTCATCGGTAGAAAGTTCCAAAATAAGGAAATATTTACCACCTATATACCATTCTTCCGTCTGGCCGCCTCCACCAGTCCTTACACCAGGTTCATTTTCAATAACATAAGTCTTTACACCTGTTACTTTCATATGCTCTCCATTTTACAAAATTCACGATATCAGGTGACTTTATATTGGGTCGGTATTAGTGTCAATTTCGACCAATTTGAACCAATACCACAAGAAGGCCGTGAGTGGGGTTAGGGCCCTACGGCACTCTCAGAAGGATAAGGTTGTGCCTGTTATAAACACTTGGGAACCCATAGAGGCAACTCAGGCACTTTTTACTTGGGAGGCCTTAAAGGCGGGCCTATTCGTAGTAAGTACACTTCCTACGTCTGTATTTGGCAAGGCGGAGTAATCTTTAACAGAGCTCTTAATTATAGAGAGAGGACTTAATCACCCTCCCTATAGGCTTAACCTATCAGCATTCCGTGCCAGGATATTCAGTTTCCAAAATATCGCGGTTTTTCAATGACCACTGAATAATACTGAACTCAGATTCTGAAATGAATCCGGCGTTTAGCAATGCATCTGTCTCATCGGTTGGAGCTGTTGAGTCCCACCGATTCCCGTGTACCCGTTCAAGTCCATAAGCGTTTTCTGCTGCCTGACAAAAGTCATTTATTGATAGTTGTATGCTTTCATAAGTTCCATCTATATCCACATTTACAGAATTCACAAGTTTATCTATGCATTCTCGAGTTCCATCTGGGCCGGTACAGTCCGGTACAACCATAGTTTCTGGTGCTGGCATGCTATTTAATACGTCTCCGATTAGTCCGTTACCAATTAAATTATCGTATGTAGTGAATTGGTCTACCGTGATTGGATAGTTTGAGGAGTCTGCTAATTCTTCTTGAGTTTCCTCCACCTCTTCTAAAGCATCATCCAACTGTTCTATTGCGGACGTTGATTGTTCAACCGCTACATTTAGAAAAGCTGTCTCGTCTTCGAGATCACGCAACTGTCCTTGGAAATCTTCCGTTGTAGAAACAATTGCATCAAATGAATGGGTAAGATTTCCTGTGATTTCAGCCGACTTTTCGATCTCATTTGATATGGCTGAGATAGAGTATCGGATCGCTTCCGCTTCATCTTGTATATCTCCAAGCAGGGTTTGTATGAAGGCAGACTGTTCTTCTAGAGAGGTAATGCGGTAATGCATCATAGAAATTTCTTCTTCGAGATGTTGTCCCTGCGCAGCCATGTCATTTTCTAATTGGTTTGACATAGTTGAAACTTCGGCTGCGACAGATTTAATTTCCCTATCTGCCGAACTTTCTGTATTGGCTGAATTATTGGCTGAATTTGATTCAAAGGCAGTAACTATTTCTTTAAGATTTTGCAGCTCTGCTTGATGTTTATCCAGTGCCTTTTCCTGGTCTACTAGTAATGCTTCCTGGCTTGCCAAATTCTCGTTAACCACAATCAACTTTTCCTCGGTTATAACAGGTAGGGAACCAGCCGAGGTGTTTGTGTTGATGGGTTCCGCGTCAGCGCCGGTAGCACGCCCTA
>DLRJ01000053.1 GCA_002500485.1 Dehalococcoidia bacterium UBA7891
GCATAAGGAAAGCCTCTTTTTCTCGTCCTATAAAAAGCATACAAGGTCTTTCGTCTGGATAAGGGTTGAAGCCTAATAACCAGTTCATGTGAGTGCCAGGGCCAAGAACCACTAAGTCAACGTTGTTGTCTTTCATTCTAACTCTTAGCGAGTCTATTTTATTTTGCATAAATTCTCCATAATCTGATCTGTACCTAATAAAAAAATTATAAGCCTTAACTAGGCCTCTTTTAGGCCATAAACTTTTCTCGCTACTTCTGGCGTTATGAGTTCATTTCTAAGATCTTCTTTTACCAGCGCTTGGTCTCTAGATTTTGGGTCTCCCAAGCCACCCCCATTTCCAGTAACAACTCTAATGACGTCGTCTTTTTTAAGGCTTAACCCTGAAACAAATGCAAACCTTTCGCTTTTTCCGTTTACAGGCAGATGTTCAACATAGTTTGATGATCCTTCGTTGGCACCATCAAGAGACCAAGCAGGAAATTTTGATCTTGTGTATCCAGCTGTTAAGTATCCATCTTCAGCACGAATCCTGTAGTCCATAACAATTCCCCTACCACCTGTGTATTTACCTTCTCCTCCTGGCTCAGTATTAAGGGATAGTTGATCAACCCAAAGTCCGTTTCTTGATTCATTAATTTCAGCAGGGCAGTTATAGGTTTCTCCATGAAACCCACTAAACATAGCATGATTTCCATCTGACCCATCTCTTCCTCCCCAGCCTCCCACTTGAGCTTCAATTATAGTATATTGACGGCCCGTATCTGGATGGGTGCCTCCAATAAACGTACCACAAACCGAGGCAAAATGACCAGCAGACAATCTTTCAGGCATATACTTAGCCAGACATCTCCACATAATGTCGTAAACTCTAAGCTCTACTTCATAATAAAATCCTACTGGAGCTGGCTCTTGTGCATCAAAAACCGTTCCAGGCGTAGTAATGAGTTTTATAGGTCTAAAAGAGCCACCATTACATGGCGAGTAAGGATCAGTCATTGATTTAAAAATCATTTGAGCAGAAACCATTACTCCATCCCGAGTTGTATTGACAGGGGAAGAAAGCTGGGCTGGATTATCTCTTAGGTCGACAGTGAATAGGTCGTCACTAATTGTTATTTTAACATTATAAAAACTACCATCATCTTGCTCCTCTGAAAGCTCAAAAACTCCTTTAGGTAATTTTGATAGCTCATTTCTAGAAGCTTTCTCACCAAAGTCCATAAAGTCCACCATTGCTTTCTCAAAAACATTGGCGCCATATTTTTTAGCTATCTCTTGAAGTCGCTTAGCTCCAATTCTAACAGCTGCTATTTGAGCCCAAACATCTCCATGTATTGTTTCTGGCATTCTCGAGTTGACTATAAGAATATCCATAACGGCTTGAATAGTTTGGCCTTTGCTAATGACCTTTATAGCTGGTAATCTTATCCCTTCTTGAAAAATTTCAGTTGCGTCACCTGTTAGTGACCCTGGAGCCATTCCACCAACATCAGAATTATGTGCAATGTCTGCAGTCCAAGCTATAAGCTTTCCATCAGAAAAAACTGGCATTATCAGGACAATATCATTCAAATGTGTAACACCACCATAATAGGGGTCATTAGTTACAAATACATCTCCTTCTTCAATATCTCCAGGCTTATTGAATTTCTTAATTATCACTTTAACTGATTTATCAAGAACGCCAACAAATGCAGGTATTCCTGCTCCAGATGAGGCAATTTCACCCTTTGCATCCATTATTCCGGTGCCCATATCTAAAACCTCATAAATGATTGAGCTCATGGCTGTTTTTTGTATTGAAGCAAACATTTCGTCAGCTGTGGCTTGAAGTGAGCTTTGAATAATTTCAAGAGTAATGGGATCGTATTCTATTTCATTTTTCATTTTTATCTCCTTAAAGAGCAGCTATATAAAGCCACTATAACTATACTTCTATATGTATATTAGCGTAACCATCAATATACACTTTATTATTTGGGTGAATTACAGTAGTTGAGCCAGAATCTTCAATGATTGCTGGTCCAAAAAACTCCATACCCGGTAATAGTTTGTCGCCATCATAAAGAGTAGCCTGGTGAACTCCTTCTAGAGCATAATCAACTTCTCGTTCGCCCTTTCTAGCTACAGACTCATTAATTCCCTGATTTGGGAGCTCTTTCATAGTTAGCTT
Organism: Dehalococcoidia bacterium UBA7891; assembly: GCA_002500485.1. Lineage (GTDB taxonomy): Bacteria > Chloroflexota > Dehalococcoidia > Lucifugimonadales > UBA826 > UBA11996. The sequence goes on from DLRJ01000053.1 coordinate 2,177, forward strand.
ACCAACTTCAGATGTCGCAACAACATGAATTCCAACTAATTCAACTCCTACCTCAAGACGATACGTATATTCATGCTCATAAGTCTTATGAAAATCAGCTTCGATTAAACTTATTTGCTCGTCTGAAATTACACCTCCAGAGAGCCTTACCTCTGTTGTGTGCTCCTGGTCTTTGTATCGAAAATTACCATAACGAGTAAATGTTATGCTTGTCCTATCTAGCCCCTCTGACTCAAATTGTTCTATTGCTTGAGATTCAACAGCTGAAAAGGCAGCCTCTATACTGACGCCAGACCCCGCAATTAGGTCTACTAGATGGGTTATAAAATAGTCTCTTCTTAAGTCAGACATCATCATACCCCACGCAGAAAAAACTGAAGCAGCAGCAGGAATGACAACTTTTTTGACTCCTAATTCTTGGGCTAATGCTACTGCATGCATCCCGCCTCCACCTCCAAATGCAACCAGTACAAAATCTCGAGGATCAAACCCTCTATTAAGAGATACAAGCTTTAATGCGTTAATCATGTTATTGTTTGCAATGCGAATAATGCCTCTAGCGGCCTCGATTTGGCTGACTCTTAACTTTTCTCCAACTTTGCTTAAGGCGGAATTTGAAGCCTTCATATCTGCCTTAATAGAGCCTCCACAAAAGTAGTCACTATTTATACGTCCCATTACTAAGTTGGCATCTGTAGTGGTAGCTTCAATGCCACCTTTGCCGTAAGCTGCTGGACCTGGTATAGCTCCAGATGATTGAGGTCCAACATGGAGTTTACTAAACTCATCAACCCATGCGATAGAACCACCTCCATTTCCTATTTCAACTAAATCTACAACAGGAACCATAATCGGATAACCCGCACTTTTTCCATCTCTTTC
>DLRJ01000042.1 GCA_002500485.1 Dehalococcoidia bacterium UBA7891
TTTTGATCAAATCTAATTTAATTTTAACATGGTTGCCAAAATTTCTTCCTATTGCGTCATAAATATTTAAGCATAATAAAAGTAAAAAATAAGAAATTCGAGTAACTAACTAAGTGGCGACCTCTACGGTTTAAGCATCGCACCTGATCATCAAAATAGGCGTGATAAATATAAGGTTATGGAAAAAAGATAGCCTCCAAAAGAGATTTCGCAGAAGATAGACTGACAATTCACGTTATATCAATAAATCCAAGATTTTGTCCTCTTAATATAGAGATACAATGATACGCAATTACGGGTTAATAACCTTACTATAAACTGATTAATGCTACAGAAAATATCTGCAAAAGCAAAGAGTGCTGCCTAGGCAGGATCTGTGTGGATAGCAAAACCAAACGATGTCAGTAACTTGATCATAGAACTATTCATGCTCCTATACGTTGAATAATGTACATAAAAAAGCAATAGCCGTTTAATTTGCAATCGATAGTTATATTTTTATCATAATATCTAAAAAACGTGGACTTTTCGTATTAATGTAAAGTAGAGTTAATAGAACAAAATTAAATAATGTCGACAACAATAAAATCTGTCTGTAGTGCTTGGGCAGACTACATCAATGCGCTAGATGATCTGCCAATACTATGTGATGTCAAGGCTTTTCGTGATCAATTTATATGTGATGAATCCTTTCGGAAGGGGTTAAATGAAGATTGCCTCGCGATAATAAAAAATATTTATCCAAAGCTTAAGATCAATGATGTGCATTTCGTCCTTCCTCGGCAGGTCAAGGAAAAATTAGGTAAGGACTATGAACCCTCAACGGAAGCATTAGCATTAAAAAGTGCCCTAGAAACAGATAAACTTCTTCGTCGTTCAATTCTAGAAATGGAGCCAGCGCATCTAGGCTGGCGCGAGTGGCGTAATAATCAAATTAACCGTTATAGGCGTGAAGATCAAAGTATTAGATGTAAACAGATAACATTTATACCTTTTGCAATCGAACTAACCAAGGGCTGCTCGGGTATGTGTTCATTCTGCGGTTTATCTGCAGAAAAACTTGATGATGTTGATGTAGGTTTTGAGTCGGCAAAAGATATTTACAAACACTTACTATCTGAATTGCATCGATTAAGCGGTCCTTTGGCTGTGGCAGGTGTTTTGTACTGGGCGACTGATCCCTTCGATCACCCTGAATATGAGTCATTTTCAGAATTATATGCAGAAGAGTTTGGTTTATGGCCTGCAACTACTACAGCAACTGGTGAGCTAAATCCTCAAAGGCTAATATCATTAACTAAATCTGAAATACAAAAACGTCCCTGGGGGCTGAGATGCTCACTGCGTAGTCATTATGCTTTTGAAAAAATATTCAAAACACTTTCTCCTAGACAACGTGCCTGTATATCATTTATACCACAATATAAAGGATCGCTAAGCATTCCTGCGATTGCAGGTAGAGCATATGATCCTCTGAAAGTGGATCAACAGCTTCAGGATGGTGGAACGATTGCATGTATGTCAGGGTTGCTGATCTCAATACCAAGTAAGGAAGTACGACTTATAACTCCCTGCATTGCTGAACCTAACCACTTAAATGGATATAGAACCTTAGCAAAATGCTCATTCACATCGAAGAAGGATTTATCAGAGGCTCTTGACTGGCTTACACAGATGATGCCCTGTCCGAATATAGAACTTGACACTCTTCTAAAGATTACTATTGATCGTAGTCAGTTTCACCTCTACGAATCAACTAAGCTTGTGGGCCTATTAGAGTGTCTATATTTAGCTCCTGCCAGTTTAAGAATGTTGATAGCTAAAAGCAAGGGTCGCTGGGAAGTTGACAACCTATTTAAGCACTGCCTTGAACTGATACAGCACGGCGTGATAATCACTTTGTAGTTTGGTTAAGGATCCTTCCACCAGGCCAATGTGATATAGACAATTCAACGTCGTTATATAACTGTACAAGGGTAATTATTTGATTATTAAGTACAACTATTAAGCCTTGCTCAATAGCTTCTATTAGCAATTGATCGAGATGGCATTGATCTTGTATAGAACTATTGCTTATTAATGTAGTTAAAACGGCCCTGGAACGATACTTTCTACAGTAAAGCAATAGATCAACCATGGACTGGCTAATGCTATATCTATTTATTACGCCTCCAGGGTTTCGTTCATCTAGGATAAGCGGTTTCTCTCCCTTTTCTTGTACTAAAAGTAACGAGGGCTGATAAAGTCCTGCTTTTAGACGCTCTGCCCAATAATCCCTCCATTTAATTGCAATCTTTCTGCAAGCTCTATGGGTTTTGCTCCAAGCACCTAGTCCATCATCCTTAAGCTCATCTCTACCAAGCCGTTTAAAGAAATAAGCAATGTCATCATGATAGCCTTGATAATCAGGATAAATATGTAAATAGGCCTCAAAAGGCTCTAGCTCGAGGTTCCATTGGCTTGGACTATTATGATAGGGGCTAAAGCGGTCTAGTCGTATAGGAATAAAACCATTTGGAGGGCGTAAATGAAATAGTTTTGGTAGTAATTCCAAAGTTTCATTATACCAATTATCCTCCTCTCCAGGAAAGCCACTAAGGATGGACCATGATGGACGAATTCCATATTCACGACATAACCTAAGGCATTGAAGATTAAGAGATGCAGAAGTACCCTTACGCATCAACTTCAATACAGGATCTGATAAAGATTCAATACCAGGTTGAATATACCTTACACCACTTGATCGGAATTGTTTGACCTGTTTTTCGCTTATGTCTGCCTTGGTTTCGTAAAAAAGCGTAAGTTGTTCGCCATCAAGAAGTGTTAGAAATTGGTCAAAGTAATTCTTAGCGATAATATTATCGACGAATTCGATCTTCCTGATCTTATATTTATGGGTAATTTTGTTGACAGTTTTAACCATTTCAATAGGTGTCTTTGCTCGATAATTCATTCCTTTACCATTGAGCCCACAAAAGGTACAATGACTCCGTTGGCCCCACCAACATCCGCGCGACGATTCTAAGAGGAGACCGGGCTCAACCGATATTGAACTATTATTGATAGCATTAAAGTAATCATCAAAACATGGTACGGGTGATTTATCCATATCCTTTAATGTTGATCTTTCAAGATTTACATCGAGAGCCCCATCATATTTTGATATATCTTCCTGTGCAATTACACCAACCGTTTTAAGACCATTAGCATTACCTTGCAAAAGAGAATTACAAAGTAATGGTAGGCTTTCCTCACCCTCTCCAGTACATACATAGTCTAACCATTTGGCTCTTCGTAATAAGCCAATTCCAAGAATACTCTCTGTATTTGGACCTCCCATGATGGTATATATATCTGGACTTAGTGCTTTAACACCTCTAAGTACTGCCAAAGAAGCTAGATTCTGTTGAAACATTGAGCTACAAATCACTATCTTTGGCCTAGATTCAGCGATCTGCTCGACTACATGCTGTATCCAATCCTTGGCATGTTTGGCCACTTTGATAGCCGTATCATCAACCCATGGATACGGCCTACCAACAAAAGCTTCCTGTTGCTTTAGAAAGCCCTCGCCAAAGGCAGCCTCAGCAAAGGTCCATTCACCCTTTAGAAGAACTGTGCTCGAGTTCAGAAGAGAATTATATTTATTGGCACCAATTATTTCTGCAAACTCTAGTCCGTAATACTTAATTAGTGTACTAATTCCCGCCTGCACTAAACAGGACTTAAGTATACTTGCGCCCAAAGCTGGATGCGTAAGCTTGTGATAAGGCATATAGGCAAAAAGGACATCATGATTTCCGTGAGAGACATGCCCGGTCATGTGATGCGTAGGGTTTATTACTGTTGAAGGATTCATACACTATAGATTAGCAGTGCAGGTTATTTATGACAGAATATGTAAACTAATTACGATAACATCATCTATGCATATAGTGATTTATACAAAAAGGGAATTACAGAACCTAGCGATTGCTGATCGTAAAGGTAAGAGCCATGGCCATAGTTCGATCGAGTTACTCGTAATTGAGAATTTACACCATTTGAGCTTGCTTGCCTATGAATACTTAGCATTCCTTCTACAGGATATCGCCAATCCTGAGCACAGGGTATCTGAATCAATTTGGTTCTTAGATCTTTCCATCGCGCCCATAGATTCGGAATACTACGTTCCAAATCAAATAAAGTGCTAGAGCGCAGGGTACAAAGCAACGAGTTTGGATCGCTCCCCTTTAAGGACCCAGGAGGTCCAGCAATAAATTTATCTAAAGCTGAGCAAGGCTTACTAAAGTTGACATCAAGTTTTAGATCTTGCCTGCGGACATCGACAGGGAATAAGTCTTCAAGACGACTGTGACTAAGTTGAAATAGGCGATTAAAGCCCAACATCTCTTGCATCCCACTCATCGAAGGGATGTCTTCAGGAACATAGCTGCCCTGGTTCCAAGCCGGATCAGAGCATATTAATTCTCGGATAAAGGCAAAGGCCGCCATTGTATGAGCACTGCATCTCAAAGCAGATTGAAAAATAATTGCAATATCAAAAAGTTGAGGATCTAATGTTAACCATGTGTAGGCAAAAAATCCACCATAGCTACCACCTATTAATGCCCTAACTCGATTAATACCGAGCATGTTAAGGACTTTCTGATTTGCCCTGATTGAATCAGTAACTGTAACCGTAGGGAAGCTCAAGCCAAATTGCTTACCATTAATTGGATTGATTGAGCTTGGGCTAGAGCTGCCGTGTAGGCTCCCGAGCGCAGCCATTGAGATAACGCAGAAATGGTCTGTGTCAATCAATTCTCCAGGACCAATGAACCACCATTCCTTCTGAGTGGCAACTTCAATCCCCCCAGTAAGTGTGGGGCAGACAATCACTACATTAGAGCCATCAGAATGTGGTTCTCCACTTATGGAGTAGCAAATCTCAACAGGATCAAGAATCTGTCCGGATTCCAAGCGCATTGGACGTTGAAGGCGAACAATAGGCATTAGCGATCTAAGTACTTTTCAGACATTCTTGATGGTGGAATTAGATACCTATCATCCATACCAACCTCCATAAGATTTATTCGCGCCTGTAGGTAGTCAACCTGTGCTTTAAGTTGATTTATCTGGGCAGTTTTGCTTAACCAAATGCCCGCAACCAACCTACCCATACGTTCAATTTCCATATGATCTTCATTTATTGTAGAGGCTTGGCCAGTTGAGGTCCACTTTATTGAAAATAGACTATCTCGATTAGGAAAATAATTACACCTGGTCCACTCATTACTTTGCGCGTAATGTTCATGATAGTTTTGGATCTCTTCTGTCGAAGGC
>DLRJ01000156.1 GCA_002500485.1 Dehalococcoidia bacterium UBA7891
CTTACGTTCGACCCTGCAAACTCGTCTTATTAAAAACATCATTTCTCCTCATCTGGTGAAAATACTTTAGTTGGTACAAAACAACAAGAGGCAACATTGTATATGCCTAAGACCAAGAGATGGTTTGGATGTATGCTTTTGATTACTTGTTACGAAATTCAGCTATTTGCGATCATTCAAATCAAAACATTACAAATGGTTAGCCTTTCTGTTGAGTGCCCTTTCGATCCTCGGAACGGCGGTGAATCGTGGTTCGTCCAACGTGATAATACCTCAGATTGCAGAGTATTTCTCAGCTGATTTATCCACCGTTCAGTGGGTGCTAATTTCATACCTTGTGGTAGTCGCTGTCGTAATGCTCCCAATTGGGTCGATACCATCATTTATATCGGATATGAACAAAACATGTTTACCATTAATTGTGCTGGTAGCGTTTGGAATGATTCGTCCTTCGTATAAAGAAAAAGGCAAATTAAAAATTAGCCAGATAACGACATAACCTTATGCATGTGCCTGTAAAGTTTGAAGGCTTGTTTGATGAAATTTAATTTCCCAGTCTCATCCGCTTCGGTTGTATGGACTTTCACCGAATTTTGAAACAACGAAAATTCGGTATGGTAAACCTCGCCGCCATTAGACCTGACGGCCCTGGCTAGCCTTCTCGATTCCTCAGCCGGCACAAGTCTGTCCTGTAGATCATGCATTAATAAAACGTCGGCTTTTAGCATATCTATATTGCTACTGGGAGAAATTTTTTTTAGGAAATCGGCTGTGTGAGCGTTCAGGTTAGTGATTGCCTTTTTTGCCTCGTCCAAGCTTGGTCTACCTAGCAACGTCAATACAGATTTACCACTTGAGCTCAATGAATCATACTGATTCTGATTCCAAGTACCATTCTCCATAATCTTGAGCAAAATATTTCTATCATCAGGTTCGGCACCGTGAATTAGATGATTATTAACCATATTTTTGGTTAGGTTATCTGGAACCCAAGGGGACTCGCTGTCTCCATTGAACCTAGTTTCTGAGGCGGTGGATTTCACTAGATCAAAAGCATCATAATAACCCGCAAATAAATTAACAAAAGTAACTTCCTCATTAATACGATTTGACTGAGCAGCAACAACAGCCATCGAGGCTCCTGTGCAGATCCCTCCCATGCCAACTCGCGTACCATCCACTCTTTCATGCTCTTGCAGGTAAAGGAAAGCGTCCACTAAGGTTTCTATGTCATCAACAACTAATCTGTTTTCGGCTTGAGTCTCAAGCCAGGGGATCAAAACTACCATACCGGTCCTCGCAAGCCCTTCGGCCAAAGCTAGGATACGTTTCTCTTCTCTATCAGGGGGGACAATACCCATAAAGAAAACCACTCCAGGATGAGTGCCATTTCCGGAAGGCAAATAGATGTCAGCCTCAGAGAAACCTTTGGAGGACTCAAATGTTATTTCCAGCCTAGTCGGGGTGCCGGAAACATATTCCAAAGGCTTAATTGGAATCGCCGGTAAAATTTGCGGAATAAAAAGAGCTGCCTTAAAAGAAGCCCTTGCCTGAGGCGTGATTAAAAGCAGAAGTACAAGGAAAATTACAAGGAAAGGAATTTTGATTGATTTACGCATTTATCAGTTTCTAATACCTTTGAAATATTAGGTATGCCCTATCCTAGGGGTAGTATACTTTCGCCAATAACTCTATAGGAAGGGGTCTTATGTCAACTTACGTTTTAATACATGGTTCTTACCAAGGCGGATGGATATGGAAACCCACCGCAAAAGAGTTAGTGAAGAAAGGCCATACTGTGTACACCCCAACACTGGATGGTTGCGGTGAGCGTTCAATCTCTATAAGGCCAGGAATAACGATAAAAAGCCAAGCGAACGAAGTATCCGGTTTTCTGAACTACCAAGATTTAACCGATTTGATATTGGTGGGGACTAGTACAGGAGGGTTAGTCACCTGTAAGGTCGCAGAACTTTCTCGTAGCAGAGTCAAGGAGATATTTTTTGTCGACGCTCTTGCCCCACAGCCGGGAGAGCGAGTTCAGGATATAGTGGTGAGAGATCCATCCTTTCCGCAGACGATCACTGAACTAACCCGAGGCCCTTCCGAGGCAGAATTAGAAGAGCGCCTTTTCCAGGATTTGGACCCCGAGCTCAAAAAATGGGCCATAGAAAGGGCTACAATGCATCCTATCGAAGCAACAGATGCCCCGGGGGAGTTGGACAATTTTTGGAATCGGAATTGGAATGCCACTGTAATTAGGTGCACATTAAGTTCCAATCCTTCACGGGAGCATCAAAAACGGACAGCCGAGAAATTAAATGCTAAATGGCATGAACTGGAAGCAGGTCATTACCCTATGCTGAGCCACCCAAAGGAACTATCACTATTGCTTGAAAAATAGCAGTACCGCCGGATTTGAAGTAACTGATAACGGGGATACACTAATGGGTACTCTTTACATATTAGGCACACCTATAGGTAATCTCAAGGACATTACCTTCCGAGCCATTGATATTCTTTCTCGAGTCACTTTAATAGCGGCAGAGGACACAAGAGTCACCCAAAAATTATTGGCTCGGTACGATATAAAAACTAAAAAAACTAGTTTCAACAAAGATAACTACGCCCAGAAAATACCCGAAATCCTGGAGGAATTAGGTCGGGGAGATATCGCACTAACCACCGATGCTGGCACCCCTGGAATTAGTGATCCCGGATACCAATTAGTCAAGGCTGCTGATGAGGCAGGCTTTACCGTTATGGGAATTCCTGGACCTTCTGCAGTGACCACTATCCTATCTATGTGTCCCTTCCCTACTGATTCCTTTTTATTCGCTGGATTCCCTCCACGGAAGAAATCAGACCTAGTAAAATTCCTCAGCCAATACGAGGCGTTAGCAGTCCCTATAGTATTGTTCGAGTCTCCCAAACGGTTAAAAAATCTTTTGGAAAAATTGGCACATCTATACCCTGAGCGCAGCATTTTTGTAGGCAGAGAGATGACTAAAGTACACGAGGAAACATTCCATGGCAAACCTGCCGCCGCACTAATTCATTTCAGCGAACCCAAAGGAGAATTCACCTTAGTCTTAACGAAATCTGACGTTGAGATAGAACACCTAGATAGAAGTGCGACCTTGACACTAATCCAAAAATTGTCCGATGAAGGGGTTGGAATCAGAGACATTTCACGAGAGATAGTTTCAGTTACAAACTTAGGAAACAGCGAAGCATATAAATTAGTACTTGATACACTTGAATAAATAGAAAAATCTGCGACCGTGAAGGTTTTATGGTGAACGGAAGAAAAATATCTGCTATAGAGGCTACTTTGCCTTCAATACTGGAACTGTCTAAGTCAAACCTGCTGGCCTCTCTAGAGGCTCTTGATCAACCTAAATATAGAGCCGAACAGGTATGGAGGGCAATCTACAAAGAAGGTAGAACTTCCTTTGGCCAAATGACCAACTTAAGTAAAGACCTACGAGGAATATTGGCACAAAATTATTCTATCGGAAACGCGGCTACAGTTATTTCGAAAAAATCTGCGGACAATAGTACCGATAAAATTTTATTTAAGCTACCAGACGGTGAACTAATCGAAACTGTTTTAATGCGTTACGAGCCAGATGGTCATCGAAGAGGAAGGAAAACAGTTTGCGTATCCACTCAGGCCGGATGTGCCCTAGGATGCACCTTCTGCGCTACAGGTCAGCAAGGATTTAGAAGGAATCTAACCGCCGGAGAGATCACAGAACAAGTTTTAACTATGGAACGATTGGCCCTAGCGGAAGACAAAGAGGAAATCCAAGCCGGTACGAGATCTCGAGGAGAGCTACAGGGCGTTACAAACGTTGTTTTTATGGGGATGGGAGAACCACTGGCTAATTATGAAAACATGATGGAATCCATTTGGGTTCTTAATGATCCAAAAGGCATAGGAATAGGGGCTAGGCACATAACGGTATCTACTGTTGGGCTTGTTCCAGGTATAGAGAAACTTGCAAAGGAAAACATACAAATAAATCTCGCAGTCTCCTTACATGCGCCGGATAACGAAACCAGATCAGAAACGATGCCAGTAAATAAACGGTATCCGATAGAGGAACTTATCGAGGCATGTAAATATTTTGTAACCAAAACTAACCGGCGCATTTTCATCGAATACGTCTTATTAAAAGACCAAAACGACACATCAATGCATGCCAACAAGCTTGGACGAATTCTCAAGGACTTACTGTGCCACGTAAATCTCATCCCGGTAAATCCAACCGATGACGGACCATACCACCGAACCACTTACAAGGAGGCCCAGAGATTCCAGTCGGATCTAAAAACATTCAATGTGCCGTCAACGGTAAGAATGGAAAAAGGGATTGATATCGATGCAGGATGTGGGCAGTTACGAGATAGGGCCTTGGCTCTGACCGAGTAGTTCCGGTTGATCGCAATTTTGACAGCAGTTGAAACCTAGATACATACCATGTGCTAACATTCGATGGCACCTTTTTAGGAGATAATTCTTAATATATGCCCGAAAACATTCTGGTCTGTGTCGCATGGCCATACGCAAACGGATCTATTCATCTTGGACACGTCGCAGGAGCGTATCTCCCGGCAGATATTTTTGCGAGATATCATCGGATCAGAGGTAATAACGTAATTATGGTGTCAGGTAGCGATGCCCATGGAACCCCAGTGACCATCACTGCTGAAAATGAAGGTATATCCCCGGAGCAAGTGGCAAAAAAATATCAAACCGAATTTCTCAATGACTGGGATGGGCTTGGTATAAATTGGGATCTTTTTACCACGACACACACCCAAAACCATTTTGAAGTCACGCAAGATATATTCTCAAGACTCCATGAAAAAGGGTTTATTTATAAAGACACTATGTCTCAACCCTTTTGCGAAGAACATAACAGGTTTTTGGCCGATCGTTATGTGGAAGGTATTTGCCCTAACTGTAATTCTAACGGAGCAAGGGGCGACCAGTGCGACGGCTGCGGTAATACTCTTGACCCTAAGGACTTGATAGACATCAAACATAAGGATTGTGAATCAACACCAGTCTTTAGGGACACTGAACATTTTTTCCTCAAACTCAGTGCTTTCGAAGAAGATTTGATCGAGTGGATGAGGGAAAACTCCCATTGGAAACCTAATGTTAAAAATTTCACTTTGGGATTTCTGGAAGGAGGATTGATAGACCGAGCTATAACCAGAGATATTACATGGGGAATACCTATCCCTCTTGAGGGTTACGAAGATAAGAGAATATATGTATGGTTTGAAGCTGTCATTGGCTATTTATCTGCTTCTATTGAATGGGCCTCAAAAACGGACAATCCGGATCAGTGGAAAGATTATTGGAAGGAGGATTCCAAGCCGTATTATTTTATGGGCAAAGACAACATCCCGTTTCACACTGTTATTTGGCCAGCAATGCTAATGGGGTACGGTGGTTTGAATCTTCCATACGATGTTCCTGCCAACGAATACGTAAACATGGAGGAAAGAAAGATATCTACAAGTAGAAATTGGGTTGTCAATTTAAAGGACTATTTGGAAAGATATGACCCAGATCCTCTCCGGTTTTCCCTAGCCTCAATAATGCCCGAAACTAGCGATTCCAACTTTTCATGGTCAGAATATGTGAGAAGAAACAATGACGAACTTGTCGCCACTTTCGGAAACTTAGTGCACAGGGTTTTGTCGATGACAACCAGATATTTTGATGGTGTGGTTCCTGGACCCAAAAATAAAGACAATCTCGATAATTTATTGATAAATGAGGCAAATAGCACTTTGTCATTGGTAGCCACAGAACTAGAAAACTGCAGATTTAGAAAGGCTTTAGAATATTCTATGTCTTTAGCCCAAGAAACCAATAAATACCTGGATGACAAGGCACCTTGGAGTGCTTCTAAAACTGATTTGGAATCAGCAGGCACTAGTCTCTACTATTGTTTAAATGTAATAAATTGCCTTAAGACCACTTTTTCACCGTTTCTTCCCTTTAGTGTGGAAAAACTTCACAGCATGTTGGGATTTGAGGGCAGTGCCAATGATAATGGATGGAATTGGGATCCAGATGAAGTGATTCCTGGGCAAAAATTAGGTGAACCAAAGGCATTATTCATCAAACTAGAAGAGAGTGTAATAGATGAGGAAATTAGTAGGTTAGGTCTTAATTAGGAACTTCTTCTATTGCAAGCATTCTCGATACTAAACCCAATATCAGAACAACTTCAACTGGTCGATGCTAGATTGAGAACATTTTCTGAGAGTTCGGAATTACCCTCCCTCAAAGATCTATTAATCCATGTGTTCGATTCCTCAGGCAAACTAGCCCGGCCTGCCTTAACTCTACTCACAGCCGGGTTTCATCCCAACGATGGGGAGAAAGTAATAACTATGGCTACAGCTGTAGAGATGCTGCACGTTGCAACCTTGATCCACGACGATACTGTAGATGAATCGAATACAAGAAGAGGAAGAGTCACAGTGAGTTCCAGTTGGGGTCAGCATACGGCCGTCCTCCTTGGGGATTACGTCTTCGCGGCTTCAGCAACATATGTTTGCTCTACTGGAAATATTAGGGTAATAAAGAGATTTTCTGAAACAATTATGGATCTTTCTAGAGGTCAGCTGCAGGAAACTGCAAATAGTAGAGATATTACGAAGGGAGTGGATGACTATCTTGAACGTATCTATTTCAAGACTGCTTCACTATTTTCGACTTCAGGAGAATCGGGGGCTGTTTTAAGCGGAGCTCCTGAGCCAATTGTGGATAGCCTGAAAAAATACAGTGAGAAAATAGGACTGGCCTTCCAAGTAGTGGACGATGTCTTGGATATCACGGGCACACCACAAGAAATAGGTAAGCCGGTTGGTAGTGATTTATTGAATGGGGTAATCACATTGCCAACAATATATGCAATTGAAGAACCAGATTGCAAAAAGAAAGTGGGGTTATTTCTTGACGATCCATCAAACATTGAACTACATTCGGAGATTGTTGAGATCATAAAAAGCTCCGATGCCGAAGCGAGATCATATAAATATGCTGACCAATTGGTGGAAGAAGCCAAACTATCTTTGCAACCACTCCGAGATAATGATTTCAAGAAGTCTCTATTAGATTTGGCTGATTTCATTATTTCTAGAAACAATTAAGCATGTCTATTTACCGACCGATGGTGCTTTGGGTTGCCAGACGGGACCAAACATATTTAGCGAAAGTCCCGTGCCAATAACTAGTAGTCCGATTCCTACCCCCCAAAATATTACTGAAAGATCCCATAATAATAGAACGGATAAAATACCAACCGAACAAACAAGAATTAATCTCGCTAAGCTTATCAGGACCGGTATAACCATATGTCCAGTACCTTGATTGGCAAAATATAACGCCTGTCCTCCTCCAAAAAACCCATAAAAGGGCCCTGCAATAACAAAGTACAATGCTCCGTGCTTATAGACTTCTGGATCTGAGGTAAATCTATCAAGCCATAAACCAGGTTCGATGGCTGATCCTAATCCAATGACTGAGGTAATGACAAAAGTAGCAGCACAACCCATCCAAGCGATTTTTCTTGCTCTCATGAATTGTTTTGCACCAAAATTAGCCCCAACCGCAATGGTCACTATGCTACCAATACCAAAGGCGATGGGTGTAAGAATAATTTCTAATCGGCTTCCTAAACCATACCCCGCAAGAGCCTCATCTCCATATCGTCCGATGACCCACGTTACCACTACCACTGAGAGAGCTATAGAAGTACTATTGATTAGACCGATCCCACCAACCTTCATAATGTCTCGAACGGCACGTATATTGAATTTATAGGGTCTTAATTTTATATCCAATTTGTTCCCAGTCATAACATAAACCATGTATCCTCCAGCCACTGAGTGACACATCACTGTAGCAACAGCTGGCCCCGATATACCAATCGCTGGAAATGGCCCCCAGCCTAAAGTAAGTGACCCAGATAGTATGATTTGAGAAATACTGCTAATTATTACTATTTTAGAAAGTAAGAAAATTTGCCCAATGGCCCGAAGCCATGAGGAACCAACAAAAAACAACCAACCCATGAATGCTGCTCCAAAAAGCACTCGTGCGTACGAGACAGAGCCATCCAGCACCTCTCCCCTAGCCCCTAGAATTGAGAATATAGGCCGGCAAAAGATTCCCAACACCAAGGTGTACATCGCAGCCATCACCACCATTATCAATAGTGAATGCCATGCTGCCTCTTCGGCCTTTTCCTTATCACCGGCACCCAAAGCCCTCGAAAGCGAAGAAGCTACCCCTCCTCCAATCGCACCGGCGGACATCATTTGAAGAAGCGACTGGAAAGGGAAAACGACTGCCAGGCTAGCCAATGCGGTTGTTCCCAATTGGCCGACAAATTTTGCATCCGACAAAATAATGGATGTCATGGTGATGATCGCAATGGAATTTGGGATAGCTAATTTTACTAACATCCCAACTATAGAAGCCTCTAATAGAAATTTAACACTGTCAGAATTTGATGATTGCATTGAAGAAAACTCTTTTCCTAAAATTTGGCAACCTAACAATTGTATGATATTGAAAACCCATGTGAGATAATCCAACAAATTCTTATGAACTTATGTGGTCGAGAAGGTGAAAAATGGCCGGTTTAAACGGTGCTCAAGCAATGTTCCAGCAGTTAGTTATGGAAGGTGTCACTGACATTTTTTCCTTGCCTGGTGCTCAAATTATGTCTGCTTTTGATGTTCTCCATGAAATGCAAGACCAAATCAATCTTGTACACACAAGGCACGAACAAGCAACTACATATATGGCTGATGGTTACGCAAAAGTCTCAGGTAAGCCAGGAGTTGCGATGGTAGTGCCTGGGCCTGGAGCCCTGAACGCCAGCGCTGGCCTTGGGACCGCTTATGCCTCTTCCAGTCCGGTGCTTCTTATTTCAGGGCAAATCCCCAGTACCCTTTTAGGAAAGGATACCGGACAACTTCATGAAGTATCTGAACAGTTGGATGTCTTTAAGCCCATAACGAAATGGAACCATAGAATATCTGATGTTTCTGAAGTTCCTGCAGCGGTTCATGAGGCTTTCAGGCAAATGACCACGGGAAGGCCCGGCCCGGTTGAACTGGAAATAGCTCCCGACATTTTGACACAGCCAGGGAGTGTCGATTTAGTTGAAAAGGAATTATACCCACACCCTAAAGCCACTAGGGAACAAATCATAGCTGCAGTAAAACTGATCTCATCTGCGGAATCTCCTACTATTGTTGCTGGAGGTGGGAGTGTTTCCTCTGGTGCATCTGAACAGGTACGTCGGCTAGCAGAGCTCCTTCAAATTCCCGTAATGACCTCCCCGCAAGCAAAAGGGATTATCCCAGAAGATAGTCATTTAGCAGCGGGCGTCAATTCCGCCGTTGGTCCAGCCAAGACAGTTCTCCCAGACACAGATTTAGTCATAGCCATAGGTACAAGACTATCTCTCAGAGGCATCTCAGCAGACGAGATGCCACCAGTTCTCCAAATCGATGTTGAGCAAGATCAAATAGGTAAACAATACCCTGCAGAGCTAGGCATCGTTGGAGATGCTGCGGAAACCTTAACAGCCTTGATCGGTGCTTTATCTGTAGATGACTCTAAGTTGCCCAAACGCCGTGAAAGGGCTGAAAGACTGAAAAAACAATTTGCAGATGAAGTGATTAGGCTTGCGTCGCCGCAAGTTTCAGTTATAGATAAGATATCCAATGTCTTACCGGACAATGCAATAGTAGTACAAGGTATGACCAACATCGGATATTGGAGTAGCGCGGCTCTACCAATGGATAACACTAGAAATTATGTCACATCATCATATTTTGGGACTTTAGGCTACGCCTTCCCTACAGCATTAGGTTGCCAAACGGCCTTCCCTGAAAGGAAGGTTGTGGCCCTCTGCGGTGATGGTGGTTTTATGTACAGCCCTCAGGAACTTTCTACTGCGATGAGGTACGGGCTCAACACTGTCGCAGTGGTGTTTAATAATGGGGCGTACGGTGCTTCAAAGTGGGATCAGCAGCACCAGTTCAATGGCCGATTTATAGGAACGGACCTGTTCAACCCAGATTTTGTCGCAATGGCGAAATCCTTTGGTGCTGAAGGTATAAAAACCGACGCTGATAGTATTGAAGAAGGTCTCGCTGAGGCTCTCGCATTAGACAAACCTACCCTACTAGAGGTCGAGATCCAAAACATGATGCCGCCCTTCCAAATAGTAGAATAGTTAATCTATATCAAGTTCAATCCGGGTCATAAGAAGCTAGGTCCTCAAACGGGTATAGATTGCTTCGTCTCCTTCGATATTCAAAGAAGTTCAAATCCGAAGTTGTAACACCTGGGGTGTTAACTAAAAGAATTTCCTTTGCTATCGGCTGGTATGCCGGCCTTGGCGAGACTACGCCTTTGGCCACTACAACCCTGTATTTTTCTGGATAAACTCCGACAGAATACATTTGCTCCCGACTTGTATTTCCACATCTCAGAGACGTCAAAACCAAGGTATGGTCATCGTCAGTGTCAAGTACTGCCGTTAGGCCACCGTCATAATACTTGAATCCTCCGTGAGTGGGGCGGTCGTCCTCAAATTTCCCATTAAAAAGGGTCCTAACTATTCCAGTAACACTTACGGGCAACCCGTGCATATCATCGGTTTTAGCACCTACATCCACAGTCACTTCGGAACCCACCCCGGCACTAACACATGCCTTCACTGATTTTGGGTCCCACAAAGTCTGGAGGTACCCTTTAATACCCATACTTTTTGCAAGACTCAATATGTGAGTGGAATCAGCACTACTGCCCGCCCCGATATTATCTCCGACATCCATTAGGACATATGGACCATCTTCCTGATTTATGTATTTTTTGTCTGCGTATGACAAAGCATCTTCAATTGAAGGGGTATCTCCGACAAACTGGTCCCTGATATTCCAGGCTTCCCTAGCCATCCATTGAGAAGCCTCCTTGGCAGCTTCTATGTCTCCATCAGATACAGAAATAAACCCCATTCCCATTTCTTCTACGTCAGCATATGGGTAACCTTCAGCAACACTTCCATGAATTATGTTTGGAAAGGAAAGAGTCTTATCGAGTTTTTCCATAACGGATTTCATGGGATCTTCATCGGTAAATTGCTTAACTATATTAATTACAACAGGGGGGATTTCTAACCACAGGACCGGGTCAATCTTTCCTTTGATAGAATCTCGTATCATTTCGGCGCATTCAAATGCCCTTATTTTCGGATCTAAATGTGGATTTGTCCTATAAACAGTCGCAACGTCAATATTTTCAATCATTTTCCGAGAAAGATTAGCATGCATATCTACACTCAATCCAACCTTCACGTCGGGGCCTATCAAAGTTCTAACCCTTTCAGCGATTTCACCATCGGCATCAGGATAGTGTTCGGACACTGCTGCTCCGTGCAATGATAGTAATACTCCATCCCAGGGTCCATGGGTCTCCAGTAAGGAAAGCATTTCCTTACTTATAGATTCGAAGGCATCGGCGGTTATTGTGCCAATCGGGCCTGTAATCGCAAATATGAGAGGCACTACCTCCACATCTTTATCCTCTCCTATCTGTAAAAATCCGGCGTTAGTAGTTTGGGATGTTTGATATTCTCGGGTTATCTCCTCCTTTCTATAGATGTTGAAGGCAGCATAGTCGGCAACCACTTTTGAAAAAGTGTTTGTTTCATGATAAATCCCCAACAATGCAAGCTTCATCTTTGAGCACCTTCAATTTCTTGTTTATTAAGTTTGTGTATTATAGGTCTTTGTAGTTGGATATAAGTCACCGCAGCTACCAGAGGCAATTTAAGGAGAGACCTATATATGGACCGGGAACATTCATATGATATCAGTGGTGAGCTATACAACAGAGCTCTTAATTCTCTCGCGGGTGGGGTTAATTCCAATGTACGCTTGACCGAGACACCTCATCCTCTGTTTTACGACAAGGCCAAAGGCAGTAAAATTTATGATGTTGATGGAAACCAATACATCGATTACGTCCTAGGGCAAGGGCCTATGATTTTTGGCCACTCACCTGATTTCCTCCTACAGGCGGTAGCAGAAGCATCAGAGTCAGGGCAACTTTTCGCAGGCCAACATTTACTGGAATTAGAAGCTGCTGAGGCAGTGAAAAGCCTGGTTCCAAATGCTGAACTGGTCCGATTTGCAAGTTCAGGAACAGAGGCGGTTGAGGCTGCCTTTCGTCTCGCAAGGGCATTTACACGGAGGAACGTAATAATAAAATTTGAAGGCCAATATCACGGTTGGTCAGATGGTGTGTTATTCAATACAGCGGCTCCTCTCACTCCTCTTGATAGCAATATCTTTCCCGAGGTTGAACCTATGAGCGAAGGAATCGTCGATCATTCTGAATCCGCTCTGATAATTTTACCCTGGAACAACTTTGAAGCGATAGATGCAGTCTTTGAACAAAGGGGTAACGAAATCGCAGCGGTTATTACAGAACCAATCATGTGCAACACAAATTGCATAATGCCAAAACCTGGTTACCTGCAGCACTTAAAAAAATCTTGCGAACGTAATGACTCCTTACTTATATTTGATGAGGTTATAACAGGATTTAGGGTCGATGCAGGTGGAGCTCAATCCCTTTTTGGTATCACCCCACATTTGGCCACTTTTGCTAAAGCTGCTGCAGGAGGATTCCCCGTGTCTATACTCACTGGGAGTAAAGAAATAATGTCCTTAATTGGTACAGGTACAGTCATGCACGGCGGAACATTAAATGCAAACGTAATGTCTATGGCTGCGACTAAATCATCGATGGAACATTTGTCAGACAGGGCAATACAAACGAATCAAAAATTACAAGATCTTGGAAAAAGACTAATGGAAGGGCTTGAAGGCATCAATTCCAGATTGGAAGCAGGAATGCTGATTCAGGGGCCCGGTTCAGTCTTCGCCGTGAGTTTCACCGATGGCAGAGAAATATCTGACTATAGGAGCCATGTCGAAAATTCAGATCCCGACAAATACGCCCTATTTGTATCAGAGATGATGAAAAAAGGTATCAGGATAAATTCACGAGGAATTTGGTTTCTTTCAGAATCTCATACCGATGAGGATATTGAAGCTACTCTATCCGCTGCCTCGGAAGTTTTGCAATTGATTAAGTTGTGAGTTAGTTATACAGCCCTTTCAAATATCTGAACTCTATGACGATTACTCTCTGTCACGTATACCCTGCCTTCATCGTCTAATTTTACCGAGGTAGGGCCCCAAAATAGCTTTTCAATATGAGCAGATTCTTCATGTGGGTCTCCCCCAAATTGAACAGGGTTTGGTTCCAAATTCGATCTGGATCTAGGCTCTGCTTCTTCATAATTACCTTCGAAGTATTCATCCGCCCATTTCGAGATCGTGGCTTGGCCTCTAATGGTTTGTATGAAATTACCGTTCTTGTCCAGGATCTCAAGCCTTTCATTACCCCAGTCAGTTACATAAATATAACCATCCTTATCTACAGCGACACCTGATGGGTTTTTGAACTGCCCGTCTTCTGAACCTCGGTTTCCAAAGGATCTAATGAACCCTCCACTAGAATCATATTTGGCTATGCAGTCATTCCCCCAATCGGCCACATACACAAAACCATCACTACTAACAAAAACCCCCCATGGCATATTAAGAGTATTTCGACCTTTGTTTCCAAAGCTCAAAATAAATTTGCCATCTTTTGTAAATTTTTGAATTCTATTATTCATATGATCCGATACGAAAAGATTACCCTCAGAATCGAACGCAATTCCAGAAGGTCCGTTTAATTCGCCTTCACCGGAACCAGCTTCACCCCAATATTTAATGGGGTCACCTTCATGTGAAAAGACGTTTATACGGTTATTCAATTCGTCACTGACGTAGATATTGCCCATAGAATCTGATGCCATACCGGTGGGCCACCTAAATTGGCCGAGACTTTCTCCGTAGCCACCGTAAATACCGAAATATTCACTTTCTATGTCATACATAGTTATACGTAACTGGGCAGCAGCAGGAGCATATGCCCTGCTGACAGTATGCATCCTTCCGTTTTTCCCAATAGCAGTATCTACAGGAAACATGAATCCTCTGCCATCCATGACACATATTCCTATGGTATGGCTATATTTTAGAAATGATTTTTCAGTCTGCGTTGTAGTCACCAAAAATACTCCACGAACATCAAGATTGTTGGAATTCTGGAACAGATGCGACAACGCTCATTAATTCGGAAATCTTTTTTGCTGCATTCTCTTTGTCTTTGACTAGATTAATGCTTGGAATCCCGTTTTCTTGAGCAAATTCAACTAAGGTATCGTATATATATTGGGAGGTTTGAATCGCTCCCAATTGATCTAAACATTTATCAACGCACACTGAAGCGGATATACACTCCCCCTCATCATCCATGACATTTTGAACAATTCTTCTCACTCCAGGTTTGGATAGGTCACCGAGATGCTGCGAGGCAAAATTGACACGCTCCGTCAAAGAACCTGTTTCAATCCATTCAAGGCCTTGGTGCCACCCTTCAACAGATGGAGGATTCAGCAGTTGCTGTCCCATAAATGTGATCTGACTATTACGTTCTGAAATACGAATATTAGGTGTCCCAAATTCCTCAGTTGTCCTCAAGACATTACCAGCTAATTCAGCAGGACTTTTGATTTTTTTGTAATGACATGTATCAGACTTGAAAAAGTCAGAATTGAAAAGTACCCGGATCATTTCTCCAATATCATACCCACTGTCAAAATATGCCTTTTCTAAAATAGAGATCGCTGCCAAGTCCTGGGGTTCCTTATACGGCCAAGATGGTACAGGTGGTTCATCGGCGACAAAAAAATGATATAGGTGTCTAGAGATGAATCGGGCGGTGGCGGGTTGTGCACAGATTATATCTATAATCTCTTCGCCATTAAAATTTCCTTTGTGTCCCAAAAAGGTTTTTTCTCCCTCGTCATGATCTTCTTCTTTGTATTCATAGCGCCATGCCAATTTACCGTAGGGCATTATTGAATTTCGAACGGCCAACTGTTTTATATAATCTGAATTGGCAATACTCCAACCTGTAAAGGCTCTCGAACATTCTTTAATATCGTCTTCATTGTAGTTACCGACTCCCATAGAAAACAGTTCCAGAAGTTCTCTACCGTAATTCTCGTTAATGGCACCATTATGATTGTCTACATTATCCAACCAAATAATCATTGCGGGGTCCCTCGATAATTTAAGCAACAGTTCGTCTAGTTTGGCCAGGCCGTGGCTGCGAAACATCCGTAATTGATCACTCATTGGTTTTCCGTTAGTTACTTTTGTGTACCCAGTCGCAAAAACGTTGTGCCAAAAAAGAGCGATTTTCTCTCTCAACGGGGAATCTGTTGATACCATCCTATACAACCAATAAGATCCCGCCCCAGTTGTATCGTGTGTCACAGATTGATCAGGAAAATATCTCCTGACCAACGCGTTATCGATCCGGGATGAATCCTCATTATCGATCAAAGAATCTACGACCCTGTCATATCCTATTGAAATATATTGGTCGAGTTGTTCTTTTGTAGCACCAAACCCGGCTCTTCTAAGTAAATGAGCCATCAATTTTACATCAGTACTCGCGCTTACCATTGGTTTCACTCCCCTCAGCCATCCAAGTTTCAAGTAATTTATCATAAATCTTGGTTGTATTCATAACTATCATAGGTTTTTTCATCTGTTCTTATGTAATATAGAGTTTTCGCTAAATTATCGGAATAAATGATCCATCTGGGAGCTTCGATTGCCTTTTGCAAAATTGCCCGATTCCAACATTCATTTCGTACGCAAAGGTTCAGGGGAGATAACTTACGTATTTTGCCATGGCCTTGGTGGAAGTGGATCAAGATTTGAAAAGGAAGACATCGATTGGTATGCGGAACATTTCGATGTGATTTCTTGGGATAATCGAGGACTAGGTAGATCAGGGGCATCTGAAAAATATTCACTACCTCTTTATGCAATGGATCTGAAAAATTTACTCCACTATTTGAAAATTGAAAAAGCCGTTATATTTGGGGTGTCATGGGGAGGCGTGCTAGCTCAGAGGTTCGCCACAATGTTTCCTGAAACATGCTTAGCCTTAGTATTGGATTCCACCTCGAGCGAGGTAAACGTTAAGGCATCAGAAAATTGGTATGCTAGGGGAGAAATAGCCAGGTTAGGAGAACAAACAGCCTTAGCAGGAAAGGAATTACCAGAGGCCTTCAGTGGTCATAAAACGGCTTCTACAAGCACATACACTGAAGTCTTAACTGAACACATAGATTCTTATGTCGCACAGTGTAGGGCGACTGCTGGACTTAGAGAACATCCCCTGACCCAAGAACTGGAATCTTTGCATGTACCGACACTGGTTGTTGGTGCTGGAAAAGACACAGTAGCGGGAGCTGGTGGGTCGGTCATATTAGAAAGAACTTTGCCAAAATCTGAATTACACATTTTCTCAGATGCCGGTCATGGTGTTTACAGAACAGAACGTGAAGCTTTTAGAAAACTATTACTAGATTTCCTCAGAAGATCAAAGCTAATCTAATTCAGGATCCATGAGGATGGGTAACGCTAATTCTACTCTCGTTCCACCCATTGAACTCTCCGAGATTTCTATCCTTCCGGAATGTATCTCAACCTGTTGTGTGACCAAAGAAAGCCCAAGGCCCGAGCCCTGACCATAGTTTTTAGACCCTCTTTTGAATCGTTCCAACACCGTTTTTCTTTCATGTTCTGGGACACCTACCCCGTTGTCATCCACATTGATGTGTACCCATTTTTCTTCAACTGACACACCAATCACAATTTCCAACTGTTCTGGTGAAACATTCGAATGTACGTATGCATTTTGGAGTAAGTTATCGAACAGGACAGTCAAACCTTCTCTCCAGCCCAATATAAGTGGCGGTGGGTCCGGTAATTGAATATCAATATTGCCACCACCATGATTAGCTATTTGCCTGGCAGATAATTCATTGATTAAGGGGGCCAAATCCACTTCCTCAAAGACATTTACTTCAGAAAGATCACCACGAGCGAGTAATCTTAAAGATTCCAAGGTAGAAAAAAGTCTGTCCTGTTGGATTATTACCTCGTTTAATATATTCCTTCTTTCATCGGCCGGTATTTCTCCATGCTTTTCCAATAGTTCCAAATTCATTTTCATACTGGTTAACGGAGTTCTTAGCTCATGAGCCAGATTAGACGCAAAACCCCTTGATGTCTCGAGCGCTTTTTCGGTACGGGTAGAACTGGAATCCAATCTGGAAATCATGGAATTTAAACTTATACTCAGAACTTTGACTTCAGAGAGTGAATACAAATGCTCTACAGGTATGCGGATAGACAAATCTGAAGAATCATTTATATTTTCCGCATAAATCTGGAGCCGTTTCAAAGGCTTGAGAAGAACTCCACAAAGTACCCAAGTCACTAAGGCTGATAATAGAATGGCTATTATGCCTACGGAAATGAAAGTTTTCCTAAAATCTTGCATCGTCGTGCTAACAAAGTCTCGAGAGACGGCAGCTTGAATACCTATACTGTCAAATTTGGATGTGCGGAGTACAAGTGGAATCTGTATGGTTTTTGTCAGAACTCTCCATTCTTGACCATCCACTGAAACATTGGAATATCCGTTGTTAGAGGTGGTCAATATTTCTGGAAAACCATCCGTATAAAGAAACAAATCGCTGTTCAAAAAAATACGAGTTGGTATTTGCACATCAAACAAATTATCTAATGAGGCATCAGAAACTTCAGAGCGTTGTACAAAACGTCGTAATTTCAAAATTGTAGAAAGTGAGCCTTCCGAGGAGACGGCCTGCACCTGCCAGCTTAACCTTGAATCTATCCGATGTCTAAGATCTTCTTCGGTGAGTCGATTTATGACTGCACCAGATAGAATAACAATTAAGGTGGTTACAAAAAATACAAGTAGAGTTATTAAAAATCGAAAGCTCACGTATTCAGTACGAACCCCACTCCCCTGACTGTCTGTATAATTCTTTTTTGCCCATCAATTTCCAGTTTTTTGCGTAGATATCCAATGAAAACATCTACAACATTTGTATCTACATCGAAATCATATCCCCACACTCTATTCAACAGCTGCTCCCTACTCATTACCAGGCTTGGGTTATTTGCCAATACGTGAATCAGATCAAATTCCTTTTTGGTCAATTCCAAGGAATGTCCATAGTAATCTGCAGTCCTGCGCATAGGATCGACCTTCAATTCGCCCACCGATACAACTTTAGAATCATTTAAGGAACGTCTTCTAAGTAATGCGTGAATTCGAGCCAGCAATTCCTCAAACGAGAAAGGTTTAACCACATAATCGTCAGCCCCCGCCTCTAAACCTGAAATTCTGTCCGATACCTCGTCTCTAGCAGACAAAATACATATGGGAATATCTATATCTAGACTTCGAAGGTACTTGGTGACCTGGATACCATCCACTTCCGGCATATTAATATCGAGTATGAGAATGTCTGGAATATCTTTTTCTATTTCCTCAATGGCCAATTCACCATTCAAGGCGGTCCGAACCTTGAAGCCCTCGAACCGCAAACTTCTTTCAAGGGCCTCGCAAATTGCAATGTCATCATCTGCTATCAATACGGATGAATTCATGAGACACCTATTTATTAGTAAATTACCTTTTTAGGCCCATCTTTGAAATATCGTAGCTTATCTTGGCCCTGTCCTTGAGTAATCTCACCACTCTCTACAGCTGCCAATATTTTCGCCTTTATCTCCTCGATACCCATAAAAGGCTTTTTGTGATGATGCCTTTTCCCATGCCACTTCTGACCTTTCTCTTTTCGTTC
>DLRJ01000080.1 GCA_002500485.1 Dehalococcoidia bacterium UBA7891
CTCAACTAGTCATGACCCTAAAATAAAAAATCGTTTCTTAGACATAAACATCGCCATGAATATTAATCCCGACAATTGATTTACTTTGTTGAAAAACGATAAATAGTAGTTTGTTCATATGTCTCCCCGGGTCCGAGAGTCACAGGAGGAAAATCAGGCTGATTTGGTGAATCAGGGAAATGATCGGCTTCCAGACAGAGAGCAGATCGATGGTGATAAATCTTGCCCTCCTTTCCCGTGATGGAACCATCGAGGAAATTCCCTGAGTAGAACTGCATACCCGGCTCAGTTGTAAACACTTCCATAAATCGGCCCGATCTTAAATCATAAAGTGTAACTGCCAGATTTAAAGAGCTATCCCAATTATTGAGGACCCAATTATGGTCGTATCCCAGTCCAAGCGTAATCTGTTCATCATTAGCATTAATACGTTCACCTATAGCCTTGGGATTTCGAAAATCTAATGGAGTTCCAGTGACATCCCTTATTTCGCCTATAGGAATCAAACCTTCCCGAACTGGTGTAAAAGTATCCGCATTTATTGTCAACACATGATCAAGAATCTCACCATTTCCTGCACCAGCAAGATTGAAATAAGAATGATGGGTCGGATTTAATATGGTCAGCTTATCTGTCTCTGCCGCATAATCAATCTTGAGACCATTATCATTAGTCAATGAATAGGATACTGAGATACGCAAATTACCTGGATATCCTTCTTCTCCATCCTTACTCAGGTAGGTCATTTTCAAAGTGGGAACCCCCCGGTGATCAATTATCTCTGGGGCCCATATTCTCTTGTTGAAACCCTTAATGCCACCATGAAGATGATTCTCCCCATCATTTCGGGCTAGTTCGTATTCAACACCATCCAATACAAACTTTCCATCAGCAACACGGTTCCCTATTCTGCCAACTGTTGCCCCAAAGTAAGAACGATCCTCCACATATTCCTTAAGAGTTTCATATCCCAAAACAATATCCGCTAGCACACCTTCCTTGTCAGGGACAAAAAGTGAGGTAACAATGGCACCATAGTTTATGATAGTTACAATCATCCCATCCTTATGGCTGATTTTGAAAAGGTCAACTTGTTTGCCTTCATTTGTAAGGCCGAAAGGTTCTTTCTCAATCATAATGGAATTTGTTTTTAAATCAGCACATGTAGTGAATAAAAACAGAGCTACCAGATATGATATCCAGGAGGTCATATGCTTCATCTGTTTCTCCTTTATAACGAATCACGCAATAATAGCACTCTAAAAAGGTTCTATTATTCATCAGACCTAAAGATTAATGAATGATAAAGGAATCTAAGTTAATTTTTCTGGTTCCACTGAAATTTATTTCGGGCAAATATTGGATAAAATGAAGCTTCAATATTAAATTCCAATTATGAAATGCAACTTCTACAGACTCGGTTTCCCTTGCTTAATTATCTCTTTGTTGATTATCTCATGCGAAGAAGAGTTAACCTACGATCGTACTCTGACCGGTTCATGGAAGAAAGGAGGAAACGACCTGGTCATTTCTGCGGATTCCACTTTTTATGCATTTTGCCAAGGATATTGTTGGGCTAAGGATGGAAAAGAAGACACTTATGCAATTATAAAAGATTCGTTAATAACGTTTGATTATGATGGGATATACAAATTTAAAATATCGGGAAACGGTGCAACACTCAGATTCGCCATTTACACTTCTCTGTTAACTGGGAGGGATGATTTTATTGTAGGTGATTGGGATAGAATAGAATAAGAAAACTTTCTAACAAAACATTCAACTTTGAATTTAGGCAATGAATTTTATTTTATAATCCTAGTATAGCATACGCCTTGCTTGTGGGTTATTTTAGTTCCAAAAATAACTCTTTGAAAAAGAACGAATAAGTTTGGGTTTTAATTCGCTGAACCAAAATCTGAGGTATGAATAGATTTAAGATGCTCCCAAATAGCTTCAAATTGCTTTTGAGCATCTCCCCCATAGTGATTTGTAAGAAAAGTTTTCCCTGAGTCATCAGTGTATCGGGGCATCATTGTGTCCTCAATTATTCGCTGGGGATTCATCATAAACCGGTGATAGTATTCGTTTCTTAACCTATCTGTTACTTTATTAAAATTGATAGATTCTATGAGTACACCCCCCTTTGCAGGTTGATTCCCAATCCCATGGCAAGTGACGCAGGCAAAGCCTCCTTCCGTTTTGATTAGCTTATCTCCTATCTGAACAGCTTCAGGGGAAATTATAGTAGCTTTAATTACAGCCTCAGGGTCAATTCCATGCATCATTGCTAGCCCTCTGGAAACAGATCTAGCATGCGCTGAAAAAGCTGGCATTTTTGCAATAAGTCCGCCCCTTGGCTTGTCAGGTATTCGTCCGGCAATAAAATCATGCATCCATTCAATATTAAGTTTACCCCCTAACCAAGTTAAATCGGGGCGACCCTGATAATCCCAAATCTGTTCGATTCCTAACGCGCGTCCCAATTCATCATTTGAAATAAGTTTTTCGCTTTCCGCCATTACTTTTGACCATGTATCCTCCACATTATCAATAGTATGGCAAGCTATACAGCGCAGAGATATTAACTGCCGTTCTGCCGCCAATGATGAAACTTTCCGATAAAGATTGTTAAAACCCACTTTGCCAAAGGCTTGAAGAGATTCCCTTTCCTTGTTTGTGAAATTAAATCTCGGAGCTTGTCCAAAAGCCTCTTCAGAAACAGAAAGACATCCCTTACTCCAGTCACCCTTTTCAAGATATTGGAGCGAGGGAGCTTTATAGCTATTGGAAAACTCTACATTCATAGAATGACAGTTAAGACAACCTGAAGAAACTAACAATTCCTTACCTAAATCAACATCACCACCTAAAAATGAAGATTTGTAATCAAGAGAAACACGGTTTTCAGAAATTATGTATGCGGTTAAATCTTTGGCTTGGTTTTCATCGAGTTGGAAATTGGGCATTTTTGATGATGAGTGATAGCGTGCGGGATTAATAATAAAATCTTTTAGAGCCTCAGGTTGCCATTTTGCATGAGCATAATCAAGGGAAACTCTTTGAAATTGATCATTTGTTTTTTCACCGGGATTTGAATGACAACCTATACAGCCGAGTGCTTGAAATATTAAACTACCTCTAACTGGATCACCTCTGATCATTCGGTTCATAGCACCACTACTATCAGAAAGAGATAAGAGATAGGACGAAATATGTTTGATTGTTCCTTCAGGAAAATCTCCGTGAATAACCGCTGGCATTTTTGAGTCCGGACTAATCAAAGCAGGGTTTTCGATCCACTTTGAAAGCCATTCTGGTTTTACTCTATTACCAATGTCATCAAGGGAAGGAGCTTTCCAAAGGAGCTCAGGCATTATTTCTCTAGATAATAGTTGTTCAGAAGGCAAATGGCAGCTTATACATTTATGCGAGGCAAATAACTCTCTTCCTTCATGTATCTTAGAAAAACGATCTATACCCGCGCTAATAGGACTGAACCATAAAGCATTTGGAGGTATAGGCTCTCGAGAAAAAGTACTACTTTCCCAAAACAGTCTCAATCCTACATCAATAGGATCAATTGGATCCCCCATATAGGTTATATTCTCAGGAGATGCTAGTGTGATCTTTATAGGATTGAGTCCCGACACCAGTTTAATTGGTTCACTCTTTATGCTAACAAGTTTCTTATGTCCAGCCTTCCGATATGATCCACCAGATAAAATCTCCAGACCGTTAATTGCAACGTCCAAGAATCCTCTATAATCTGCTACGATGGTAACTTCTCTTGTGAAATCAGAATAAAGAAATCCCTCCCACACTAAATTGAAAGCACCTGATTCCATAAAGGGAGAAGGAGTTTCAACCATTGGGATATATAAAGAAGCAAGGCGTGACCTCCGGACATCTACAATTTTCTCGCCAGACTTAAGAGAGTTTACTGTCAATGCAAGACCAGGTTCCAACCCTTGATCCCTGAATTCCATTTCAAATCGACCTAGTCCCATATTCAACGGAAGATTAGGAATAGAGGTGAGGTCATCCTTACTAAAGCCACGGTCCGATAGAGCCGAGGCATCCCCCAGTACATGCACAGTGTGATGTATAAACTGCGATATCCATTCTCCGTCTCGAGATTTCAGGTTATACTTAATCTCCATCTGCATCACTGGTTTCATATCTGGAATCTTCAGAAATACTGACTTCCCATCATCCGAAAGCAGAACCTCGGAGGCGTAGAGTTTATCGTGCCCCTTTCTCCCATCGCTGACCCTATAATCCTGTGAGCCATAGTTTGGCGTGCGTCGATAGTTCCACCGCTCCACACTATAGCTCTGAGGGTTTGTGGCGGTCTCACGATCCAGTGCATTACTGAAACCGATCAACACTCCAGTTTCTGTAGCATTGAGTTTTGTTGGTATATGTAACGGTTTTCCTGTATAACGGATGCGATAAAATCCTCCGGGAAATGTCTTATTGCTGGACCAGCCA
>DLRJ01000129.1 GCA_002500485.1 Dehalococcoidia bacterium UBA7891
GGTTTATATCTTGCCGCCTTATCAAGTCCTAACCTTGTAAACACAGTTGTGGGTAATAATACAGCGTTCAATGAGGGGGGAGGTCTATATCTTAACAATGCACAAACTGATTTTGTAAATGTAACGGTTGCGGAGGATAGTGCTGGGACTAATGGAGGATCGATGTTCATGAAGGGAGGCACAGTCAAGACTCGCAACAGCATCCTATGGAGTAAGGGGCCTCAGGAAGTATGGTTTAGTACCGGTGGTGCCTCGAGTATGATAACCATTTATTATACTGATGTGGCAGGAGGCTTGGAAGGTATCGAAACCAATAGCAACGGTACTGTTGATTGGGGTGAAGGAAATATTAATGAAGGGCCACATGTTGGGGGTAATTATTGCTTGGAATCTCCACAATGGGCAGTTGGAACTTGGTATTGGGGTTCACCTGCAATCGATAAAGGAGATCCATCGTCACAATACAACGACGAAGAGAACCTGTGGTGTCTTCATGTATGGGCTTATATTTCTTCTCAGAACTGGCCCGAGGGTCATGTAGTTATGGTGCCTGATACTACCACGGCAAGAAATGATATGGGTGCATTTGGGGGTCCCAACGGTAGCTGGGGAATCATTTATGCAACACCTGGGTCCGAATGGTAATCTTTGGTAGTCAATAACCACTTTCCCAATCTCAACTTGGTAAATGACGGGGGAACGGTGGGGATGAAAAAGAAGGACAATTTTAGACAAATTATTATAGAGATAAATGATGATTAAACTCGATATTTTATTTCTTATCATAAGATCTTTATGTATATGTATAACAATTTCTCTAGCCACTACACAAGATCTATCTAATATTCCAGACTCCGCATGGGTGCAATTGTTTAACGGAAAAAACATGGGTGGCTGGAATTATCATTTTTCAGGGCAGGAATACAATGTGGATCCTCAAAAAACTTTAAGAGTTGAAGACAGTATTCTAAAGGTCGATTACAGCAATTACGATAATTGGAATGGTGCCTTCGGGCATTTTGCCAGGGATGAAGTATACTCTTATTATATCTTTGCGGTGGAGTACCGATTTGTTGGAGATCAGACGCCCGGAGGTCCAGATTGGGCTTTAAGAAATAACGGAATCATGTTTCATTCTGAGTCCATGAGATCCATGGGAAAAAACCAAAATTTCCCTATTTCAGTTGAAGCGCAATTATTACAAAGGGGTACAAATGAGAAACCTACCGCAGTAATAAATCTCTGTAATGGGGCATCTAACACAACCGCAAGCGAAAAGCCAAATTGCAATCAGGAAATGGCTGCTATTTCAATCCCCCATAAAAATTCCTGGGTCCGTGCTGAGGTATTAGTGCTTTCTGATTCCATCGCAAAATTCATTTTAAATGGGGATACCCTCGGGGTTTATTCCCAATTCAAATATCTTAGTGATGGGAAACCTGTAAAGGAAGGGCGTATTGCGCTACAAGCGGAATCGCATCCCACCGATTTTCGTAAGATTGAAATTGTAAATTTGGTTGGTTGTATGGATACCGCAGCCATTAATTATAAACCCTATTTATTTAAGCATGATCCGGATTCTTGCGTTTCAGAGTAAACACAAGTTTTGCATATATAATGAATCTAATTATTTATGTGGGATTGCATCATTATTAACGCACAAAGTATAACATATCGATAATAAAAATTATGGTAGTAGTAAAGAATACGTTTTTCATTATTCTTTTTTGTTTATGTTGCCAAGTTCAAGCTAATAATGCTTCATCATTCCCCAATATTGTATTTATCTTAACGGACGATCTGGGATATGGCGATGTAGGTTGCTACAATCCTGAATCTAGAATCCCAACACCCAATATTGATAAGTTGGCTCAAAAAGGCATGCTATTTACGGACGCACATAGTCCATCCACCGTTTGTACTCCCACTCGCTACAGCGTGTTGACAGGCCGCATGGCTTTCCGAACCGGGATAAAAGGAGTTTTTGACGGAGCTGGAGGTCCTTGTTTAATTGAAAAAGAACGACTTACAATAGGAGGAATGCTACAAAAAAAAGGTTATACGACAGCATTGTTTGGGAAATGGCATGTAGGTCTAACTTTTTTTGATAAATCATCAGGACAGCCCATTCATTCGAATGCATCAGAGGATGTGCTACGCATTGATTATTCACGATCCATACCAGACGCTCCAATTCATCGTGGATTTGATTTCTTTTTTGGATCCGCAAACTGTCCTACAACTGATGCTCTTTATGCCTTTATAGATGGTGATCGCATTCCAGTTCCTCCGACCCATTGGTTAGATCGGAGTCCTTTACCAAAACATCCATATTCACATGATAATAATGTTGGTATGATAGCACCCGGTTATGATTTGCAGGAAATGGATATGATTTTTTTAAAGAAAAGCCGAGACTTTTTAGATAATCATTCTAAAAAATCAAAGGATAAACCATTTTTTCTTTTTCACTCAACTCAGGCTGTTCACTTACCTTCATTTGCTGGGGCTGACTTTAGAGGTAAGACAAAATTTGGGCCTCATGGCGATTTCATTTTTCAGCTAGACCATATTGTGGGTGAGTTGATGAATGCGATTGAAAAAAATGGCTTTGGTAAGAATACTTTAGTGATTTTTACTAGTGATAATGGTCCTGAGGTTCCAACAATTATCAATATGCGAAAGGATTATAATCACGATGGAGCAAGGCCTTGGCGAGGCGTGAAACGCGATAACTGGGAGGGTGGTCATCGCGTTCCATTTATAGCATATTGGCCTGGTAAAATAAATGAGGGTTCTATTTCACATCAGACTATTTCACTTACTGATATTATGGCAACGGTTGCAGAAATTATTGACTTTAAACTTCCTAATGATGCTGCTGAAGACAGCTATAATATGTTACCCGCACTTTTGGGAACAGATGGAAATAAACCAATTAGAAAATATACTCTGCAGCAAACAATTGATTTTTCTATGTCTATTCGTAAAGGATCATGGAAATATTTAGACCATAAAGGTTCCGGAGGGAATAATTATAATCAAGAAGGTTATTGGGGAATGAAACCATATGCTTTGCCAGAAACTGCTCCTGATGCACCAGCACAACTGTACAATTTAGATCAAGACCCAGGCGAGACCCTGAATCTTCTCTTCAAACACCCTAATATAGTAACAGAGCTCAAGGCAAAGCTTAAGGAATTTAAAACAACAGGTCGTAGTGTAAATATAAGGAAGTAAGTATTTACTGAAGAAAAAATCGTAAGAAAAATCCAGCTCTATAGGTTGCACATTCAAACCTGTAATATTTTTCCTACACATGTTTTATCCACAAGGATTTTTTCCAAGGTATGCCAATGCTCCGATCCCAATTCTGATTGAAATTATACTTACCTCTGCCTGATTGAGGCGCATTGAAGCCAGTTCACATTCTAGGTTTTCCAACGTTCTACTTATTTAAACCTGAAAAGTGACCAGGTAAGGCTAGGATGAAATCCAGTCGCCCATGTCTTTTGTGATTTTGATTGAATTGCCAACACCCTACCCCTTAACTAAATTGTGGAGGGAGTCCTTTTTGAAAAATAGTTGGTGAAACAGATTCTATGAAATGTATACTGATAAGAAGGAAAGATATATCAATGAAAAATCATATTATACTATCATTATTTCTTCTTTTGAGTCATGGGTTTTCTCAAGCATTGGACGGTCCTGTTCGAGTGCTGTTTCTCGGGCATAAAGCAAATCATCATAACTCCAACGAGTACTATCCTTTGATTGCAAAGGCACTGGGACCCGATGCCATATATTTCGACTACACCACAAGTGTTGAAGAAGCACTGGGCAACGCAAAGTTTCTCGATCAATTCCACGTTCTATTACTCTATGCCAACCATGAGAGAATAGAACCACACCAGTGGAGAAACCTGAAGAGATATGTTGAAAATGGTGGAGGCTTTGTGGCAGTACATTGTGCAAGTTGGAGCTTCCAAAATGAGTTGGGCTTTGCCCAAATAATTGGAGGACGCTTCAAAAGCCACCAAACCGGTATCTTCAAGGCACGGATAATTAACAAAAGACATGCTGCGTTGAAAGGAGTAGAGGAGTTTGAAGCGTGGGATGAAACATATTTTCATGATAAACATAATAAAAGAAATCGAAAAGTTTTGATGGTTCGAGACCCAATGGAGGGTGATCCTCATTCAAAACCCGAGCCCTGGACATGGGTTCGCACTCAAGGAAAAGGTCGGATTTTCTACACTGCATCGGGTCACGACGAACGTGTGTGGGAACACTCTGGATTCCATCAACTGCTTAAAAGTGGGATTCTTTGGTCGGCTGGAGAGAAAATCCAGGACCGATATTATGCATTCTTATCGAGTCGTTCTCCTATGAAATACGAGAAACGATCCGACATTCCAAATTATGAAAGGCGTCCGGAGCCACTGCCATACCAGCTGCCCTTGCCAGCAACCGAAAGTATGAAGTATACACAGGCTCCGGTTGGTTTCAACTTAGAGCTATTCGCCAGCGAACCAGATATCGTAAATCCTATTTATATGCAATGGGATGAAAAAGGACGCTTGTGGGTAGCTGAAAGTGTTGATTATCCGAATGAAATTAAGGATGAGCGGAAAGGCAATGATAGGATCAAGATTTTGGAGGATTCTGATGGTGACGGGAAATGTGATAAAGTAATAATTTTTGTGGACGGGTTAAATATTCCTACTTCATTCACCTTTGCTCGTGGTGGAGTCATTGTGTCCCAAGCGCCGGACATTCTATTTATTAGGGATACTAATGGTGATGATCAGGCGGATGTTAGTGAGGTCTTGTTCAGTGGATTTGGTGTAGATGACACCCACGCTGGTCCAAGCAACCTTCGTTATGGTTTTGACAACTGGATTTATGGAGCTGTCGGTTACGCAGGTTTTAAAGGTGTTATTAAAGGTAGAACGCACAATTTTGGTCAGGGAATTTTTCGCTTCAAGTCCGATGGCTCTGATATTGAGTTTCTACATCAATTCAACAATAACACGTGGGGGCTTGGTTTTAATGAAGCGGGCGACGTATTTGGCTCCACGGCCAACAATAATCCAAGCTTCTTCGGTGGCATCCCCGCGTTGGTACATGACAGTCAAGAAAAAATGAGTGCGAAGATGATAGCTAATTCACCAAAATTTTATCCAATTACAGATAATATTCGACAGGTTGATGCCTTCGGCGCTTACACATCAGGTTGCGGACACGCTTTTGCAACTTCTAAAGGATTTCCTGAGACCTGGCGCAATAAACGAGCTTTCGTCTGCGGACCTACGGGACATTTGTTGGGTATGTATGATGTGAGGACAAAAGATTCCGGCTACGAATCTATTAATGCATATAGTTTCTTAGCGAGTACTGATGAATGGTTTTCCCCGGTCGTTGCCGAAGTGGGACCTGATGGCAACATATGGGTAGCTGATTGGTATAACTTTATTATTCAACATAATCCGACCCCCAATAAG
>DLRJ01000017.1 GCA_002500485.1 Dehalococcoidia bacterium UBA7891
ACTGAGTCTCCAGCAGTGTTGAAGATACTCCCATGATGTTCATCAACCAATCCATCAATAATCTTTCGGCATGCTTTGAGATTCTTGAGAGTCTGATCCTCATTTTCTTCCATCATGGAACTAAAACCCACAACATCTGTAACAAGGATTACTGCTAGTTTTCTTCTAGGGCTGGGATCTGCCATAAAGCACGGTATTTTCTAGTTTGAAACATTCAAGAATACTCATTAAACCAGCTTAAGATAAATTAAATCCGAGGTACCTGATTAATTTAAAGAGGGGGAAACAATACTAGGAAAGATTTTCGAAACCATGAGGCACAAACAGGCGCCAGCACTTAGAATATGCGTGCACCTGTTTGAATGGGCGAATTTAAAACCAAGGCAAAAAATATAACCTGAATCTAAATTTTGAATGTTTTAGATTCAATCATCTTCAGAAATCACTTTAGTTAGTGTCTCTCCACTTAGCTGACTAGTTTGATCTTCATAGGAGTTGTTCTCAAATTTCACCTGCCAAATCTGCCAACCGATCCATATAACAACACCAATGATTGTCATGATTTTCTCTGAGCCAACAAAAGGATATAAAGCATCAATTTTAGATAGATTTTCAGCCCCCCAACTTTCAATTCCAGTACTCATTTTCTACTCCGAATTAAATATTATGAGAAATTAGTTGTTTGCATTTGCCAACTCGGCATTGACTATATCTTGATTGTCTGATTTCCTGGTCTGCTCATCAAAATAGTCCAAACCAGCCAATTCTACCTCTCTGGGTATACGGAGAATACCCATACCCTTTAAAATTAGGGCAACGATATAGGTAGGGATGAATCCTAAAACTAGGAACATCATGATAGCACCTCCAATTTGCCCCCAAGGTGTAATCGATACTGAACCATCTGCCACTGCGGGATACCCCCAAAGCATGAAACCTGCGGCAATCACACCAAAAGAACCTGCATATCCGTGAACTGCAACAGCACCAACTGCATCGTCGATCTTAAATTTACGCTCGACCCAATAGTGTAATCGATACGCAACCCATACCCCGACAATTCCAATAAAGAATGCTTGCAAAGGATGATAAAGGTCATTACCTGCTGAAGCAGCGATGATACCAGCAAGCCCTCCTGAGAAGGTCCAGTAGGCATCTCCCTTGGAGAGCATATATCCAGCCATGAGCCCCCCTGCAAGGGACATCAGAAAATTAAAAGTTATGGTACTTAGGGTTGTGGGAGTTAAATAAATGCTGGTTGCACTAAACAGAGTCCCATCCCCGCTTAAGTCAACAATAGGAGCGTTACATGCAGCATAAAAACCCCAGAAACCAGTATAAATAACAAACAACCCAATTACAGCAAACCATGGATTATGGGGTGGAATGTCACGAGGTGTTCCATCAGGAGCAAATTTTCCTATACGTGGCCCCAACACAGCAAGGATACCAAGAGCTGCTCCTCCACAGATTCCATGAATCACTCCTGAGGCATAGGCATCGTGATAGCCCCACTCAGTAACAAGCCATCCAGAAGGGCTCCATCCCCATGCGGCATCAATCATCCAGGTAATGGAACCAACCAATACTGCAAAAATCAAGAAAGCACCCGTACGAATTCTCTCAATGACAGCCCCTGATACAATTGAAGCCGCAGTCCATGAGAAGAGCAGAAAGGCCGCCCAGAACACCCCCATAATATGATCTTGGAAGTTAGAACCCATTGTTACATCCCATGGCAATGCTCCAGTTCCTGTTGCCATATCTCCTACCGGCCATGCAGGTAATGCAAAATATATCCAGAATCCAAAAAAGAACATCGTAACCGTCACGACTGGTATCAGCATGGCGTTCTTCATTAAGGTGTGCATTTTGTTTTTTGCACGGGATACACTCACCTCATACATGCAGAAACCAACATGAATCAAAAACATCAATGGTACTGTAATCCAGTAATAAAATTCTGTGAAAATTGTTGTCAATGCATCCAGATTGTTCCCCATTTTGTCTCCTTGGAAAGGTTTTTGATGAATTAGTTGTTCATCCATCCCCTGGGCGATGAATACTTGTTGAATGTACCGGTTTTTAAGATTTTTCAAACCCCAGGGAAAGGACTCTTTGGGTATATTTTCCCTAGCAGAAAGCTAAAGAAATGTTTTTTTCATACTCCTCCATATTTATACATCAAGATTTCATGAAATTTTGATATCACCGAACAAATCATAGATAGCGACTTTTGTCAAGTCTTTTTTACAAAGGAAAAGAAGATAAAGTACTCTACACCGGGGTATTTGAGTTGCAGGGCTGGGTGCCCTAGGTTAGTACCACTTGGGGCGCACTAGTCCTCACCCCCTTGTACACAAAATGCAGCAATCGCATCCACTTGGGCACTATCGGCAAGACCATAGTCTTTTCACATGCGGCAAGTAATGGAATGTTCATAAACTTGACATAGCACAAATGATTAGAATATATACTTGTTTAAGGGCAGACGCTCACCGCCCTATTTGCTCAGGACGATAGTGAATCGTGACCCTGGGGTGGAAAGGTACTCCACCTTCATCTTATCTTAGGTATCTTATTCAGGGAAGGGGTGGTGATGTTCCGTACCCCTTCCTTGTGATGATCATCGTTTGTACGTTTGCTCTCAGAAGGTTCCCTTTTCTATCACAACTTTTAGGTTCATTGCGACCGCTGTGGAAGGTTTTTTCATTGCTTCATTGGATCGTTCGACCAGTTTAAAGGTTCTGACGGGATGACTAATTGTGATTTGGTTGCAAAACTTTATTAACCGTCAAGGGATGCCTAATAATGCCTTGCGGAAGGCTGTTTTGGTGTAGTTCGCGTCAAGAGAACGTTTGACGTTGGCTGGTGGTCCATCATGCACCTTTAGGTGGGCAAAGAAAGCAGCGTTGCCGACCTTTATCATGTCCGCTGCAACACCGATGTCACTTTCGTCAAAAACAGTGCAGATTTGCTTAATGCCTGCGCCTGCAGCCATGACAGCCAAATCGGTGCCGAGCCCTGTATGAGATATTTGATTGCCCGTCTCTCCATAATGGCCATTATCAACGCATATAATGCCAAAGTTCATAGGGTTCATTGCTGCGACCACAGCCAGTGAGCCAACATTCATCATCAACTCCCCATCACCGGTGCAAACCAGCACCCTCTTGTCTGGCTGTGCTAAGGCCAGGCCAAGTCCCATGGGAACAGCGCCACCCATGGCACCTGCCATAGTGTAGAAATTACAGCTATTGGGGCCACAGAGATGGACAATATCCCGCGCTGGCCCCGCTAAACCTGTCACGATCAGGAAATCATGCGGGTTCGGAATGAGCAGCGGAAGAACAACATTCCGGTCGAGTGTAAAGTCAGACATATCTCGACCCTTCCCTAAAATTTCTTTATGCCAAGCATTTTCTGGCTCAGCAGCACACAAACAGATTCTTGACTTTGAAAAGCCATGGTCATAGCTGCAGAAACGGTTGATATCACCTCAGATGAATCTTCAATCTTAAGGCAAACCACTTCGCAGGCCTCCAAGACCGGTTGAATCGACTTACCCATTGGCATTTGCCAAGGGTTGCCTTCGCCAAAATCACCCCTCATCGAAACGATCGACAAGAACGGGAATTTACCGATGCGTGGTAAGCTTAACATATTGATGCAATTCCCAGCACCGGATGACTGCATTAGCAGAACATGCTTTTGCCCACCCAAGTGAGCACCCGCCGCCATCGCAACGCCCTCTTCCTCGGTGGTCAGAGGGATTGAGTGAACATCCGGATCATCAAGGGATAAATTAATCATAACCTTATGACCTGCATCTGGCACATAAGAGAATTGCGTAACCCCTTCGTCCTTCAGCAGCTTGTACATCTCATAAGGCCAGCTTGGGTCTCCGGGTGGTGGTGAAGGAATGTCAAAAGGCAAGGATGCCTCTCATATTGTGGATTAGGGTGAATAGGTAATTCTAATCTTAGTGTTCAACCTCAGGTATAAATATTTACTTTTTTCATTATGAAACCGTTATTCGGAATCCATACAATCGATTTTTCCCGGTTCTACTCAGAACCGCTTACGTAGAAACATCATCACTTGACTAGCAACAATTTTAATTTATCTGAAACATTAATCTAACTTCTCCCGGGGAACCAGAAGGTGTACCCCTATTTACATGGGACTCCAGAGCACAGGAAGGGCACTCTTGATCTCACCCTCTGAGGATGCTTGTCAATTATAGAGGTGACAAGAATCCGCTCCGGCATAACTACACTTGTAAACCACGGGATTCACTGTGCGCTGTTCTTCTTTTCGTTTCTTACAAAGGCTAGATCATTTTCTGGTGTCAATTCGTAGATTTACTAATAGCTATCTCTATCCAC
>DLRJ01000116.1 GCA_002500485.1 Dehalococcoidia bacterium UBA7891
GCAGAAGAAGTTCAGGGCTTTATAGTTTTTCGCCAAAGCAATACTTTTTATTACCTAAGCGGCCTAGAGGTACCCACTTCTTATCTGCTGCTAGACGGTAAACGAAAAACCACAACTCTTTATATAACACATGGTGAGGGTGGTAGTGATGCTGTACAACTTTCATATGAGGATGCTGAGCTGGTCAAGAAGATAACAGGTGTTGACTCAGTTAGACCCTTAGAAAAAATGGGCAGTGATTTAATTTACAATCTATGGAGTTCTCCAGTCGCAGCCTTATATGTCCCTCACAGTCCTGACGAAAAGTACCAACAAAGCCGAGATGAAATCCTTGCTGGATTTGGGCGCAGACTTGTCGATCCTTTCGATAGCCGCCCTTCAAAAGCAGGACACCTCATTCACCGGATTAGGACTAGCTATCCACAATTTGAAATCCGTGATTTAACACCTATTTTAGATGTTCTGCGCTCCATTAAAGATGAAAAAGAAATTAATCTCATTCGTAAAGCAAGTCAGTTAGCAGGACTTGGTATTATGGAAGCCATTCGATCAACCAAGCCTGGTGTTAAAGAATACCAGCTTGAAGCAGCAGCATCTTTTGTTTTCAAAAATAATGGTGCACGCGGCCTAAGTTATCATGCGATTGTTGCTAGTGGAAAAAATACTTGGCAAGGCCATTACTCAGCCAATTCTGACACGATGAATGATGGTGACCTTGTTCTAATGGATCTAGCACCTGATTATCACTATTATACATCTGATGTGGCTCGTATGTGGCCGATCAACGGTAAATATACAAAAGATCAGCGTGATCTGTATGGTTTTGTCATTGAATATCACAAGGCCTTTATGCGCCATTTACGCCCTGGTGTTTCTTGGGATCAAATTCTTGATGAAACTGCCGCTGACATGCGTAAGGTCTTGGATAAAATGATATTCTCAAAAGAGATTTACCGCCAAGCCTGTGAGGATGCACTTAAGTTCAGAGGTCACCTCCAACATGCTGTTGGAATGAATGTTCATGATATAGACCCTGAAGGTAATATAGTGCGAGAAGGCACGGTCTTTTCTGTTGACCCGATGATTTGGGTTCGACCTGAGAAGAAATATATTCGTATGGAAAATGTGGTTGTTATCACCAAGGACGGTGTTGAAAACCTGTCGACCAACCTTCCCATTGAAATGGATGATATAGAGGCTTTGTGGAAGCAGGAAGGGATTGTGCAGAAACGACTCCCATCACTTGAAAACCATACTCAACTATATAGATAAGGTTTTAAGGGCAGTATTTTTGAAATATGGGAAGGACAATTTTGTCTATTACATTTAAACGAAAGCTACTCGGGGCTGTTTGCGCTCTAATGATAGCATTCAGTGCTATGAGTATTGCTGCTGATCAACAAGATTATGACAGCCGTAAGGAACAACAATTACGCACACATGATTTTGACGTAAAACATTACCGGATCGCACTGTCACTCGAAGAAAGCACACGGTCATTTGATGGTGAAACTGTGATCACCTTTTCTGCCACTGTTGATGGTTTTAGCAAGCTCTTCCTCGATGCTGAAGCCTTTAAAGTTAGCAGTGTGAAAGCTGAAAATGGATCAGCACTTAAATACACGCAGAGCGACGGCAAGCTTGTCGTTGATTTAGATGATGCACTGGCAAAAGATGAAGAGTCGACACTAATTATCACATATAGTGCTACCAATACTTCCATTGACCCCACCAAGGCTAGCAGGAAGGAAGGCAATATCTTTGGGCTGGATTTTCAACCGAAAACAGAAACAAACCCACAACTCATTAAATCCCTTAATTTCCCGGATCGCGCACGTTACTGGTTTCCATCCTTTGATCACCCCAGTGACTGGGCAACACACGAAACCATTATTACAACAAAAGCGGCTTATAAGGTGTTGGCGAATGGATCTCTCATCAGTGATACGAAGGACACTGTAACAGGGCGTCGCACGTTTCATTGGAGCCAGGTAAAACCGCAGCCAACCTATCTTTATGTTTTTGTTGCGGGTACGCACAGTGTAATTGAAGACAAACACGGTGACCTGCCCCTGCATTATTGGGTTTACCCAGGTGATGAAGAGGTGGCCAAAGAACTATTTAAGCCAACTCCTAAAATTGTTGCCTTTTTAGAGGACCTTTACGACACTAAATACCCATTTGTGAAATACGACCAGATTATTGTTCCCGGCCGTGCCGGCGGTGCTGAAAGTACATCAGCAACCCTGCTAGGAGATGGTGTGATCAAAGTTGAGCGAGAGGGGAAAAAGAAGGGTGCAAATGATTGGCTGATCGCCCACGAACTTGCTCACCACTGGTGGGGAGATATTATTGGTTATAAAGACTGGGGGCATAATTGGTTGGCTGAGAGTTTTTCGTCACATGGTGAATATCTTTATTTAGCCCATGCGTTTGGGGCTGATGAAGGCGCTCTTTATTTAGACGAATACAAAGCTTTATATTTAAATGAAGCAAAAGAAAGCTACATGCGCCCGGTGGTCACCAATAAGTGGGACAACCCAAATAATATGTTTGATCATCACGCTTATGAAAAAGGTGCTGTTATTTTAAACATGTTCCGCGAGATGGTAGGCAAAGATATGTTCACTGACATTATGAAAAATTTCTTGAATACCCATGCTTATAGCAGCGTAACAACGGGCGACTTTTTTGAAAAGGTAAAGCAGATCACAAAAAAAGATTATAACTGGTTCTTTGACCAGTGGTTACTAAGTCCCGGCCATCCTGTGCTTGATGTATCCTATGATTGGGATGCTCAAAAAAAGAGCATCTCGATGACCGTTAAGCAAAAGCAAGATACTAGCACGGGTGTTCCTATTTTCCACTTGCCTATTAAGGTTGGTATTACGACGAGTGCGGGCAAAAAAGTTGAGAGTGTTTGGTTGAAGGATGCTGAGCAAACATTCACCTTTGATGTGGATGAAAAGCCGCTTCTGGTGCGCTTTGATGAGGGTGATATATTGCTGAAAGAATGGACGTTTGAGAAGTCAGTTGAAGAGCTTTTATATCAACTTAAACATGACAATGTCATAGGACGCCT
>DLRJ01000158.1:0-20599 GCA_002500485.1 Dehalococcoidia bacterium UBA7891
AGTGGAAGAAATTGGTGAGATTCTACAAACAGAGTCCCAAGACACGGAAGACAAGACTGAAGATGCCTTGACTCCAGAG
The DNA here is from genome assembly GCA_002500485.1 of Dehalococcoidia bacterium UBA7891. Taxonomy (GTDB): domain Bacteria; phylum Chloroflexota; class Dehalococcoidia; order Lucifugimonadales; family UBA826; genus UBA11996. Next base: position 80 of record DLRJ01000158.1, read on the forward strand.
GAAGAATTATTACTGCTGGAATTGGAAGAGGAAGAAATTCAGAGAACTCAACCAGAAGAGACTGCAGCTGCCATATCCGAACTACCAGAAAACATATGGTCAGTCCATAGGTCTGGAGCTGGGTCATCACAAGCGGGGGCAATCAGATTTGCTGAAGACATAGACGAATTAAAGAGCGGAGTTACCGGGCGAAGGGAAAGACGTGGGGGAGGAAGAAGTCAAAATAAGAAAAAAGGCCAGGGGAATAATAAAAGAAGGCGTTAATTAGCCTTGTGAAACTTAGCCATATCGGCAACCAGAAAAATTCCATAAATTATTTAATAATTGGAAATAGCTCCAAGAAGGTAAGTGGTATTGCTATGTGAATATTGGTAACCAGGTAGAGTTGCCAAAATATCACAGTTAAAGTGAGTCTAAAATCTGCCCTAGAGGAAATGAATGAGCAGTCAAATAGATCAAGTCGAAAATGGTGAAGAGGCAGTTGCAGTTATAGAAATACCGGCTGCGATAATGGTCAGTGACTTAGCGGACCAATTGGATGTAGGAGCGGTAGAAGTTGTAAAGGCCTTGATGAGGGGCGGGTACATGTTCTCTGTCAATGATGTGATAGAGCATGAAATTGCCTCGGTAGTATGCCAGTTGTTTGGATTCCAAGCCACTTTATTGGCAGAATCTGGAGCAGAAACCAATTCTATTGTCATCGACAACAAGGATGAAGATCCTAAACAACTTTCGACACGCCCACCGATAGTTACCATTTTGGGACACGTTGACCATGGAAAAACCACCTTGTTAGACAGCATCAGAAAAACTAACGTTGTTGATGGAGAAGCAGGAGGAATTACCCAGCACATAGCCGCTTACCAAATAAAACACAATGAATCCCCGATAACGTTTTTAGACACCCCCGGCCATGAGGCCTTCACAGCAATGAGAGCAAGAGGGGCCCAGGTAACAGATATTGCAATACTGGTAGTAGCCTCAGATGATGGCGTGATGCCACAAACTATTGAGGCTATAGATCATGCCAGGGCGGCAGATGTACCAATAATTGTAGCTGTGACAAAAAAAGATCTCCCTAACGCAGATCTTGATAAAGTGTACAGACAGTTATCAGAAAGAGACCTGCTTATTGAAGAGTGGGGAGGAGAGGTAATCTCAATCCCAATCTCAGGTATAACCGGTGATGGAGTTCCAGAATTGCTGGAAAATATCCAGCTGGTTGCTGAAATTAGCGAATTAAAAGCCAATCCGGATAGAACTGCACAAGGTGTGGTTGTAGAAGCCCGAAAAGATAAAAGCAAAGGAAATATAGCGACGCTATTGGTTCAAACTGGAACACTTAGCCAAGGCGACATATTGGTCATTGGGAACACATACGGAAAGATTAGAGCCATGTTTGATGATCAAGGAGATCGCATTAAATCAGCCCACCCATCCACACCTGTGGAGGTGATGGGACTTCATGACATTCCAGAAGCAGGCTCGATTTTTAAGGTAGCTGGGAATGATAAGCTCGCTAAAGAAATGGTTGATATATACGAGAGGCAAGTTAGAGCAGAGGCAACCAAACTCCAAGACGCCCACACCAGAAATGTACCAGGTGATCTAAGGCAGGTTGACCTTATTATAAAGACAGATGTACAAGGTACTATTGAACCAGTTAAAGCAGCGCTAGAAAATCTCAACAGCGCCGACTCTCGAGTGAATGTCATTCACATCGCAAGCGGTGGCATTACTGAACGAGATGTTCTTCTGGCGGTGGCATCAGACGCGGTGGTAATTGGATTTAGGACTCTCCCGGAAGGTGGTGCCGGGCCTTTAGCAAAACAAGAAGGTGTGGAAATAAGGGAATATGATGTCATTTACCATCTCATAGAAGATGTTAGTAAAGCATTGGAAGGATTGCTCCAACCCACCTATGGAGACGTATACGTTGGACGGGCTTCTGTTAGAGCGGTGTTCAATGTAGGAAGACGGGTTAAGGTTGCTGGAATATTTGTTAGTGATGGGAAAATATCACGGGATTCAAAAATTCGTGTCCTGAGGGGTGGATCTGAAATTTTTATGGGGCCTGTATCCAGCCTCAAACATTTCAAAGACGACGTACGAGAAGTGGCTAACGGGTTTGAAGGTGGGGTAAGCGTGGATGGATTCAATGATTTCGAAGACGACGACGTACTAGAAGCCTATAACACCGAAACGATCTAAAGTCGTTTAGGCTCTGGAGTGACTATGTACCACCGTATGGATAGTATCAACTCACTTCTCAAAAAAGAAATAAGCCGCGTTATTCTGGAGGAAGTCAAAGATCATAGGTTAGCGCAGGTGGTATCTATTGTCTCGGTAACAACATCTAGGAATATGCAAAATGCGACCGCCCATGTAACCGTGATGGGGGATATCAAAGCAAAAAAAGACACTATTTCCGGGCTCAACTCAGCCTCTAGATTTATACAAAGAATTCTGAGAAAGGACTTAAGCATAAAGTACATCCCTAGTATCAGATTTGTATTGGACGAATCGTTGGATGAGGCCGAAAAGATCAGGAATATCATCGATTCAATATCTATAGAAACCCCTGACAATACATAGGTCCCCAATGTCTCTGCCTATCAACGGAATCATAAATGTGAATAAGCCACCTGGTATCACCTCTATGGACGTTATTCGGCGAATACGTCGGGTAAGTGGGCTAAGAAGAGTAGGACATAGCGGAACTTTAGATCCTCTAGCAAGTGGCGTCATGGTGGTAGCCCTAGGAGTAGCAGCACGATTACTGGAATATATAACAGAATTAGATAAAAGCTATGCTGCCATAATAGAATTAGGCAAAAGTACAGATACCTATGATGGAGAGGGGGAAATCGTCAATTCCGAATCTGCAGTCATCGTAAGTGATTCAGATGTGCGATCCGCCATTCAAACTTTCAAAGGCACCCAATCGCAAATCCCACCAATGCACAGCGCCATCAAAGTGAATGGGGTCAAACTCTACAACCTTGCTAGAAAGGGAATTACAATTGACAGAGCCCCTAGACAAGTCAATCTATACGACGCGTACATTTCTGATTTCAAATCTCCAGAACTAGAATTGCAAATTACCTGTAGTAAAGGTTTCTACGTTAGAACTTTTGCCAATGATCTGGGCATACGACTCGGGTGCGGTGCTTATCTCAAGGAATTGGTTAGAACATCTGTAGGGAAATTCAGCATTGAAGACTCCTTCAACCTGGATTTTATTGAAACTAATTTTCAAAAAAACAATTCGAGAATTTTTTTGCACAAGCTAGAAACCGTTCTAGATCCGATACCAAAACTACAATTAAATTTTGATGAGACCCAAAAAGTTCAAAATGGTATCTCAATACCAGCAGAAGGGAATCATAAATTGGAAATAAACAGCCCTATTTCCATGGCCCTTACGGAGGAAGAAAAGCTCGTAGCGGTCATGAGATTCAATGAAGAGGAACTGATCTGGAAACCTGAAAAAGTATTTCGTGATCAGATGCAAAAAATTAATTGACGTTACCCATAAAGGATAGATACAATTATTAATCGTGAAGGTGATATAAGTGAACAGTTTTGCAATAGTAGAGACCGGCGGAAAACAGTACAGAGTCCATGAAGGAGATACCATCCGAGTGGAATCGATAGAAGGTGACGAGGGTGACACAATCGACCTTGAATCAGTAAAACTGATTTCTCTTGATGGTGAGACATCCGTGGGAACCCCCAATGTGGAAGGAGCTAAAGTTCAAGCAGAGGTGGTTAACAAGGGTAAAGGAAAGAAGATTGTTGTATTCAAATACAAGGCCAAGACTCGTTACAGAAGGAAAAACGGTCACCGCCAAAATTTTACTGATCTAAGAATTACTGACATATCAGTCAGCTAAGACACAACCGCAGGAGTAAGACCCATGGCCCATAAGAAAGGTGGAGGAAGTACCCGTAATGGAAGAGATAGTAAATCTAAACGATTGGGCGTTAAAAAATACGATACTCAGGTAGTCACTGCAGGATCTATATTGGTCAGGCAAAGAGGTACCAGAATACATCCAGGGTATAATGTGGGACTAGGCAAGGATCACACTCTGTTCTCATTAATTAATGGTTCGGTGAAATTTGAATATTTCCCGAATGGTAAGAAATGCGCTAGCGTTTACCCAGCCTAGGAACTAAACAGAATGAAATCCGAAATACACCCAGAATATTACAATGAAGCTACAGTGGTTTGCTCTTGTGGTGAAACCTTCATTACGGGAGCGACTAAACCTGAACTAAGAGTAGAAATATGCTCTTCCTGTCACCCATTTTTTACCGGTGAGCAAAGAATAGTAGACACAGAAGGCCGAGTTGAGCGGCTGAGGCGTCGGTACAACCTACAATGAGAGGTAATTCTTGATTAGTGAAAGGGTGAGAAATTTCTCACCCTTTTTTTTTGACACGGGTAAGGTTGCCCCCAGATATGGTGGTCAAGCTGTCCTTGAAGGAATAATGATACGGGGCCAGAATAACGTTGCAATTGCTGTAAGATCTCCTTCAGGTGAAATCGTAACGAAAGTCAAAAAAATCAATACTCTTTTCACAGGAAAACTAAGATCTATCCCGATCATTAGAGGGATTCTGGCATTGGCAGAAACTTTATCATTAGGAATGGATGCATTAAATTACTCGTCGCAGGTTGCCAACCAAGAAGAGGACACCCCTCCAAGTAAATTTTCATCCGTAATGATGATTTTGGTTTCTTTGAGTATAGCTGTCGGAATTTTCTTCATATTGCCATTATTGGTGAGCAAGCCATTTGAAGGCATTTTAGGATCTGACGTTATAAGCAACGTAGCCGAAGGCATTATCAGGCTGCTTGTTTTCCTTGTATATGTAACTGCTATTAGTCTAATGCCAGATATTAGAAGAGTTTATATGTATCACGGTGCCGAACATATGGCAGTCCATGCGCAGGAAAAAGGCAAACCCTTAACCATCGAGGAGATTCGAAAATACCCCACAGCGCACCCAAGGTGTGGAACGGCATTCTTGCTCACTATTATGGTGATAGCCATAGTGGTCTTTACTTTTATACCGAGGGATCCATTGTGGATGGTGATTGGATCACGAATCGTTTTGATTCCTTTAATAGCTAGTTTAAGCTACGAATTTATTCGATTTAACAGTAAGTATGAAACCAATAAATGGGTCTCTAAACTATCAATCCCTAATTTACTACTGCAATCCCTAACAACAAAAATTCCAGACGATGATCAGATTGAAGTTGCCATCAGCGCTATGAAATTAGCCATATCTACAGATGCCAAGTCTATGTAGGTATTAATTACCAGATTCTCTTCTCTTAGACAATTCAGCGAACACCTGCTCGAGAGACATATTGTTGGCCGAAATAAGGACAAAAACGTGGTAGATGAGATCAGAAATTTCTGAGGCCAATTCTTCTTTTTGGCCAGTCACTCCTGCTATAGCGGTTTCCCCTGCCTCCTCTACCACCTTCTGGGCAATACGATTAACCCCTTCATCAAACAATTTGTTAGTGTAGCTAGCATTTTTGGGATTTAACTTACGATCCTCGATAATGGAAAATAAATCCCTGAAAACATTCAAGTCAGTATCAGCACCTATGAAATTGCAATTATCTAGATCTGATAAATCGGTATTGAAGCAACTTTCCGCACCCGTATGGCAAGCCGGGCCCTTAGGATCAACTTCTAGCAACAAGGTGTCTCCATCGCAATCAAGCTTTATTGACCTGACGATCAAAAAGTTCCCTGAAGTTTCCCCTTTATGCCAGAGGTTTTCCCTGCTCCTACTATAAAACCAAGCCTCCTTACTCTCTAATGTCTTAGCAAGTGATTCTCGATTCATATAGGCAACCATCAATAGTTTACGTGTTTGATGGTCTTGGACGACTGCCGGGATTAAACCTTTTTCATCAAACTGTATAGTAGACATGTAATCACCCTTACCGTTTTCATTCCACACTATTTAACGCATGGGTCTTATAGGAATATTACGATCTAACAAGTATTCTTTTGCCTGCGAAATAGAAAAAGTTCCAAAATGGAATATACTGGCAGCTAAAACCGCATCTGCTCGACCCACTTCAATAGCCTGTCTCAAATGTTCTAGATTCCCTGCGCCACCACTTGCAATCACAGGTATAGAAACGGATGTGCTCACTAATTGTAGCAGCTCCAAATCATACCCAGACTCATGTCCATCCGTGTCCATACTGGTTAGAAGTATCTCACCCGCTCCCAATTCTGCCACTTCCCTTGACCACTTTATAACATCCACCCCGGTGGGTTGCCTCCCTCCATGCGTGTAGACCTCCCAAATTGTATTTCCGTCCGATTTTAGAGTCTCATTCACACTCGCATTGTGATATGAATCAGAGTTGGATGGATCAGAAATCCTTTTCGCATCTATCGCCACCACGATACACTGTGAGCCGAAAAAGCGAGCTGATTCCTTAACTAAATTAGGGTCTCCTAGAGCCGCAGTATTTAATGAGACTTTGTCTGCTCCTGCTTCTAACATCTTCCTTACATCTGATACTTGCCGAATACCACCACCAACGGTCAATGGAATAAACACTTCTTCTGACACTTCCTTGACAACTTCAACCATTGTGTCTCTATTGTCTGAGGATGCAGTTATGTCTAGAAATATCAGTTCATCCGCACCTTCTCTATCGTAAAATTTAGCCAATTCAGATGGATCACCAGCATCTCTCAAGTTTATAAAACCGACACCTTTTACCACCCTACCGTTATCAACATCCAGGCACGGTATTATCCTCTTTGTAAGCATCTCATTGACCTATCGATCATTTGGAAAAAATCATCATATAAGCCATATCTGACAAATTGTGCCTAATGTAGAATTTGAATCCTGCTTTTTCTATTTTCCCTCTCAGGTCAGTTGGTTGAACCCGGTTTTTACTGGCAGGTCCGTACTCAAGAAAATCTGGATGCCATTCTATAACTGACAACCAAGCACCTTTCTTCATACATCTATTAGCGTCTTTCAAGGTTTGTTCGGGCTTCTTAAAAAACTGGAAGGGAAATGCTGACATTGCACCATCCAAGCTTTCATCCTTAAGGGGAAGTGTAGGCTCATCCGTTATATGAGTCGCCTTCACATTTGTCAATCTGGCTTTTTTTAACTCACGCCGTGTAGTTGTAAGGTTTTTCTTGATAGGATCCAGTGATACTACATTTCCTCTATAAACCAATTTTCCCAGAGGAACCGAAAGGGCCCCTTCAGCACATCCTATATCTGCAATTTCATGGTAAGGCATAGCAGGAAGAAGCGAAGTAATATGATATATATCCAGTTTTTTCGCTGCTATAAAAGAGTCTTGGTTCGTTTTTGTCGGCATGTATTGCACCAATTATTTTTTTCTATCTATTAGAATATTTTAACTCATCAATTGCTTCTCGCAATTTGATATCTCCAGTGTACAAGGCTCGACCAACTATAGCTGCTTCTACACCTGATAACGCCATCTGTTTAAGATGGTCAAGGCTAGCTATGCCCCCTGCCGCTATTATTTTCATTTTCGTAAATGCCAAAAGATTTTTGACTCCCTCATAATTGGGCTCACTAAGAGTCCCATCCTTTAATATGTCGGTATACATACATCTCTTAACACCAATCGCTTCCATATTTTCAATTACATCTTCTACTGTCATTTCACTATCTCTAGTCCAACCATCTAATGCAACCAGCCCCTCTCTAGAATCTACGCTGACTATCAAAGATTCGTCACCGAGCGTATTTAATATCCGCTCTAATTCGCCTGTTCTATCTACAGCTGAAGTTCCCATGATTACTCGTGAAACTCCAGTTTCAATATATCTTGCAGCCGTCTCGTAATCACGAATACCCCCTCCAAGTTGAATCGGCACAGCAGATTCCGAGCATATTTTTGAAATTATTTCCATGTTCACAGCAGAGCCTTCGCGTGCTCCATCTAAGTCGACAATATGTAGATATTCAGCTCCCTGCTGTATCCATTTGATAGCCATTTCCAATGGGTCTTCAGCAAAAATTGTCTCTTGAGAATAATCCCCCTGAAGCAATCTGACACAAGAACCTCCTCGAATATCAATTGCAGGTATCACTTTCATTGAGATGATGTACCCATGGAGGCTTTAGTAAATTCAACAAAATTTTTATATATTTCAAGTCCTATATCACCGCTTTTTTCAGGGTGAAATTGAACAGCGACCACATTTTGAAATGCAACGGCACTACAGAACTCCACACCATATTTTGTAGTGGCAGCAATTATGTTTTTATCAGTGGGGTCTGCATAATAGCTGTGGACAAAATAAAAATGAGAATTATTTGGTAGAGTTGCTAATACAGGGTGATCCGATTTTATATTTACTTCGTTCCATCCCATATGTGGGATCTTCTTTCCCTCAGGAAACCGTTTTACAGTACCTGCAATCAGACCAAGACATTTTTCTTCACCTTCCTCCGAAGTTTCCAAAAGAAGTTGCAATCCCAAACAAACCCCCATAAAAGGTTTTTTTGCTGCAATCAATTGCAATATCAACTTGTCTAGAGACCGGTTTTTCAAATTAATCATAGAACTATCACATGCGCCCTGGCCGGGAAAAACGATTCCATCACAAGATTCGATAGCACTTGGATTTGACGTTACTAAGGCATCAGCGCCAGTTCGAACCAATGCCTTTTCAACACTTCTTAAATTCCCTGCCTGATAATCAATAACTGCTATTTTAGGCCTGTCCGAACTGGATTCATTCATTTATTTTTTGGCCCGTTATTAATTCATCTGGTAAATCCCTATCCTCATACCTTGCCAGCATAAATAGAAGGTCTGAAAGCCTGTTGATGTAGGGTATTATTTGCCTGTTCACCAGTTGGCCCAATTCCTCCACATCAAGGATTCTCCTTTCAGCCTCACGCAACGCAGTTCTTGCCAAATCTAAAACCGCGGAACCGGGTGAAGCCCCAGGTAAAATGAAACTTGGTGGTAATTTTACTTCTGAGTCCAACTCATCAATTAATTGTTCAAGTTCAATTACCATTTCAGGAACGATAATTTTGTATGAGTCTTTCATAGTGTCATAGTTCTCAGGCAGGGTAGCTAATTCTGCCCCAACTGTGAAAAGCTGATTCTGTATATCAATGATTATTCTTTTGACTTTCTCATCCTTGCAGAAAGCACGAGCCGTTCCCATAGCAGATACAACATGGTCGACTGAGCCGTAAGCTTCACACCGTGGATCATTTTTGGAAACCCTGCCACCAAAAAATAGCCCCGTCTCCCCTTTATCGCCTGCTCTGGTATATATTTTCACGATATCGAATTCCTAAAGGTGTCTTAAGGTAACACTGTATATGGCTGAATATAATATCTCTCACTCAACGAACAGTAAACGGAATATATGGTCCAAAGATACGCATCGGTAGTAATCTACCTGTCCATATAGTCTCAACAGACTGTTTCATTCAATTCCGTAGAAGAATTGGAAGACCCAATTGTGAACTACATGATGTAGCCTGTCCTAAACTTACCACCAAATCGGAAATCATCCTGTCAGTGGGGCACCGCCACAAAAGGCTATGTAGTCAATCAACTCTGTTACGGTTGGATTGTCTCCACATAACGGGCAATCTGGATTTCTCCTAAGTTTTACGGTTCTAAATTCCATACTTAAAGCGTCTACAAGCAAAAGCCGGCCGCTTAATGAATCTCCAACTCCGAGAATCAATTTCACTACCTCGGTAGCTTGTATAGTTCCAATCATACCTGGAAGCATCCCCAAAACCCCGGCTTCAGCACAACTAGGAACTTCCCCTGGAGGAGGAGGTGTTGGAAATAGGCATCGATAGCAACCATTACCTGGCAAATAGGTCGTCGCCTGTCCATCGAATAACAAAATACTACCGTCAACCAGAGGTTTCCCCAGAAGATAAGCCGCATCATTAACCAAATATCTAGTAGGGAAATTATCTGCACCATTCACAATAATGTCATAATCTTTCATTATTTCCATGGCATTTATCGATGAAATAGGTTCTTCATGCACATTCACATTGGTGTCAGGGTTATAAGCTTTAAGGGTTTCAACAGCCGAATCAACTTTGGGCCTACCAATATCATCATTAAAATGAAGTATCTGCCGCTGCAAGTTAGTCACATCAACATCATCGAAATCAACCAACCCGACAGTACCAACGCCAGCTAGCGTTAGGTATATTGAAATAGGGGATCCTAATCCACCCGCACCAACCATGAGTACTTTGGCGTCAATCAATTTCCTCTGACCGACACTCCCTACCTGTGGCATTATGATGTGTCTGCTGTATCTATTGACCTGGTATGGGGTCAGTGCTAGTGATGGTGTTTTTGTAGCCAAAACTATCCTCCATAAATTTTCTCGTTAATATATAGAGCCCCGCTACCAACGCTTCAAAGCTTTGGGCGGGGCTCTATATACACCTGCGGCCTAGTTTTACAGCGTTGACAGCCTTAAATCTAGTTCCTACAGGAACAGGTTATTTTCAACACCTTTTTATACATGAAATTCATCATTTTCAGAATTATAGCATCACGTAATTTAGGCATCAACTAACGGCAATATAACTAAACATAGTGTTTAAATTATGATTTAACAACAATTAAGAGTATCTCTGGATGGTATAATTGGAGACGCTTTTTAACTTTTCTTACACTTAGCCGAGCGGCGGGATTCCATTGACTGATTCAAATATTGCATTATTAGTAGATTACGAAAACGTAGGAGTTGATTCCCTACAATACCTGGTGGAACAGGTATCTGGTATGGGACGCATCATCATAAAACGTGCCTACGCCGATTGGTCATCACAGAGAAAAGGTCAAGAAAGATTGATTGAACTAGGGATAGAGGCTGTACATAACTACAGATCAGTGAAATCGGGCAAGAACTCCTGCGACATAAAACTTACCATCGATGCCGTAGAGATTCTTCATAGTGGGCAGGTCGATTCTTTTGTCATTGTGTCCTCAGATAGTGACTTCGTGCCTTTGGTTACTCATCTGCGGGGTGCTGGTAAAGGTGTAATAGGTGCAGGTAGAAAAGCTGTAACATCAACCACCATGGTGAAATCATGCGACAAGTACATATTTTTGGATCTTCAATCTGCCCCTGCCGTGGCTCAAAAATCAGTACCCCAAACAAAAAACAATTACAGAAAACCCGCGCCATATCGAGAACGAAAGCCAGTCGTTTCTGTACCGGATGGGTTAGATAATGAAAAATCTGTCAGTCAATTGCTAATGAAGGCTGTAGAAGCCACCGCCGAAAACGATGGCAACTCATTAGGAACGAAATTGGCCCAAACTATGACTCGTATAGACCCAGGGTTTGACTATAAAGAACTCGGATTTAGATCATTTAGAGATTTTTTAGCCTCAAGGGATGAAATAGAAGTCACCTTTCGCGAAGGCACCGATTTCACGGTGTCAATCAGAACTAATGAGGCACAAACTTCCAACACCCACGAAAATTCTGACCCCCCTCGTATACCTTCAGTAAGTCCCAGAATTATTAGTTTTCAACCAGAGGAGTCAAATCAAGATTCTAGTCAATTGCCGGAAGGCTGGGAATCAGAAGTTGATACAGCTTGGAAAAGTAAAGAAAAAGACCAATTGTCGGGCCAATCCGCAGCCACTCAAGCAGCAAAAGTTTTGGGCTTCCAAAGACTGAGGGATTCTCTGTACCCGACTATTGATAAACTACTTGAGTCAAGTAACCTGTTAAAATCAAATTGGGCTAGAAACAAAAATTACGTGACTCGCAAAAAATAACTGAGATCATGCTGACACCATGCTGATTGCTATTGATATTGGTAATACCAACATAACGATAGGCCTATTTCGAGAATCTGAACTTGTCTCAACATGGAGATTCTCAACTGACTCGCAAAAGACCTCAGATGAATATGGTTTGTTGCTAAAGCAAGTTATGTCATACAACAACGTAGAAATTGCTCAAATTGACGCAGCAACTATCTGTAGCGTGGTTCCTCCTCTGACAACTACTTTCGAATCCCTGTGTAGGATATATATTGATGTCAACCCACTGACAGTTGTGGCAGGAACCAAAACTGGAATAAAGGTCCTCTATGATAGCCCCAGAGATGTGGGAACCGATCGAATAGTAGATGCAGCGGCGGCGCACCATATATACGGTGGGCCATGCATCATAGTTGATTTGGGAACCGCCACGGTTTTCGATGCAGTCAACGAACGAGCGGAATATCTCGGAGGAGCAATAGCCCCCGGAATGATTGTTTCTGCCGATTCTCTTTATAGGGCCACCTCTCAACTTAGAAAAGTGGAACTAAACGCCCCAGGTCAAGCGATCGGAAAGAATACGACCCATTCGATACAATCTGGTCTTGTATTCGGTTATTCAGAACTTATAAAAGGTATGATAGCCAGATTCAAAAAAGAGCTAGGAACTGAGGCAACTGTTATTGCAACAGGGGGTCAAGCAACCATAGTAAAAGACCAAGTTGGGGAATTTGATTACATAGATCCGGACCTCACTCTTAAGGGTTTGCAAATAGTTCATTCCCTTAACATTAACTAAAGGTAGCGAAATGCCATCTCCTCTTAACAACAAAAGAGTCGTACTGGGCGTAACGGGTAGCATAGCGTGCTATAAAGCTGCTGACCTCGCGAGCAAACTTGTTCAGAGCGGCGCATTAGTAGACGTAGTACTGACAAGTGCTGCAACCCAATTTGTATCAGAATTGACTTTCAGAAGTATAACTCACAGATCGGTATTTACCGACCTATATTCACCGGAATCTGAGCTTTCAATAAACCATGTAGCACTCGCGGAAACCGCTGATATAATAATAGTTGCCCCTACAACAGCGAACACAATAGCCAAAATTGCCAATGGTATTTCTGATGATGTTCTGACCACCACTATTTTAGCAACTAGGGCTCCAATTATTATCGCCCCTGCAATGGATGCCAACATGTTTGATAACGCAGCTACCCAAGCAAATGTGACCAAACTTGTAACCAGGGGAGTTTTTATTGCAGGCCCAGCCAATGGGAGGCTTGCCTCAGGCCTTATCGGACAAGGAAGGATGGTTGAACCCTCTGACATAATTAGTTCGGCCAATATGATATTAGGTAAGGATGGGGACTTGTCAGGTAAGAAAATTGTCGTGAGTGCTGGAGGAACTGAAGAAGCGATAGACCCAGTAAGAAATATCACCAACCGTTCATCAGGAAAAATGGGCTACGCGATTGCAGAGGCAGCGAGAGATCGGGGCGCTATCGTTAGCCTAGTTGCAGCTCCTAATGCTTTACCAAAACCTGTGGGTATTTTGGTGACCAAAATTCAAAGCACAGAGGAAATGAAAAAAGTGATCGATACCGAATGCGATGGAGCCGACGCCCTGATAATGGCAGCGGCCGTCGCTGATTGGAGACCTTTGGAAAAATTGGATTCCAAAGCCAAAAAAAGTACTTCTGATACTTGGTCATTAAAATTGGTAAAAAACCCTGACATTATTGCCAGTATTAAAAATGACAGCCTTATTAAAGTCGGGTTTGCAGCGGAGAGTGAGGATCTCATAGAAAACAGCAAAGTAAAAATCAAATCTAAAAACCTAGACTTTATTGTCGCAAATGACATTACTGCAAAGGACAGCGGGTTCTCAGTAGACACAAATAAAGTAACCATCATCCACTCAAATGGGAACATTGAATCTCTTCCATTAATGTCTAAGTATGATGTAGCCCATTCCATATTAGACAGGGTGAAGTCAGGCTTTTAACCAAATTGACAAAAAGACAAACTATGCCTATTAAAATAGCGGTCATTTCAGACACGCATTGTTATGAATGGCACGATATTCACCCAGATATGCGCACTTTAGTGGCTGAATGTGACATAGCGATTCATTGCGGAGATATAGTCCGACAACCAGTTGTGGAAGGATTTTTGAAATCAGCAAAGAGGGGGTTAATAGTGCATGGAAACTCTGATCCCGTGGATTTGCGGGAAAGCCTTCCGTACACCCAAGTCATAGAAGTTGAGAAAATAAAGATAGGTATCACTCACCCAGCTTGGGGAGGACCTGAATTTCCGCCTTCGGAGCTATTTAAGGATTTTGATGAGGCTTTAGATATAATTCTGTTTGGGCACACTCATGAACCTCTAATACAAAATATTAGCGGTACCTTGTTTGTAAATCCGGGCCAAGGATATAAATCATTTATGGTGGACGGAACTATGGCTGTTATTACGATTGACAACGGTGTGGCGGATGCAGAAATTGTAGTAATAGAATCAGGACGTTCGTAAAAACATTTCACTCTTCTTGTATTAGGTAGTTCCAGGTTTCAAGTGCAAGTGGATGAACAACCTTGTTCTGTTGCATTACAGACCTGATCCTCAATTTCAAATATTCTAAAATACTCTCATCAAGATCAACTTCAATTTTTTCTGCGACCAATATCAGTCCTGAATTACCTGTCAATTTTTCTGGTTCTACCTTGTCTGCAATAAAAACTATTTTTTCGACATTCGTCATGGATGGCCGCCCAGTTGTGTGATACCTAACTGAATTTACCACTTCTTCATCGTCACATCCTAGGTCGGACTCCAACCAAACGGCTGCCAAAGGTCCATGTAGAAGCACCGGACTATCAAGTTCATAAGAATTTAAAGGGATATTTTTTTCTCTAGATTGCATTAAAAGTTGGGATCCTTCAAGATGCCTTGCTAGATCATGGGCAAGTGCGCCTAGTGCGCATCTTTTGTCATCAACCCCATGAATTTTGCCTAGCCTTCTGGCCAAATCACAAGTCCGATTTATATGTTCCTTTAAGGGTAACGGGAGGGAAGCGACCATCTCTGCTACCCGATCATAAAGTTTGTCAATTTGACGAGTCACATTTATCAACCAATACCTGCTAGATTGTGTCCGCCAATCAAGTGCAAATGCAAATGTGAAACCTGTTGCCCAGAATCTCTTTTCTGGTTGATCACGAGTCTATAACCACTTTCAGATACTCCCTCCGCAATAGCCAGTTCAATAGCGACCTTGTACATAGAGTTTAATATCTTAAAATCTTCGACTTCAAAAGATTGAAGGTATGCCAAATGAACACTGGGAATGATCAGCAAATGCACAGGTGCAACAGGGTTAATATCTTTAATAACAAAACAATAGTCATCTTTATATAAAATTTCGGAAGATATTTCGCCCCCGTAGATTTTACAAAAAAGACAGTCGTCCATGTTTACCTATCCCAGAACTGCAATCGCCTCGATTTCAATAAGGAATTTTGGACTAACTAATCCGCTAATAAATACAGTGCTGCTAGCTGGACCGTCTTCCGGAAACAGTTCTAGTCTCTGAGTTGCATATTTTGAATAATCTTCAGGCCTAACAATGAATGCTGTTATCTTAACGATATCATCATTAGTAGCCCCTACCGAGTCCAAAGCACTCTCAATATTCAAGAAGCATTGTTTGGCTTGGAGATAGCAATCATCTTCCCCGATAAGATCTCCTTTAGAATTTACAGGTACCTGACCTGACACAAAAAGCAGATTGCCGGATTTGGTGATTGGAGAAAACCCAGATGGCTTATTAGCTGGATTGGGGGAAAAAGTTTCTCTTGGCATTGTTCCTGACCTAGTTCCATTAAGGTAGCTGCATCACTTCTATGCGTACATCATCCGGTGCTTGTATAAATCCGATAATTAGACCGGTTGGTGTCTTGGTTGGTCCATCTAATATTTTTGCACCTAAATCTTCCAATCTTTTAAACTCTGCATCGATGTCATCCACTTCAATTCCGAAGTGCTCCAATCCCCAATGAGCTGCGGCGTCTCCCACTCCCATTGCTTCCCCGGTTCGATCACTAGATATATTTACAGCTATACCATCCTTAGTGCGGCACCTAATGAATCTGTCTCCCTGGGGACGGGGGTTTTCATCATTGATGATTTCAAACTCAAAAGCTTTCACATACCAATCTGCAGTTGCACCAGGGTCTGGGGCTTTAAGGTGAACATGGTTAAAAGAATACGACATTTTGAATTCCTCCGATTATATTAAAATAGCAGGTTAAATTAGGTGTTAATCTCTGTCAACATTCTCATTCATGACTTAACATCATTTACAGCTGCAGCAAAGGCGAATATCTTACTTTCGTCTTTAGCACCGTCAGTTTCGACACCCGTCGATACATCTACGGCCCATGGTCGTGAAACTCTTATCGCTTGGGATACGTTTTCAGAGTCCAGCCCTCCAGCTAATATAAATTTACCTGACAAGTTGAATTGTTCGATCACATTCCAATCAAAAGTTTTACCCGTGCCCCCCAAAGCCCCCTTCTCATACTTATCTAGCAAAGGTATGTATCCCGCGCCAGATATGTTGTCCAAATCCGAATTGATTAATTTACTATTGACACCAAAATCGATTTTAACTTGTTTGATCACCTCAGCATCAACTTCATCCCAATAAGATTTATCCTCATCGCCACATAGTTGTGCATAATCTAACCCACATTGACTTATGATTTCGTTTACTTCTTCTATCGGTTGGTTCGCAAACAAGCCAACCAAAGCTGGCCCTCCACGACCTGATTCATTTCTGTATTCATTTAAAATTTGGATTGCCAAATCTAAACTCAATTCACGCCTAACACCGTGCACAAATACAAACCCCAGAAAAGAGGCCCCATTTTCTCGGGCAACAAGGGCATTTCGTGAGTCCTTTAACCCACATATTTTAAACAAAGTCATAGTAAATTCCTAAGTGCAATTGCAGGATCATCTGCTGTTACCAAAGATTCTCCCACCAAAACCGCGCCCACTCCTGCTTTCATAACTCTTTCAATGTCAGACTTATCTGATATACCACTTTCACTAACTGAAATTTTTCCGAGCGGTACTTTTGGAGCCAAAATTTCGGTCGTTTCCAGTGTGGTATTGAACGTTCTTAAATCTCTATTGTTGATCCCGATGATTTCAGCTCCGGATTCTACAGCCAATTCAAGTTCTTTTTCATCATGCACCTCAACCAAACATTGCATCCATAGTGAGGTTGCGATGTTTGTGAAATCTATCAATTGGTCTTTATCCAACATAGATACAATGAGTAAAATTGCGTCAGCCCCATAAGCCCGAGCTTCATAGATTTGATAAGGGTCAAATATGAACTCTTTCCTTAAAACAGGCACACCCGACTGATAAACTTTATTGTGAACTTCAAGCAAATCTTCTATGCTGCCATAAAAATGATCTTCGTTTGTAAGAACGGAAACTGCTGCCGCACCATTCTCGGCGTACACTGCGGCCAGTTCAGAAGCTTTGATACCTTTTGAAAAGACACCTTTTGAAGGCGATCCTCTCTTTATCTCTGCAATGACCCTAACGGAATCTCCCATCAGACAACCAGAAAAATTTAACGGCCGTTCACGACTTGATATCAAACTCTCTACTTCTTGCCTAGGCATATCCCTTTTACGTGCTTTCAATCTCTCTTGCTTAATTTGGACAATTTCTTTCAAAATATTAGGTGTGTCAGGATTGATCATTAAACTTAAATCAAATTACTTAATTTTACGTGTTCATCAAGGGCCTTTCTTGCTTCAAGAGAATCTATCGAGTCTTTACTAAGGCTTACACAATGACCAAAATTGGATGACCCTTCCTTCGCAACAAAAATCGAGGCTGCGGCATTAAGTAGAACAATGTCTCGTGCAGGGCCAGTTTTCCCCAACAATACGTCGCCAATGATACTTGCGCTCTCCTCGACACTATCAGCCTTAATTTGATCAAGGGGTGAGAGCTCTATCCGGTAATCTTCAGGGTTTATCTGATAAGTCTTAACACCTTTAGCTTTAAGTTCCCACACGGTACTAGTAGTAGATACCGTTATTTCATCTAAGCCATCGTCCCCGTGCACAATTAATGCTCTTTCACTATCTAGTTTCTTTAGAACATTCGCCATAAGTTCCCCCACTAAAGGATCGGCGACTCCAATAACTTGTCGAGTTGCGCCTGCGGGATTTGTAAGAGGCCCTAAAATATTAAAGACTGTTCGGATACCCATCTCCCTCCGAGGTAGAGCGGCATATTTCATCGAGGGATGAAAAGATTGAGCAAACATAAAGCCAAATCCAGTCTTCTCTAAACAAGTTGCGATTTGTTGGGGTGTCAATTGAATATTAACTCCAAGCGCCTCCAAAACATCTGCGCTTCCGCTTTTACTAGACATAGCGCGATTCCCATGCTTGGCAACATGAACACCAGCTCCGACGGCGACAAAAGCAGCAGCTGTAGACACGTTGAATGTCCCAAATCCATCACCTCCGGTACCACATGTATCAACTAAATCACTCTCAGTTTCCACATGCAGAGACATAGAGCGCATTACAGAGGCCATACCTGATACTTCATCTACGGTTTCCCCCTTCATCCGAAGGGCAGTGACCAATGAGCCGAACTGTGAAGGGGTTGCCTCTCCTTCCATTATTAGGGTCATTGCAGAAGCGGCTTCATCGAAGGTAAGGTTCTCCTTTTGAACCAGTTTCTCTATCAAATCAGTGATCATAAATTAATCCTTTGAAAGTCATTAATACTTCAAAAAATTTTCCAAAAGTTCCTTCCCATTTTCAGTCATTATAGATTCAGGATGAAACTGTATCCCTTGCACAGGATGATTTTTATGCCTAACGCCCATTATTAACCCACTTTCGGTCCAAGCGGTAACTTCCAAATCATCAGGAAGATCTTCCTTAAAAATTGCAAGCGAATGGTAACGAACCGCATTGAATGGATTCGGTAATCCGTTAAACACCCCTTTACCGTCGTGATGTACAGCAGAGGTCTTGCCGTGCATTATTTCTCCTGCACTACCAACCACCCCACCATAAGAATGCCCCACGCATTGATGACCTAGGCACACCCCTAGTGTTGGTACGGTTGGCCCGAAATGTTTTATAACATCGTTTGAAATACCGGCCTTGTCAGGAGTGCATGGGCCTGGAGATATAACTATTTTTTCAGGCCCCATTTTAGTTATCTCTTGCAACGTGATTTTATCGTTTCGGACAACAAAAACTTCAGCTCCCAATTCAGCCAGATACTGATACAAATTGTAAGTAAAGCTGTCGTAATTATCTATCAGCAGAATCATTTAGTGAGCATCCAATTTATTTTCAGCATCTTCTATGGCTCTCATTAGGGCTCCAGCCTTATGAATCGTTTCATAAAATTCTGTCTCTGGTACGCTATCATAGACTATCCCTCCTCCTGCCTGAAAATGCGCCACCCCATCTTTGAAGACTAGCGTCCTTATTGTGATGGCAGTGTCCATATTTCCAACAAAATCAAAATAACCAACAGCTCCGGCATAGGGGCCTCTTGAATCCTCCTCCAATTCTGCAATTATCTCCATAGCCCTTATTTTGGGGGCACCGGATACAGTCCCTGCGGGGAAACACGCTCTAAGAGCATCGTAATTTGAATATCCTGCTTTTAGTTTCCCTTCCACGTGGGACACTAAGTGCATAACATGGGAGTATCTTTCTATTCCCATTATTTCTACAGCCTCAACAGTTCCAGGTTCGCTGACTCGTCCGATATCATTTCTACCAAGATCTAATAACATGAGATGTTCAGCTCTCTCTTTTTCGTCAGATAGCAATTCTTGTTCCAACCTACGGTCTTCCTCGGGATTATCCGCCCTAGGCCGGGTACCCGCTATCGGATGCGTAGAAACCACACCACCTTCTACTTGGACCAACATTTCTGGTGAAGCTCCAACTATTTGAAATCCATTCAAATTAAGATAGTACATATATGGAGATGGGTTTATAGCTCTGAGGGAGCGATAAATATGAAATGGATGAGCTGAAGAAGGCCTTGAAAACCGTTGAGAAACCACAACTTGGATTACATCTCCAGCCACCACATATTTCTGGCTATCCTCAACCATGGATTGATGATAGTCAGGTGTCATATTGGAAATTTTATCTCCAGATCCAAACCCGGATTCAGAGGGAATATCAGAGAGATCAAGCGGTGAATTAAGTCTCTCTATAATTCCATCAATGCGCTCAGTAGCCTTCACGTATTCATCTTCAACCACACCATCCAATTTAACGTGACTCACCACTTGAATCACATGTCGAACATGGTCAAAAACCAGGAAGGTTTTTGTCAACATAAAAACTGATTCCGGAACATCAAGAACATTCTTATTGTCATGGGGGATGTCCTCAAAATATCGAGCAACCTCATAGGAGAGATAACCAACCGCTCCCCCCATAAACCGAGGAAGGTGTCCAGAATTAACCACCTTATATTTCGATAGAATAGATTCCACCAGTCGAAGAGGATCTACCTCTCCGTCTTTCCATCCCGGTCCGGTCTCAATCACATCCTCTGGTTCAGTTCCAATAAAACTATATCGAGCTAAATGTTCTCC